>JAJYCN010000081.1 GCA_021778335.1 Acidobacteriota bacterium | reverse complement strand
CCGCCGCCGAGCGCTGTGCCGTGGATGGCGGCGACGACGGGTTTGGGGCAGGACTCGATGCGGTCGAGGATGGGGTTGATGCCGGGGCCGCGGTCGCGATTGCCGGAGGCGGTGATTTTACCGAACTCGCGGATGTCGGCGCCGGCGATGAAGGTGCGGCCGCCTCCGATCAAGACGATCGCGTCGATGGCGGGGTCGGCGGAGAATTCGCCGATGCCGGCGGCGATGCCTTCGGGGACTCCGGGGCTGAGGGCGTTGACGGGGGGATTGTCGATGGTGAGGACGCCGGTGCGGTTGTGGCGGGTGGCGAGGACGAGATCGCTCATTCGTCTGGAATTGTATCGAATGGCGATTAGGGGCCGGCGGTCAGCGTTGCGTCGCGGCTTCGCCGGGGAGGTGGGCGAAGGTTCTCTCCGCCGGGCAGGACTCGTGTTCCGGGCGCGCGGCGCGATAAAACAATTCTGAGTTGAAATGTTGTTTACTCATAGGGAGCTTCGAGAGGAGCGGCTTGACGATACTTGTCCGGTTGTAGTTTCGCAGGGGTGCGAGCAGGTTCCGTGTTAGAGTAAGAGCGCCCAGTAGTTTCCGGCATCTTCGCATTAGCCCGGTTCCGAGCCGCTCTCATCCGATCCTGCCGCGATTTTTCGTTCGCAAACCGAGGGGGCGCCAGCGAGTGAAGCTCATCCGCGATGGTAAGGGCGGCGAATCCGAAGGATTCGGTTTCATTGCAATGGGGGCCGGTCCGGTGTTTCTTTCGAAGAAAGGCGGGGTTATGGAGCGAGGTAAATCCACTTTTGTCCTCACGGGGTTTCGCCAGGATCTTGGATTCCGAGTGTTCGAATTCGATCGCGCGGGCAAGGCTCAGACACGGACCCACCATGCTGTCCGGGCCGATCTGACGCTGGTCCGTAAATACGGACTTCACATCCAGGAGTTACCGCTGCTGTGCCGCCGGCTTCTGGAGGCGTCCGAGGCGCCCGGGACATCGCTAACCTTGCCGGAGGCGGATATGATCGCGTGTGCCGAAAAAGAGACATCACGCACTCAAGCGAAAGCCCGCAGGCCATGGCAACGGCAATCGGGCGAGCGGGGTGTTGAGGAGAGCGACGGCGGTACGGAAAAAGCGCGTTGAGCGACCGCGATGTAAGGGACCGTCGGGGATCGCAGTAGAGCGGTCCGTACCGGAGCCGCTACTCGCGGCGACGGTTTAAGCCGTACATGAGCCGGTTGCGCTTGAGCCGGCATATACGGCGCGAGAGTTTGCGGGCTAATTCACGGGAGGGGGCACAACAGGGGCACCGGTTTGCGGTTCCGCTTGCTCCTGGGTCTGAGTGTCGTGGCGGCGCTGGAGGCGCTTCTCCATCTTTTCCTGCTGGCGCTCTTTTCGCTGCTGTTCTTTTTGGCGCTTCTTGAATGTTTGTTGGCCACGTCCAGCCATGGGAGTCCTTTCCTCTGCCTGTTCGATTCGGGCCGCTGTGAATCCGGCCAGAATACATCAGGGCATGCTGCGATCGCCTATGCCATTTTCAGCGGGGCACACACGGTCATTCAAATCGGGTACCCGCCGCCGCGCGATCGGCCATTACCGCTTCCGGCCGCTCGCAACTCTTCCTGTGACGGGAGCCACCCGGTGCTACCGGCACTTGTGAAAGAGAAGCCCGCGCGGGCGACGGCGCGGGCAGCGAAATCTGTTTCGCCCGCCCGCGACTTCATCGCGAATTCCTTACCAACGATTGCGTGAGCGTCCGTTTCCGCCGCCGGACCGGTAGCCGCCGCCGGAATTGCGGTCGTTTTTCGGCCTGGCTTCGTTGACGTTCAACGCGCGGCCGTCGACCTCTCTGCCGTTCAGCTCCGCAATGGCGCGGTCCGCTTCGGCGCTGTTGGTCATTTCAACAAATCCGAAGCCCCTTGCCCGGCCGGTATCGCGGTCGGTGACGAGACTGACGCGTTCGACGACGCCATATGCTTCGAACATGGATCGAACTGAGTCTTCCGTGGCTCCGAAGCTGAGGTTGCCTACAAAAACATTCTTCATTTAATCTTCCTTTTGAGTTGCAGAGTGATAAGGGGCAGGATCGGACGAGGGGCGATTAAACCGAACGGGACGAACGAGCCAAGGTCAAGGGCTGCTACTACAATTCAATGGTCACACAAATCAATCAAACAAGCAAGGGTGTACTGCTCCGGACAGCGGAATTGCAATTACGCGGACAGGCGCCGGCGGGGGTTGTCGAGCCAGAGGGCCGCGGCGTTGGTTCGTTGGTGAACGGCGGTTCAGTCCAGGTCGAAGGGGCGGGGTGGGGGCGCACCGGTGGGGTCCTGTTTGGCTTGTTTGAGGAGTTCGTCGAATTTGCGGGCGAGGACGTCTTTGGACTTTTTGTGCTGCTCGAAGGATTTGTCGAAGACTTCGGAGCGGCGGGCTTCTTCGCCTTTGAGTTTGTGGACGGCTTCGCGGAGGTCTTCGATGACGGCGGGTTTTTTGTGTTCTTCGTGAGCGATGACGGCGCGAAGTTCGGGGTCGACTTTGAGCATGGCCTCGCAGCAAGGGCAGCGGACTTCGATCAGCTCGCGTTGAGGTTTGGGCATGGGGATTGGTCCTTCGATTTATTGTATACGGGGGTGGGAGCTTGCGGTCTGGCGAAAGATAGCGGACACTCCGCGGGAGCGGCGGCGAGACGTTCCAGAGGGGCTACTTCGGATGTGGGATGACGTCTTCGATGATGTACGTGCCACCGACGATCTTGAAATAGAATCGCCACCCTTGGTTCACCCGCGCCTGCCAGCGGCCGTCTGCTTCGCTGTACTTCTTGGCGCGGAGGGAGGGGTGGTGGAGGTTCTCGCATAGGAAAGCAGCCTGTTTGTAGAAGGCCTTCCGGACCGCTGGTGGAGCCGCTTCGAGCGAGCAGAGAGCCTTTCGGGTGTATTGGAGCTTCATGGCAGCTCGCACCTCTGGCTCGTAGCCGCAAGCAGGCGCGTGCGCCGCGCCGCCGGTTCGTCCCTCATCGGGAGGATTTTGATTCCCGCCGCGCTGCCCTAAGTTTTCTGATGTTCGCTTCGATGGATTTCGCCATCTCGCCGGCGCTCTCGAAGGGGCCGTACACCCGCCCGGCTTTGATGTCCTCGCCGGCCTTCCGGAGCCGGGCGTCGATCCGGCGCCGCTGGGCGGGCGTGTATTCGTCCGCCGCTTCCGTCGCCTTGGGAGCGATCGTAATGATCCCGCCCGCGGCCTTGAACTCGAGCTCCTGGCCGCGCTTGAAGCCGGCCCGGCGACGGACGGCCGCGGGGACCACGAGCGGTTCGTTGTTCTTCACGGTCACGGTCATGCTGATAGATGCGGGCGGCATCGCCCGGAGCTTTCCCCTTCACAATACCAGACGTGCCACGCCGGTTAAGTTGAGGGTGAGCGTTGTGTCTTGTGGGGGTGGTGTAAGGGCGATACACTGGTGGCCGAAGGATTGGGCGGGAGGAGAGTAAAAGGATAACTATGTCAGAAGAGACTGTGGATCGCAGAGGATTTTTGAAGACCGCGGGGGCGGCGGGATTGGCCCTGGGCGCGGCGGGACAGGCTTTTGCGCGGGGAGCGAAGGCGTCGACGGGGCGGGTGGTCGGGGCGAACGACCGGATTCAGGTGGGCGTGGTGGGGGTCGGCGGGCGCGGCAGTTATGTGTCTGGCGTGTTCGCGCGTTATGGCGAGAAGACGAACGCGTGCCAGATCGTGGGCGTGTGCGACGTGTATGAGAAGCGCAAGAAGGTGGCGGCGGACCGGCACAAGTGCCCGGGGTATCTGGATTATCGCGAATTGATCGGGCGGAGCGACGTGGACGCGATCATCGTGGCGACGCCGGACCACTGGCACGCCAAGATCGCGCTGGCGGCGATGGACGCGGGCAAGGACGTGTACCTCGAGAAGCCGATGTGTCACACCAATGAAGAGATCAAGCAGCTCGTGCAGACGGTGAAGGAGACCGGGCGCGTGGTGCAGATCGGGTCGCAGACGACGTCGGGCGACCAGTGGTGGAAGGCGCGGAAGGCGATACAGGACGGCATGATCGGGCAGATGATCATGAGCCAGGGGTCGTATCACCGGAACTCGATTGAGGGCGAGTGGAATTACCCGATCGATGCGGGCGCGGGTCCGGACGGCAAGGGCGACGACTATATCGACTGGAAGACGTGGCTGGGGCCGGCGCCGAAGCACGAGTGGGACGCGGACCGGTTCTTCCGGTTCCGGAAGTACTGGGATTATTCTGGCGGGATTGCGACGGACCTTTTCTATCACGTGGTGGCGCCGATGCAGATCTGCTGGGGCCAGCCGCAGTTCCCGACGCGGGTGGGCGGATTCGGCGGGATCTGGGTGTTCAAGGATTCGCGCGAGGTGCCGGACACGTTCCAGCTTGTGGCGGATTACGCGGCGGGGCATTCGCTGATTCTGAGCTCGTCGATGGCGAACTCGCACCATATTCCGGGGCTGATCCGCGGGCACGCCGGGACGATCATCATGGTGGACCACGGGATGTTCGAGTCGCCGGTGGATCACATTACGGTGATTCCGGAGAAGTTCCGCGACCCGAAGACGCACGAGACGGGCGGGCTGACGCCGGAGTACACGCAGAAGTTCGGGCTGGATCCGATCACGATTCCGATTGAAGAGCAGAACGTGATGGTGACGCACGTGTCGAACTTCCTCGACTGCATGCGGAGCCGGCAGAAGCCGCATCTGGATGTCGAGACGGGCGCGCGGGCGCAGGCGGTGATCAACCTGGCGGTGGAGAGTTACCGCGAGGGGAAGGTGCTGTACTGGGACGAGAAGAACTGGAAGGCTTCGCAGAAGCCGGTGAAGAGCGCGTAGCGACGGTGTAGCCGCCGTTTCGCCGCATTGCGCCTCCCGCCTGTGTTGCGCAGACGGGCGGGAGGTATGATGAAGGCAGGCAGCCCGCGGTAAGCCGATGCGGGCGCGGGTCTTTTAATCCAAACGCGACGCCCGGTGGGGCGTAAGGAACGGCAGCATGGAAAAGCTGGCGCAAAACATACAAGAAGCATTTCTAAACAACGCCCGCAAGGATAAGATTTTCCTAACGATTTATCTGATGAGCGGAGTGAAGCTTTCCGGGCGCATCAAGAGTTTCGATAAATATTCGGTGGTGCTGGAAAGCAACAACCAGGAGCAGTTGATTTTCAAGCACGCGATCTCGACGGTAGTGGTGTCGCGGCCGTTCCACAGCGGCGCTCCGGCGCCGGCGGGCGTGGGGACAGCGGCGCCGGGCGCACCGGAAACTCAGGCAGAAGAATAGGCACGAATGGAGAGCCCGGAGAGGGCGATTCTGGCGGGCGTGGAGTTGCGGCGGAAGCCGCAGGCTCCGGGCGCGGAGGCTGAAGGAGCATTCACCGCCGAGGAGTCGCTGAAAGAGCTGCGCGCGCTGGCCGAGAGCGCGGGCGCGGTGGTGGAAGAGACGGTGCTGCAGGCGCGGCAGACACCGGACGCGGCGACGCTGATCGGCGCGGGGAAGGTGGAGGAACTGCGCGACCTGGCGCGGTTCCACGACGCCGGGCTGATCGTTTTCGATTCCGAGTTGACCCCGACGCAGTTGCGGAACATCGAGAAGGCGCTCGGGGTGCGGGTGGTCGACCGGACGCAGCTAATCCTGGATATTTTTGCGCGGCGGGCGCGGACGCGCGAGGGCCAGTTGCAGGTGGAGCTGGCGCAGTTGAATTACCTGCTGCCGCGGTTGGCGGGGCGTGGGGTGGAGATGTCGCGGCTGGGCGGCGGCATCGGGACGCGCGGGCCGGGCGAGACGCAACTCGAGACGGACCGGCGGAAGATTGCGCGGCGGGTGAAGAAGCTCGAAGACGACCTCGATAGCGTGCGCGCGGGGCGGACGACGCAGCGGCGGCAGAGGCAGGCGGCGCCGCTGGAGACGGCGGCGCTGGTGGGATACACGAACGCGGGGAAATCGACGCTGTTCAACCGGCTGACCGGAGCGGGGGTGACGGCGGACGCGCGGCTGTTTGCGACGCTCGACACGACGGTGCGGCAGATCGTGTTGCCATCGAAGCGGAAGGTGCTGCTGAGCGACACGGTGGGCTTCATTCGCAACTTGCCGACGACGCTTGTAAAAGCTTTTCGGGCGACGCTCGAGGAGACGGTGGAGGCTTCGCTGCTGCTGCACGTGGTGGACGCGTCGTCGCCGAATGGGGGGCGGAACATTGCGCACGTGAACCAGGTGATTGGGGAGATCGGGGCGGGAGCGACGCCGCGATTACTGGCGCTGAACAAGTGGGACCTGGCGCCGGAGGGGGAAGCGGGACTGGAGCCGTATGCGGGCGCGGCGGTGTGCCGGGTTTCGGCGCGGACGGGCGACGGCGTGGAGGAACTGATTGCGGCGATGGACCGGGCGATGACGCTCGATCCGGTGGCGCCGGCGCATTTCCGGATTCCGGTGGGCGATGGGGCTGCGCTCAATCAGGTACACGAGCGGGCGCGGATTGTTTCGAAGCGTCTGGAGGGGGAGTTCGTGGAGGTGGAGGCGGAGGCGCCGCGGAGTTTGCGGAAGAGCCTGGAGCGGTATTTGGTGGGGGCTTAACGGGGTTCGCGCTTATTCCGCGCGAAGCAGCAGGGCCCAATCGTTGTGATCCGGAGCTTCCGGCGACTTCCATTCCGGGCCTGAAACGGCGGGAAGATCGATGGTTTGCCCGGTCATCGCGCTGAACCAGGCGGCGCGGTAGCGGCCGGATTCGAGCCGAATCGTGACCGAACCGCCGCGCGGAAGATACACGGCGTATGTTTTCCCAGGGTCCGCCAGACAGTAGTTCCCCGCGTTGACCAGCTCATCGTGCGGAGACGTTTTCCACCATTCGAAGCTGGTGAAGAAATCGACCATGTGTCCATAGCCGAGAAACATGGTCTGGGTGTCGTCGCCGCGGCCGTTGACCCATCCGCCGCCCATATCGGGCCAGATATTCGTTCCCCGGCGGGCGGATTCACCGGCGGTCTGGTAGGCGCCCGCCATGGCGATATCCCACGCCGCGCGGCGCAAGACGTCCGCGGAATCGGAGCCTGGGGCGGCCCATTGCGGGTAGTGATCCTGGTAGCCGTACTCCTCGTTCGTTTGAGGAATGATGCGCCCGGTCTTCTCCTGCAGTTTGCGTGATTCCAGCATGAGCGGGTGCTGATTGCGCGACCACTCCTGATAGGAGGTGAACCCGAACCAGGAAGAGGCGCGATCCTGATGAGCGTTGCTCGCGGCGGGATGACTGGTCGCAAGATGCTTGTAAGGGTCGAGGTTGTAAATCATCGCGCCGGTTTCGTGGGTCCAGTTTTCATCGCGGTAACTATCGAGGTCGTCTCCCAGATCCCAGGTGATGTTCGAGAAGGCGGCGAAACGATCTATGGCGTAGCGGAGGAAGCGCCGTTCGTCCTCGCTCCCGGCGGCGGGGTGGACGCGGCTGTCGTTCATATCGAGGACGAGAGAAATGATGGTGTCGCGGCCGCGGGCGAACCGCAGCATGCGTTCGAATTTCTGCCAGTAGGGTAGATTGAAGCGGCCATAGTCGAAATCCGGATGCCAGGGGTCGTTGGGGTGAGGCGAGCTCCAGGCGGCGGTGAGGCAGGTCCAGTTGTTGCTGATCATGACCGGTTCGCCATACAACGAGATGGCGCAGCGGCCGGCGATGGTGACGCGCAGACGGTTGACCTTGAGGCGATGCAAGCGGCCGAGGCTGTATTGGATGACACGATCGTCGCGCCAGCCCACGAGCCAATAGGCGGTGGTTCCGTTGAAGAAGTAGTGCTCGCCCGTTCCCTCCCAGAGAAAGTGCCAAGGATAATCGGGATCGACGCGAAGTATGCCACGCTTATGCGCTTCCACGGCCCGGAAGGTTCCCTGCGAGGTGCGTTCGAAGCTGCCCTGCCTGTAAGTGACGGTGTATTTGTAGTCAGCCGCTTCCGGCGGCATAAAGCGGATCCGAAACGTGCCGCCATCGGTGGAATCACAGAAGCCTTCGACCTGGCGGCGGTTAGCGCCGGCGGCGGTTTCGAAGACGCCGGTCAAGGAGGCATCTTCAAAGGGATTGGCGGCATCGGGCGCCTGGATGGAAGCCGTGATTTCGACAAAGTCATACCGGTTGATCCGGGGTTCGGGCGAAGAGAACGTAACATTCGCCGGAGCCGCAGTGGCGGTGATGGGGGGAATCGCCAGAAGAGCAATCAGACCGTATTTGCAGGTGCGTAGCATCGAGACCTCGCGCGTGTCAATCTTATGATACCGGCGTTAGTGATAGTGCAGGCGGCCGGTTGTTGTCTGACAGGCGCGAGCGAACGTTGTTTTGGTGATGCGGATCCTTACTTCAGTTGCCGGACGGCAGTATCTTTGGTCAGGGTGGGGAAACCTTCTGGTCTTAGTACTAAATCGGCTTACGGGCCGCAAGAATTGTGCGTAGCTTTACACTAAGTGGAGTATAATCGGCTTACCCGGCTAGGTGCGGGCGCCGAGTAATGCGGGGGCACGCACGGGGGTTACAACTTAGCTACTCGAAGGAGAGATTCATGATACGCTTTTGCCTTGTGATTATCCTTGCTTGCCTTTTGACGGCAGCAGGGCTTGCGGCTACGTGCACGCCGACTGGATTCGTCCGCGACAGCATCAATCTGACCGCGGTGCTGATTAACCCAGTGGGAACGGTGTCCGGGGAGGTGGACGCCACGGGGTGTAACATTGGCGTGTACTACAACACCGGCCATGGAACGGTGTCAGACGCGAACATTCATTCGGCGAATTACTTTGGTGTTGTGGTGGATGGAAGCGTGGCGGCAGTGAAGGTGGACGTGCTGAATAGTTCGGTCCACGACATCGGCGAGAATCCGCTTAACGGCGATCAACACGGCGTGGCGATTTATTACGCCGCTTACGACGGGAACAGCGTTTCGGGGCGGATCGCCGGGAATACGGTTTGGCATTATCAGAAGGGCGGGATCGTGGTGAACGGTCCCGATACGACGGCGGATGTCGAAAGCAACGTAGTCAAGGGCCAGGGCGTGGTTGATTACATTGCGCAGAACGGGATTCAGGCCGGATGGGGCGCGACGGCAAAAATCATGCGGAATACGGTGACTGGCAACGCTTATTCCGGCGCGAACTGCGCGTCGTCGGGCGGGATCATCGCTGTGGGCGGCCCGCTGTACGGATTTCCGTACACGACGGGAACGCAGATCGTGGGGAATACGGTGGTCAACAACGATGTCGGAGTGTATCTATCCAATTGGGATCTGAGTGGTCCGCCGTCGACGGCGACGAATATCAAGGCGATCGACAACGTCATCACAAACGACGCTCTAACGAACATCAGCGGCAACGAATACACGTGTGGGGACCCGACCACCGGAGGCGGTTATCAGGCGGGGGTTTCTGACGTCGGGAATAACGACAAGATCATCGACAACACGATTTCGGGGGCCGGTTATGCGACGTCGGGCTTTGTAGGCGCGATTCCGGTATACGCGATACCGGTGGATGCGAGCACGACGTTTACGAACCGGCCGAAGGTTCACGCGACGAAGTAGGGTTGACGGTTCTATAATATCCGGGTAGAATTAGTTTTATCCGGATATTATGGAAACGAATCTTTCTCCAACATTTACGGCGTTTGAGGGGCGGAAACGGATTGCGGCGGGCGATGGCGAGGCTGTGTCGGCGGCGCTGAGGAAGTCGCTGGGACGGAAGGGGCATGGGGCGCTGCTGGTGTTTCGCGATGGGACCGGGGAGCAGGTGGATTTCGACGGCCATGGCGTGCTCGCACTCCGGCAGGAAGCCGGGAGGGGCGTGGGGCGGCCGAAGCTGGGTGTGGTGGCGCGGGAGGTGACGCTGCTGCCGCGGCATTGGGAGTGGTTGAACGAGCAGCCGGGCGGGGCGTCGGCGGCGTTGCGGCGGTTGGTGGACGGAGCGCGGAAAGAGAACGCGGGCAAGGACCGGGTGCGGAGGGCGCGGGAGGCGGCGCACCGGTTTGCTACGGCGATGGCGGGGAACGAGGCGGGGTTCGAGGAGGCGATGCGGGCCTTGTTCGCGGGGCGCGAAGAGGATTTTGCGCGGTGGACGGGCGCGTGGCCGGAGGATGTGCGGGAGTATGCGAGGGAACTGGCGCGGGAAGCGTTTGCGGAGGGGGATGCGGGGGGCTGAGGTGGCGGAAAGATCGTGCCGCGCTTTGTGAGATGATTTCCCTTCGCCCAATAGGAAATCCGGAATGAAACGCCTCGTTCTCTTTCTTCTCGCGCTGGCTCCGCTCAGCGCCCAAACTTACGAGCCCACGTGGGACTCCATCGATAAGCGGCCCACGCCGGGCTGGTTTGCCGACGCCAAGTTCGGCATTTTCATTCATTGGGGTGTGTACTCGGTGCCGGCTTATGCTCCGGTGATTCCGGGCAAGCTGGCCTACTCGGAGTGGTACTGGCATCAGATGACCGAGGGACGGGACAATCCCAAGGCCAATGCCGTCGAAACCGGCACGTGGGCTTATCAGCAGAAGATGTACGGCGCGGACTTCGCCTATCCGAACTTCGCGCCGCGGTTTCGCGCCCAGCTCTTCGAGCCGGATCAGTGGGCGAGCATTCTGGCGGACTCGGGAGCCAAGTATATCGTGCCGACGTCGAAGCATCATGAGGGGTTTGCGCTGTGGCCGAGCAAGGAGGCGTCGGCGACCTGGGGCCGGCCGTGGAACGCGGCCGAGATCGGCCCGAAGCGGGATCTGCTCGGCGATCTGACGGATGCGGTGCGGCGCAAGGGCCTGCGCGCGGGGATCTACTATTCGCTTTATGAGTGGTACAACCCGCTGTGGCTGAAAGACAAGCCGCGGTATGTGCGCGAGCACATGTTCCCGCAGTTCAAGGACGTGGTGACGCGTTACAAGCCGGCCATCATCTTCAGCGACGGCGAGTGGGACCTGTCTTCGGCCGAGTGGCACAGCCCGGAACTGCTGGCCTGGCTATTCAACGATTCTCCGGTGAAGGACAAGGTGGTGATCAACGACCGCTGGGGCAAGGACACGCGGCACAAACACGGCGGTTACTGGACCACGGAATATACGGCGGGGATGAGCGGCATGGAGCATCCCTGGGAAGAGAGCCGCGGCATGGGCTTCAGCTATGGGTACAACCGGGCCGAGCGCCTGGAGGACTACCACACGGGGCGCGAGCTGGTGCTGATGCTGGTGGACATCGTCAGCCGGGGCGGGAATCTGCTGCTCGACATCGGGCCGGCTGCGGACGGCACGATCCCGGTGATCATGCAGGACCGGCTGCACGAGATGGGCGAATGGCTGAAGGTGAATGGCGATGCAATCTACGGCACCCGGCCCTGGAAGGCTTCGCGGCAGTGGAGCGCGGGCGAAGTCCCCACGGTGAAGTACGACAGCGAATTCGAGTCAACGTACGATGTGTCGAAGCTGGCGGCGAAGCCCGAGCCGGGAAAGGCGGCGATCGAAGCCTTCTTTACCAGCAAGGGCAATGATGTTTACGCGATTCTGCCCCGGTGGCCGGGGACGCAGATTTTGTTGAAGGATCTGACGGGCGTCAAGTCGGTTAATCTCCTGGGATCGCCGGCGCCGTTGAAGTTTCACGCTCGGGCGAGCGGAGTCGCCATTGAACTTCCGCGCCTTCCCGATGAGCTGCTCGATCAGCCGGCATGGGTGCTACGGGTGAGCCGATGATGGGGTACGGTCCCGATTGGGTTGGCGACGGCGGGCGGCTATACTCGGAGCATGACGAGAAGGGTAGTGCTGCTGGCGATGCTGAGCGCGGGGGCGGCGCTGGCGGTGGATTTCAGCGGGGCGTGGGACGCGGAAGTAGAACTGGACGCTGGCGGTGGCGTGGCTTCATTTGTGTTTCACCAGGACGGGAACAAGCTGACCGGCGACTACACGGGAATGCTGGGCCATGCGAAGGTGACGGGTACGGTGGAGGGGACGAAGATTTCGTGGTCGTTCACGTCGAGTGCCGAGGGGATGGGCGAGATGAAGGTGATCTATTCCGGGCAGCTCAGGCAGGACGGGACGATCGAGGGGAAGTGTACGTACGGCCAGTTGGGGACGGGTACGTTTAAGGCTTCGCGGAAGAACGAGACGAACCGCGCGGGGGGGGGTTCCCTTTTGTATCGCGCACAACGGAGCCGCGCGGCTGACGCCGCTCGCGGCCCTGTGGACCTTTCGCTTGATCGCGCACAACGGAGCCGCGCGGCTCGCGCCGCTCGCGGCCCTGTGGACCTTTCGCTTGATCGCGCACAACGGAGCCGCGCGGCTCGCGCCGCTCGCGGCCCTGTGCGCTCGCCTATAGCAGGCGGAAGTTGACTTCGATGGTGGCGTAGACGGGGACGGCTTTGCCGTCCTTCATGCCGGGGCGGAAGCGCCAGCGCTGGACTGCTTCGATGGCTTTCTGGTCGAGGCCGAGGCCAAGGGGCCGGATGACTTTGACGTCGCGCGGGAGGCCGTGTTCGTCGACGACGAGGGCGAGAACGACGGTGCCCTGGAACTTGGCTTTGCGGGCCTCTTCGGAGTAGTCGGGGTCGGGCTTAAAGATCGGGATCGGCGAGGAGACGCCGCCGCCGATGCGGTATGCGCCGCCGCCGAAGTTGCCGCCGGAGCCTGGGCCGTAGCCGTTGCCGGAACCGGGACCTACGCCGCCGCCGCGGCCGGTGCCGATGCCCGCGCCGGAGCCGGGACCGTTGGAGGGCATGTTGGACTTGGCGAGGGGGTCGCCGAGCACGTTCATGTTGACCTTCGGAACGGGGGCGTCGGGCTGGATGTTCAGCGTGGGCTCCATGACGAGCTTCGGATTGTCGTTATGGACGACGGCCATGGGCGGAACGAATTGCTTGGGGGAAAACCGGGGCAGCTTGCCTTTGCTGGGGGGTGTGGGAGAACGGTCGCCACCGCCGCCACCGCCGCCCATCAGATCTTTCTTGGTGGGTGTGGGCTTGTAGGGTGCGATGTCGGGGGCGATGAGGGTGATTTCCTGCTTGACCGCGTCCTGAACTCTTTTATTGGTGCCGATGAGGGCGAGCAGGAGGATGACGGTTACGTGGATGGCCATGGACATCAGGCCGGCGCGTTTTTCCTGGCCGCCGTAGAATCCCCAGATGTCCTTGACGGGGACGGGCTTGGAGGTGATTTCGAGCGGTGGGAGCTTGGGCGGGCGGATGATGTCGTGGATGCCCCGATACAGCGACCGGTACCACGGCACCGTTTGGGTGGCCGCAAGGAGGCGCTGGACTAAAACATCGGGATCGTCCGCAGTGTTATCGATGCGGGGCGGCTCTTGCGTGGTCATTGGGCGCTGCTCGGCTTCTGGTCTTGCTGTAGTCGGCACAGGGATCCCGTCATTGTAGTGGACGCATCACTGTCGCAATGGTTGCAAAACCGCTTCATAATTCTAGCACCATCGCCGCGGATGGCAACCCTGTTCACATTATGCGGGAAAAGAGGGGTTTGGTGGGGCGGTGGCGGGCGATATCGAAGCAGGGGCACGGCGTGGGTTTGGAGGGGGGCGTTGAAGGGTGGGGGAGGACCGCTCCCTCGCGGTCGCGGCTCGGTTTCGCGGGGTGGGTGGAGAAAGAAAGGCTTCGGCGAAGTTGACCGGATGGGTTACCTTGGACGTTCGGCGGACATCTTCTCCTCTTTGCCTTTATCATGCGTGCAATCATTTTTGTGGTGTTGCTTATGTTGACGGCCGCGGCTGCAAAACTGGCGGCGCAGGACAACTACGAGATTCAGGTTTACGGTTCGGACACGGTGGCGCCGGGCGACACGATGGTGGAGTTGCACAGCAACTTCACGATCCAGGGGAGCAAGACGATCATCGACGGGATGCTGCCGACCGAGCATGCGCTGCACGAGACGGTGGAGATCACGCACGGGTGGAACGACTGGTTCGAGACGGGATTTTACATTTTCACGAGCGCGGATCAGGCGTACGGGTGGAACTGGGTGGGGGACCATATCCGGCCTCGGGTGCGGGTGCCGGAGTCGTGGCACTGGCCGGTGGGGGTGAGCGTTTCGGCGGAGTTCGGCTACCAGCGGGCGGCGTATTCGGTGGACACGTGGACGCTGGAGATCCGGCCGATTATCGATAAGCAGCTCGGGAAGTGGTATCTGTCGTTCAACCCGACGCTGGACCGGTCGTTCCACGGCTACAGCGTGCCGCAGGGACTGGTATTTTCGCCGAACTTCAAGGTGGGCTACGACATTACGAAGGTGCTGAACGCGGGGTTCGAATATTACGGGTCGCTGGGGCCGATTATCGGGTTCGATCCGCTGTATGAACAGCAGCAGCAGATTGTGCCGTGCATCGATTTGAATTTCAGTCCGAACTGGGAGTTCAACTTCGGGGTCGGGGTAGGGGCGACGCGGAGTACCGATCATCTGCTGATCAAGATGATTTTGGGGCGGCGGTTCAACTGGCCGGGGCACCGGCACGCGATGGAGGAACTAAATTGAGGCGAGGGGAAGCCAGCGATCGAGCTTGGCTTTCAGGAGTTCGGAGCGGACGGGTTTGATCATGTAGTCGTCCATACCGGCGAGCTCGCAGCGTTCGCGGTCTTCGCGCTGGGCGTTGGCGGTGAGGGCGATGATGATGGAGCGGCGGCCGGGCTGTTCGAGTTGGCGGATGCAGCGGGTGGCTTCGAGGCCGTCGAGTTCGGGCATCTGGCAGTCCATGAGGACGATGGGGTAGTGGCCCTGCTTCCAGGATTCGATGGCGGCGATGCCGTCGGAGGCGACGTCGACATCGTATCCGAGTTTTTGGAGCATGAGGGTGGCGACGCGCTGGTTGACGAGGTTGTCTTCGGCGAGGAGGATGCGGGTGGGGCGGGCCGGGTGGCGGATTTCTTCGGCGGGACCGTGCGCGGTTTTGCGGGGGGGTTCTAGGCGGAGGGCGCGGGCGATGGCGTCGCGGAGGGCGGCGGGGCGGATGGGCTTGGCGATGACGGCCTGGACGCCGGGCGGGAGGGTTTCGGCGAGGCTGACGCGGTTTTCGCGGGTGGCCATGAGGATGATGGGAGGGTAGCTGGCGGCGGAGGAGTTGAGGGCGGCGCAGAGTTCGTAGCCACCGGCGTTGGGGAGTTCGAAGTCGACTACGGCGAAACGGGGGGAATTGCCTTCGAGCAGAGCGCGGGCCTGGTCGAAGGAGACGGCTTCGTCGACGCGGCAGCCGAGGAACTCGAGTTGTTCGCGGATGGCCTGGCGGGCGGCGGCGTGGTCTTCGACGAGGAGGGCGGAGGAGCCGGATAAGCTGAAGGGCGGTGGAGCGGCGGGAGCGACGACGGTGGTGGGTACTTCGAAATGGAATTGCGATCCGAGGCCGGGAACGCTTTCGGCGCCGATGTAGCCGCCCATGCACTCGACGATTTGTTTGGCGATGGCGAGGCCGAGGCCGGTGCCGCCGAAGCGGCGGGTGGTGGAAGAGTCGGCCTGGACGAAGGGTTCGAAGATGCGCGGGAGGGCTTCGCGGGCGATGCCGATGCCGGTGTCGGAGACGCGGACGAAGAGGGTGGTTTGGCCGAGGTGGCTGCGTGGCTCGGCGCGGAGGAGGACGTGGCCGGTGGAGGTGAACTTGACGGCGTTGCCGACGAGGTTGACGAGGACCTGGCGGAGGCGTCCGGGGTCGCCGCAGAGGCGGGCTGGGAGGGAGGGGTGAAGGCTGAGGACGATTTCGACGCCTTTGGAGTAGGCGGCGCCGGCGAGGAGTTCGGCGGTTTGTTCGAGGATGGCGCGGGGTTCGAATTCGACGGAATCGAGTTCGAGGCGGCCGGCTTCGATTTTGGAGAAGTCGAGGATATCGGCGATCAAGGCGAGGAGGGTTTCGCCGGAGCCGCGGATGGTTTCGACGAACTCTTTCTGGTGGCGGTCGAGGGGGGTTTCGCCGAGGAGGCCGGTCATGCCGACGATGGCGTTGATGGGGGTGCGGATTTCGTGGCTGATGGTGGCGAGGAAGGCGCTTTTGGCGCGGGTGGCGGCTTCGGCTTTGTCGCGGGCTTCGGCGAGCCACTGGGTTTGGAGGCGCAGGGCGGCCTCGTCGCGTTTGCGGGGCGTGATGTCGCTGAGGGAGCCGGCGACGCGGAGGGGGTTGCCGGAGGAGTCGCGGCGGGAGGAGGCGCGGGAGCGGAGCCAGCGGAGGGAGCCGTCGGGGTCTTCGACGCGGAACTCGACGTCGAGGGTGGGGGCCAGGCCGGTGAGAAAGAGTTCGAGGGCGGATTCGACGGTGGGCCGGTCATTGGTGTGCATGGAGGGGAACCAGGACATCATGTGGCCGGAGGGGTTGGAGTAGGGCTCGCCGAGGATTTCGGCGCAGCGCGGGGAGACGAAGACATCGCCAGTGGAGACGGACCAGTCGAAGACGCCGTCGTTGTGGGCGGCGCAGGCCATTTCCCAGCGTTCCTTTTCGGTTGCGGCCGCATGAGTTGGGGGGAGGCCGCGTTCGATTTCGCGGGCGGCGAGGGCGGTGAGATCGGAGAGAGCGGCGGCGTCGGGTTCAGAGAAGGAGGAGTGCGGGGCGGGGTCGAACAGACAAAATGCGCCGATGTTGCAGGCGTGGACGGCGAGCGGGGCGGCGGCGAAGAAGCGGACGGCGGGCGGACCGGCGACGAGCGGGTTGGTTTGGAAGAGCGGATCGGCGGAGGCGTCGGGGACGGCGAACGGGTGGGACGCGGCGAAGGCGTGTGTGAAGAAGGCGAGGCCGGGGGCGAGCGAGCTTTCTTCGGTGCCGAGACAAGCGGCGAAGGACACGCCGCGTTCGCCGAGGAGTGTGATGGCGACGATGGGGACGCGGAAGCGGGACTGCGCGAGGCGGGCGAGGCGGGCGAGCGGCTCCTCGTGGGACGTGCCGCGAGTGCTGCGGCCGCGATGGACCTGGCGCCGAGGGGCTTCATCGGGCGGCAGAGGAGACGGCATGTTGCGATTGCGGCTGCGATTCGAGGCAGCGTAGGTTTATTTTGGCACGGCAGCGGGGATGTTGGACATCCCGAGGAGCCCGTACCGGATAATGACAGAGGAGTCAGAGCATTTATTCTTCTTATTTTTCATGCGGAATACTAAGATTGTTGCGACACTTGGCCCGGCGACGGATTCGCCTCAAGTGCTGCGGGCGCTGTTTGAGCTGGGGGTGAATGTCTTCCGGCTGAACGCGTCGCACGGCACGCAGGACGAGCACGCGGGGCGGATTGAGCGGGTACGATCCCTGGCCACGGAGATGGGGACGCACACCGCGATTTTGCTGGATCTGCAGGGTCCGAAGATCCGGCTGGGGCGGTTCGAGGGGGGCGGCTGCCACCTCGATACGGGTTCGACGTTTTCGATCACAACGAAAGAGACGCTGGGGAATGCGAGCCTGGCGTCGACGGTGTACTCGGCGTTTGCGCGGGATGTGAGGGCGGGCGACTGCGTGAAGCTGGCGGACGGAAGCATTGAGCTGCAGGTGCTGGGCACGGATGGGGTGACGGCGCGGTGCCTGGTGGTGAACGGGGGGCCGATCGGCGATTCGAAGGGTATCAACCTGCCGGGGGTGAAGGTGAGCGCGCCGTCGATGACGGCGAAGGACCTCAAGGATCTCGAGTTTGGGGTGATGGCGCAGGTGGATTTTATTGCGCTGTCGTTTGTGCGGTCGGCGGAGGATCCGCTGCGGTTGCGCGGGTTGCTGAAGGAGCGGGGCGCGGCGATACCGATCATTTCGAAGATCGAGAAGCCGGAGGCGTGGGACCATCTGGAGGGGATACTGGCGGCGTCGGACGGGGTGATGGTGGCGCGCGGGGATCTGGGCGTGGAGGTGGCGCTGGAGAAGGTGCCGCACATTCAGAAGACGGTGATCGACCGGGCGCGGCATCACGGGAAGATTGTGATTACGGCGACGCAGATGCTGGAGTCGATGATCGAGAATCCGTTTCCGACGCGGGCGGAGGTGAGCGACGTGGCGAACGCGATCTACGACGGCAGCGACGCGGTGATGTTGTCGGGGGAGACGTCGGTAGGCAAGTGTCCGGCGGCGGCGGTGGACATGATGGGGAAGATCGCGATGGAGGCGGAGTCGACGCGGCGGTTCCGGGCGTACAAGGATCTGCCGACGGGCGAGAGCGCGGGGTACGCGGAGATCATTGCGTCGGCGGCGTATCAGGCGGGCAGCGCGGCGGGGGTTTTGGCGATCGCCGTGTTCACGACGAGCGGATTGTCGGCGCGGCTGGTTTCGCGGCTGCGTCCGCCGGTTCCGATTTTCGCGTTCACGCCGGACGAGGCTTCGGCGCGGCGGTTGGCGCTGGCGTTCGGGGTGCATCCGGTGCTGATTCATCCGTCGGAGTCGACGGACCAGATGCTGGCGCAACTGGATGAGGTGGTGCTGGACCGCGGTTGGCTGAAGCCGGGGGACGGCGTGGCGGTGGTGGCCGGGCAGCCGATCGGGAAGGCGGGGACGACGAACATGCTGAAGCTGCATCGGGTGGGGGATCGGTTGTCGGCGAAATGGTAGCGGGGGAGGAGTAAGAAGCCGGAAGCCGGGAGCCAGAAGCCGGAACTCGTCAGGAGGCGACTTCGATTTCCCAGCCGAAGCCGGGCCGGCCGGAGGGGCGCATGTAGATTCCTTCGGGGCCGCGGGTGATTTGGTTGTCTTCTTCGAACCGGCGGTAGACCTCGGGGGGTCCGCCGGGGGGAGGCATGAACATCTCCGACCAGGGAGCGTTCGTGGTGGCCATGGTGAAGTGGACGCAGTCCTGGACGCCGCCCGCGTGGGGGATGACGGGAATGTCGTAGGCCGCGGCGAGGGCGGCGATTTTGCGCAGCTCGGTTAAGCCGCCGCACCAGTGCACGTCGGGCTGCCAGACGGCGGCGGCGTTGTGTTCGAGCAGTTTCCGGAAGCCGTAGCGGAAATAGACATGCTCGCCGGTGGCGATGCGCGTGGATTTGATGGCGGCTTTCAGGCGGCCGAAGCCGGCGAAGTCGTAGGGCGGCAGGCACTCCTCCATCCAATAGACGCGGTGGGGCGCGAGCATTTCGGCCAGTTCGATGGTGTACTGCTCATTCAAAGCCATCCAGCAGTCGAGCATGATGTCGCCGTCGGGGCCGAGCAGATCGCGCGTGTGCTTCACGAGGGCGGTGTTCTTGCGCATCCCCTCGCGGCCATCGGCGGGACCGTACGGGAGGGCCAGCTTCAGGCGGCGATAGCCGAATTGGATGTGCTGCTCGATATCGTTTCCCGTGCAGTAGGTGGGAATGCGCGTTTTGGTTTCGCCTCCGAGCAGCTTATAGACGGGCATCTGGAGAGCGTTGCCGATCAGATCCCAGAGCGCCAGATCCACGCCGCTGATGGCGTGGGGGACGACGCCGGCCTGCCCGTAATACAGGCTGGAGCGAAAAAGGATATCCCAGATGCGCTCGATGTTGAACGGGTCTTCACCCATCAGGAGTTTGGTGAAATGCCCCGTCACCACCTCGCCGCCGGCCATGCCGCCGGCGCCGTATCCTTTCACGCCCTTGTCGGTTGCGATCTCGACCGTGAAGCCTTCGAGCTTTCCGGGATCCGGCATGAACAGGGAGCGCTGTGGTTTGTACTCCGGGTAGACGGACATCGGGTTGGCCACCTCGACGCCGCCGGTGGACCAGGAACCCGGCGTTGGCTGATAGTTGGGAACGGGCCGCTTGGGGCGCGTGTGGACCAGCCGGACGCCGGTGATCTTCAACTTACTCTTTTCGTCTTGAAAGGGAGGTGGCGCGGGACCTGCTTGATCGGCCACGCCCAAGGCCGCCGTGCCACCGAACGCGAGAAAACTCCGCCGCCGCATCATAAAGGAGTATC
>JAJYCN010000080.1 GCA_021778335.1 Acidobacteriota bacterium | reverse complement strand
CGCCGCCTACCGCACCCTAACGCCCGCCGCCATCCCCTCCGGCTCGCAGTGGGTCTTCAACCACCCGTTCTTCCTGATCCTCAACCTCGCCATCGGCGGCCCAAGTACATTCCTCGGAACGCCCACTCCCTCCACGCCTTTCCCACAGGACATGCTCGTCGATTACGTCCGCGTCTACCAGTCCGCTCCGCTCGCCGCCGGAACGCCCGCCATCAGCCCCGGCGGAATCGTCAACGCCGCCTCCTCACTTACTTCCGTCGCCGCCGGCTCGCTTGCCACTATCTATGGCCAGAACTTAGCCGGCGCAACTTACTCCTCCCAACTCTTCGCAAACGGCGCCTTCTCGACGACCACCTCCTCCGGCGTCTCCGTCACCGTCAACGGCACAAACGCCCCGCTAACTTACGTCTCGCCCAACCAAATCAACTTCCAGATCCCCTGGGAGACCGCTCGCGCCCCGGACACCGTCAACGTCGCAATCATCCGCTCCGGCACATCCAGCGATCCCGTCGCCATCACCGTCAATCCCACCGCGCCCTCCGTCTTCCTCAACCCCTCCACCGGCGTCGCCATCCTCTCAAGCTGCGCCGCCCCCGCCGCCGGCGCCACCTGCACCCTCTGGGGCAACGGACTCGGCCCGAAAAACGCGCCCTCGAGCGACGGCGTCCCCTTCGCGCCCGCCGCGCTCGAAAGCATGGAAACCGCCAACGCCTGCACCCTCACCATCGCCGGCCAATCCGCCACCGTCGCCTACTGCGGCGCCGCCCCCGGCCTGGTCATCGACCAGCTCAACTTCGTCTATCCCTCCAACATCCCCACCGGCGCCCCCGTAGCCGCCACCCTCACCGTCGCCGGCCACTCCGGAACCTTCCTCATCCCCCCTCCCGCCAACTAACTCCCCACTTACTCCAGCCGCGGCGCCGCCATGGGGTCGATCCGCGTCGCCCCCTGCGTCACTTCCGATTGGGACTGAGAAAATCGATACGGGTTCCCGTAGCCGAAACTTCGATGAGTCTCGCCAGCCGCCGCGCCCGTGTTTCCTCTCTCTTCGCACTCATCACCCAGAAGGTCACGATTCTTCTGTAGCCGGGAGGCTGAGCATCGAAAAACGAAGACGCCTTCTGGTTTGCGCGCAGCATCGCATCCAGCGCCGGATCGAGCCTCACATGCGCCCGCTCGTACGAGTACTGCCGCGCTTTCCCCTCGTCGCGCTCCTCGAACGCGCGCAGCCCCGCCGCCTTCATCCGGCCATGGGAAATGAGCTCTTGAACCCGCTGGATGTTCACCACGCTCCAGATGCTGCCCAACTTCCGCGGCGTGAACCGGATTGTGTACGCCTCCGCGTCGATCCGCTTGCGAACCCCGTCAATCCACCCAAAGCAGAGAGCCTCGTCCAGCGCCTCCTGATAGCGGATCCCGCCTCCGGTCTCTTTCCTGTAAAACCCAACCACTAATTCGCACTCGATAGCGTGATGTCTATCAAGCCATCCACGAAACTCCGCCGCCGATTTGAAGAAGGTTGGCTTCATCTCCGCGCAAGCCTCCGCCTCGCCTGTTCTACTTACAACGCCGCTCCCAGTAACTCCGGCCCGAAATCCCTCACAAAATGAATAAATGCCCCGCCTAACCCGTCTAACTCCGGACCCTGCGGATACACAAACGACATATCCCGGGTAACTCGCAGCCCACTTACTTCCACTTCCCGCAGCCCCGTCGAATTCAGAATCGCCCACCGCGACACCAGCCCCACGCCCATCCCCGACTCCACCGCCGTCTTGATCGCCTCCGTCGCATCCAGTTCCATCACAATCTTCAGCTTCCCCACATCCACCCCCGCCGCCCCCAGCGCCGCCTCCACCACCTGCCGCGTCCCCGACCCCCGCTCCCGAATCAGCAGCGGCGACTCCGCCAGCATCTCAATCGTCACCGGCCCCGCCTTCCTCCCTGCCCACACGTGCTCCCTCGGCACAATCGGCACAATGTCGTCCTCCATGAACGTCTCCGTCCGCACATCCGTCCGGTGCGCCGGCCCCTCGATCATCCCCAGCTCAATCCGCCCGTCCCCCAGCCACTCGATCACCGCCTCCGTGTTCCCGCTCTCCACGGAAAACCGCACCTCCTTATGCGTCCCCGCAAACGCACCCACCAGCCGCGGCAGTATGTACTGCGAAATCGTCGTCGACGCTCCAATCCGCAGCGTCCCTCGCCGCTCCCCGGCGAGCAGCCCCATCTCGCGCCGCGCCTCTTCGTACAACGCCCCGATCCGCCGCGCATATCCCAGCAGCGCCGTCCCCGCCGCCGTCAGCGTCACCCTCCCGCCCGAACGGTCAAACAAACGCACGCCCAAATCCTGCTCGAGTTTCTTCACCTGCAGCGTCACCGCCGGCTGCGTCAACCGCAGCGCCTCCGCCGCTTGCGTGAAGTTCAGCCGCTCCGCCGCCTCGCGAAACACTTTCAGCCGGAAGTCGTCCATCGCCCCTTCATCATAGCCGCCACCCTGCCCGCGCCCCTCTCTCCGCGGTACAACAGTACACGGATATGCCCATCGCTTCCATTAACCCCACCACCGGCGAAACCCTCCGCGTCTTCGACCCCCTCGCCGATCACGCCGCCGAAGAAAAACTCGAGCTCGCCTGGACCGCATTTCTCCAATGGCGCCGCACCGCCTTCGCCCTACGCCGCGAAATCCTCCTCAACGCCGCCGAAATCCTCGAAACCGAAAAGCGAGCCTTCGGCGAACTCATGACCCTCGAAATGGGCAAAACCCTTTCCTCCGCCATCGCCGAAGCCGAAAAATGCGCCGCCGGCTGCCGCTACTACGCCGAAAACGCCGAGCAGCAGCTCGCTCCCGAAGAAATCCCCATCGGCCCCGCCCGCTCCTTCGTCGAGTTCCAACCCCTCGGCCCCATCCTCGCCGTCATGCCCTGGAACTTCCCCTTCTGGCAGGTGCTCCGCTTCGTCGCCCCCGCGCTCATGGCCGGAAACGTCTGCCTCCTCAAGCACGCCTCCAACGTCCCCCAATGCGCCCTCGCCATCGAGGACCTGCTCCACCGCGCCGGCGTCCCCAAAGGCGGCTTCCAAACCCTCCTCATCGAAGCCGCGCAAGTCGAATCGCTCCTGAACGACGACCGCATCGCCGCCGTCACCCTCACCGGCAGCGAACCCGCCGGTCGCGCCGTCGCCAGTCAGGCCGCCCGCCAGATCAAGAAAGCCGTCCTCGAACTCGGCGGCTCGGACCCCTTCATCGTCATGCCCAGCGCCGACCTCGACGCCGCCATAAACACCGGCATCCGCGCCCGCACCATCAACAACGGCCAGTCCTGCATCGCCGCCAAGCGCTTCTTCATCCACGAATCCATCTACTCCGAATTCGAAAAGCGCTTCGTCGAAGGCATGAAATCCCTCAAGGTCGGCGACCCCATGGAGGACTCCACCCAAATCGGCCCCCTCGCCACCTCGAACATCCGCCGCGAACTGCACGACCAGGTCCGCCGCGCCATCGACACCGGCGCCAAACTCCTCACCGGCGGCCAACCCCTCGACCGCACCGGCAACTTCTATCCTCCCACCGTCCTCGCCGGACTCCCGCGCGAATCCCCCGTCTTCCGCGAAGAACTCTTCGGCCCCGTCGCCATGCTCTTCCGCGTCAAAGACGCCGCGCAAGCCATCGAACTCGCCAACGATTCCCCCTTCGGCCTCGGCTCCAGCGCCTGGACCCGCGACCCCGCCGAACAGCGCGCCTTCATCGACGGCATCCAATCCGGCCAGGTCTTCATCAACGCCATGTGCGCCAGCGACCCCCGCCTCCCCTTCGGCGGCGTCAAACGCAGCGGCTACGGCCGCGAACTCGCCCGCTTCGGCATCCGCGAGTTCGTCAACATCAAAACCGTCGTCATCGCTTGATCACTCAAAACGACCACAACAAACTCGTGTATCCCGTATTCGCCCGGAAATTATCCCGGGCATAAAACACTTCGTGATACCCGTAATACTCGTAACCCACATTCCACCGGACTTTCTCAAGTAACTTCACCGACAGCCGTCCCATCGGCGCCTCATAAGTCAGCGGAAATGTCTGCGCCGCCAGCAGCGCCGGAAGCGTCGCCCCGCCCGCCGTCCCGTATAGCGTATTCCGCCCGTCGCCCGTGTCCTGCACCCGGTTATATCCCAGATACAGATCCACCCTCTTACTCAACATAAGTTGCACACCCGCGTTCACCGTGTGCAGGTTGCTGATGTAAATCGAGTCCTGCCCGTTCACCTGCTGGAAGTTGACAAAATAAGCAATCCCACCCACCGTATTCAGGTGTAACTTCGAGTAACCCGCGTCAAATGACAGCCATGGCAGCGGAGTCCACGACGCGTCCGCTGAGTAAGTTCTCGAATGGTAGCTGTACGAAGTCAGCGAGATCGAGTTCAGGTTGTAGTCCACTTCGCTCGACGCCGAAAGCGCCAGGCTCTTGTGCCGGTACCGCACATGGCCGCCCAGGTCGTGATAATTCCGGTCTCCCACCGGCGTGAACGGGTTGTTCTGCCGCCCGATGTCCCCATCCAGCGTCACCGTCAGCCCCATCGCCGGCCGCAGCCGGATCCCGAACAGCCCATCGTGCAACTGGTCCGTCTGATCGAACGGCGTCATTCCCGCGTACAAAATCGAGCTGATCCGCCGGTCCGTGAACTGATACCCGCCGTACACCGCCAGCCAGTTCGTCCACTGGTAGTTCAAGTCCGTCTCGTTCGCCGCCGTCAAAATCCCCAGGTACTCGAACGCCGTATAATTCAGCGCCTGCGAGTTGTTGTTGAACTGCACGAACGTCGACGCCCCTTCCGTCCGCACGTTGTAAACCGACGTCGTGTTCGTCACCGTCAGCTTCTTCGTCGGAAAGAAACTCACCGACAGATTCCCCGTCGTCACCGGCCGCTGCCCCGTCCCCATCGTCAGCACCTGCTGGTTCAGCGGTCCGAACTGCGTCAGCCCCAGCGTGCTCTCGTCCATGATGAAGGACCGGTCGCCCGCCGTGTAAGTGAACCGTCCGTTCACGCTGAACCATTTCTTGTCCGTGAACAACCCAAGCCGCCAGAACGGGCTCGTCCCGTGATACGGAAACGACCGCTGAAAGCTCGAAATCGTCAACGGATTCGCCGGATCGCCCGAAGTTTCAAGCGACGAGAGGTAATACGGCGTGTCTTCCTTGAAATCCTCCCACCCGTGAATCCAGTTCACGCGGATCCCGAAAATTGTGAACTCGTTCCCCACGCGGTACTCGTTCCACTCGCGCCGCACGTTGCTCATCACCGGAAACGCGTCCTGCGGGTTGTTGAGCATCAGCGACGTGTCAATCGCCGGTCCCGCCTGCAGACTCCGGCTGTAGCCCAGAAAAAACTTGATGTTCGACTGCGGAAACAGCGTCAGGTCCTGGTCCTGCATCGTGTACGACGTGTTCATCGCGTGGTTCCCCGTCGCCCCGCCCGTCACCAGCCCCGGGTTCACATAATCGTTCAGCCGCCACGTGAAGTCGTAGTCGTAGATCTTGTTCTTCTGCACCCGCAGCGTCGCCGACTCGTACGGGTCGTTCCCCAACCCCTGCGTCGTCAGAACCAGTTCGTCGAAAAATTTGCCGTGCCCGTCCTTCGAGTTGATCGTCAGCGAACTGTTCAGCAGCCGGATGCCGTTGCCGTAGTTCACGTCGCTCTGATACGTCGTCGAGTTCCCGCCGATCGTCACAAACCGGTACCCGGTCTCGAAACTGTCCACCACGTTGTAATCGCCGGTGTCCGTCCCGCGCGGCGAACCCACCGTGTCCGGAGTCGGCGCAATCGTGTCCTGCGCGAGACCAACGCCCGCCGCCGCGCCCGCAATGAGGAACAACAGTACGTGTCTCATCGCAGGAAAAAGTAATCCGCGTTCGAGCCGTGAATCATCACGTGGCACGACGTGCAGTTCTGAAACCGCGGATCGGCCATGTTATGCGTGATCGGCGTCATCGGCTCGCCCACCCCCGTCCGCCCGAATGTCCCCTTGCCGTTGTGGCACTCCAGGCACATCGTGAACACCACCGGCCTGCGCAGCAGCCGCGCGTTCGGCGAACCGTGCGGCATGTGGCACACCTCGCATCCTTCCACCCGCACCGGCGGATGCTCATAAACAAACGGTCCGCGCTTGTCCATGTGGCACCGCAGGCACGGCTCCTCGTTCGCCAGCGCCTGGTCCACCATCCTCGGCCGCGACGCCATCCGCCACGTCGGGTTGAACGCCCCGTGCGGATTGTGACAGTCCGTGCACTGAATCACGCCCTCGTTCACCCGGTGTTTGAACGGCATCTCGAACTGCGCCCGCACCGAAGTATGGCAGCTATAACAAAGGTCCCTCTGCTGCCGCGCCAGCAGATATTTCGGCGTCTGCGCCTTGTGAATCGAGTGGCAGTTCGTGCAAACCACATCACTCTCTGTGTGCGCCGAACGCCGTATGTTCGCCCGGCTGAGCGTCTCGCCGTGGCACCGCAGGCACGCGTCCAGCACCTGCGCCGGCTTCAACGCCGAAAACGCGACAATCTTCGTCTTGTCCCCATGCGCCGCCACGTGCGCCCCGCCGGGACCGTGGCAGCTCTCGCAGCCCGTGTTCTCCGGCTCTTCCGTGCCAGAAGCCAGACTCTTGAAATGCGGATTCTTATAAAAGTTCAGCCACACGTCGGGATGGCACGTCTTACAGACCATGCTGCCGGCATACTTGCCGCCCGCTTGAAATGTCTGACCCGATGCCAACCCCGCGGCCAGGCACAGCAACACCCCTGTCCTCACGCTTCACCCCACCCTCAGAATCGTAACCCATCCTGACGCAACCAACACCCGTTCCGTTGCAGGAAAGCGGTTGTCGGCGCAGTCCGGTATACTTCTCTTCGATGTTACTACCCAGGTCTGCGCTGTATATCTTTGTCACTACTTTCGTCCTCTTCGGCGTGGCCGCCGCCGCGCAACCCACCTATCCCTTCCAAAACCCCTCCCTCCCCGCCGAAGAGCGCATCACAAATCTCCTCAGCCTCATGACGCTCGAAGAGAAGATCCTGTGTCTCGGCACCATCCCCAACATCCCGCGCCTCGGCGTCAAAGGCAGCGGCCACGTCGAAGGCCTCCACGGCGTCGCCCTCGGAGGCCCCGCGCACTGGGGCGGCAACCTGTTCTTCATCCCGACAACGCAGTTCCCGCAGGCCGTCGGCCTCGGTGAAACCTGGGATCCCGGCGCCGTCGCCCAGGCCGCCCACGTCGAAGCCGAAGAGTCCCGCTACACCTTCCAGTCCCCCTCGCTCCAACCCCCTGGCTCGCGTTTCCCGTTCACCGGCATCGTCGTTCGCGCGCCGAACTCCGACCTCGCCCGCGACCCGCGCTGGGGACGCACGGAAGAATCCTACGGCGAGGATCCGTTCCTCACCGGATCCCTCGCCACCGCCTTCGTCAAAGGCCTCCAAGGAAACGACCCCAAATACTGGGAAACCGCCGCCCTGCTCAAACACTTCCTCGCCAACGAGAACGAAGACACCCGGTCGAGTTCGTCGTCGAACTTCGACATGCGCCTGTTTCACGAGTATTACTCCGTCCCGTTCCGCATGGCCATCGAGCAAGGCGGCGCGCAGGCTTTCATGACCGCCTATAACAGCGTCAACGGCGTCCCCATGATGGTCTCCCCCATCCTCCGCAACATCGTCATGAAGGATTGGGGCTTCAACGGCATCATCTGCACCGACGGCGGCGCGCTCCAGTTGCTCGTGCACGCCCATCACTTCACCACCGGCCTCGACGAAGGCGCCGCCGCCGGAATCCACGCCGGCATCAACCAGTTCCTCGACCGCTGGCGCGAACCCGTCCAGGAAGCCCTCAACAAAGGACTGCTTACCGAAAAGGATCTCGACGAAACCCTCCGCGGCGTCTTCCGCGTCATGATCCACCTCGGCCTCCTCGACCCACCTTCCTCCGTACCTTACACCACGATCGCGGCAAAGCCGAACACGCCCGCCCCGTGGGACACGGACGAGAACCAGAAAATCGCCCTCGAAGTCACCGAAAAATCCATCGTCCTCCTGAAAAACGCCGATCACCTGCTCCCGCTCGACCGCAAGTCCCTTCATTCGATCGCCGTGCTCGGCCCCCGCGCCGGCGAGGTCGACCTCGATTGGTACAGCGGCCGCCCGCCGTTCCGCGTCACGCCGCTCGAAGGCATCGCCAA
Source organism: Acidobacteriota bacterium (assembly GCA_021778335.1). Taxonomy (GTDB): domain Bacteria; phylum Acidobacteriota; class Terriglobia; order Bryobacterales; family Bryobacteraceae; genus JAJYKC01. Next base: position 11,771 of record JAJYCN010000080.1, on the reverse strand, counting down.
GGCCGCCGGGAAATCCATCGCCGTCCACTACGTCGCCTATGACGCCGACCCCGCGGACGCGGCCGATGCCGCCCACAAAGCCGACGTCGCCGTTGTCTTCATCGGCAACCACCCCACCTGCGACGCCGGATGGGGCACATGCTACGACCCGGGCGAAGGCAAGGAAAGCATCGACCGGAAATCAATCGACCTCAACAAGGACCAGGAGCACCTCGTCCGCGCGGTCTACGCGGCCAATCCCCGCACCGTCGTCGTGCTGGTCTCAAGCTTCCCCTACGCCATCAACTGGGAAAAAGAACACATCTCGGCGATCCTCCACATGGCGCACAACAGCGAAGAAGAAGGAACCGCCATCGCCGAAGCCCTGTTCGGAGACATCAACCCCGGCGGGCGCCTCGTCGCCACTTGGCCGAAGTCGGCGGATCAGTTGCCCCCGCTGCTCGACTACGACATCCGCGACGGCCACACGTACATGTACTTCAAGGGCGAGCCGCTGTTCCCCTTCGGCTACGGGCTCAGTTACACAACCTTCACTTACTCGAACTTGCGCACTTCCACGGAGCACTTCCACGCGACCGGCTCCATTACTTTCTCCGTCGACGTCACCAACACCGGCTCGCGCGCGGGCGACGACGTCGTACAGCTCTACGTGACTCACACCGGTTCGAAGGTCCCCCGGCCGGCGCGCGAGTTGAAAGCCTTCCGCCGCGTCACCCTCCGGCCCGGCCAAACCCAAACCGTTCAACTGACCGTCTCCCCGGACGCGCTCCGCTACTGGAACGAAGTCGCCAACGCCTGGACGCTCGAAGCCGATCAGGTCCAGGTCTGCGCCGGGCCGTCGTCGGCCGACTGCGCGCTCAAGACAACCCTGCCGGTGAATCCGTAGCGCCGTTACTTCTCTTCGATCACCGCCACGCCCCAAGGCGCCAGCGTTACCGCCTGGCCGTGGGCGATCGCCGAGCCCGAAATCAACTCCTCCCCGCTTGCGCGCGGATAGGCGAACTTCTGTTCGTCGCTCGAGTAGTTCAAATAGTAGTGAATCGCGTGGCCGTCGTTGCCGGTCCCGCTCTTGGCCCGTACCGCAGCGGGCAGTTCCTGGTCCGGCCCTGTCAGTCCCGCGTGCTGCAGCACATCCTTCACCACCGCCCGCTGCAGCGCATCGCTCAGCACGGTTCCTTCATAAGTCAGCGTGCCGCGCCCGAAACGGTTCCACGTGATGGCCGGATACTTCCCGAAAAACGGATGGTCGTAGTAAGCCAGGGCCTGCGCGGTCTCCGGCAGAATCATCTCCGCCCACTCGGTCACTTCGTTCTCCTTGCCGGCGTGGAACGGATCGCCCTTGAGCGCAAGCGGTCTGCTCAGGTTCGAGAATTCCTGATACGAGAATCCCGCCGCCTTCCGCAGCGGACCCGGCGCCCGCACCCAGCGGACCGTGTCGTATTCGTTCGTGAACCCGCTCTTGAACGCCATCACCACATGGCCCCCGTTCTCAACGAAACGCGAAATCTTGTCGAGCGCCGCCTCCGATGCCACATACAGCGGAGGAACCATCAGCACGCGATACGCACTGAAATCGCTGTCCGGCGTCACGAAGTCTACGCCCTCGTTCATCTCATAAAGCGTCTTATGCATCTGGTCCACGATAGTCATGTAATCGACCTTGTCGGAGAACGGCATGTAGTCGATGCCATGCGCCGAATCCGCGCTGAACAGAATCGCGATCGCGTTCTGCTTCTTCAAGTTGACGAGTTTTGGCCCGATCTTCTCTAACTCATGCGCCGTGCGGGAGAACTCCTCGTAGACCCGGTTCGGCTCGAGGTCATGGCTCAGCAGCCCTTTCCAGTACGTCTCCTGCCCGTAGTGCAGCGAGTGCCAGTGCCAGTACTCGACCATGTTGGCCCCATCGGCGAGAAAGCTGTAGACGTTCAGCCGCAACTGGCCGTCATACGGAGGCTGCTGCCGCTTGGAGTCCCACCCGATGGTCTGCCCATTGGTCTCCGTGATGAGGAAGTTGTCGTGCTTGAGTGACCGCGCCAGGTCCGCCGTCATCGTCGCGGATTGCCCATCGAGCATGTCCTGCTGCGGGTAGTAAGAGTTGACGGCGACGATGTCCATGCTTTTCGCGATCGCCCACTGGTCGATGTTCGTATGCACGCCGCCGCTGAAATCCTGGGTGATGAACTGCCCGGGCTTCCGGTATTCGTTCACGATCCGTGCCTGCCAATCCAGAAAGTCCGTGACCAGCGTCGCCTGGTAGCGGTCCCAATCCAGTTTCCACCCGGGGTTCCGGATCCCGTCCCGCGAAGGCACTTCTTCCCAGCCGCCAAGTAACTGGCCCCAGTAAACAAGGCCCCACACCTTGTTCATCTCCTGGACCGAGCCGTACTTCTGCTTCAGATACTCGACGAATCCTTTCTGTACGTCCCTCCCGGCCGTGCCGTAGGAACTGGTTTCGTTGTCCACCTGATAGCCGATCACCGATGGGTGGCCGGCATAGTGCGAAATAACGTGCCGGATCATCCGCTCGCAATAAAACCGGTACGTCGGATTCGAGATGTCCATGTTCTGGCGCAGGCCGTACTGCGCCTTGGTGCCATCCAGGTGCGTGACCAGAACGTCCGGATGCTCGTAGTACAGCCACGGCGGAATCGAGTAAGTCGGCGTGCCGAAAATAACCTTGATGCCGGCGGCCTGCAGTTTGTCGAGGATGCGGTCCATCCAGGCGTACTCAAACTGCCCGTCGCGAGGTTCGAAACTGCTCCAGGTCGACTCGCCGAGCCGCACCACGCTCAACCCGGCGCGTTTCATCAGCGCGATGTCCTGATCCAGACGGTCGTACGGCATGTACTCTTCGTAGAACGCCGCGCCGTAGAGAATGTTGTCCATCTTAGGGCGGTGAGTTTCAAGCGGCGCCGCCGTTACAACCGCCGCCGCGCTCAGAACTGCCAGACAGGTCTTGGTCCGCATAGCAACCACATCCTACCTGAGTTCGCCTATCCCCGCTCGGCCTGCGACATTTCGAACGCCTTCCGCAAACCCGCGAGAGCAAGTTCGGGCACAAACGCGTCGAACAGCTTTTCCTGTTCGTAGAGGCGGCCGAATCCGCCGGTTCCCACGATGAGCGGCGGTTCGGCGGCGAAGTGCTCCTTGGTCACCCAGGCGGCCAGCGACCGCACGGTGGCCAGCGTCCCGTAATACAGGCCGGACTGGATGCTTTCAACCGTTGACCGGCCAAGGACGCTCTCCGGCCGGACGATTTCGACCGTAGGCAGCCGCGCCGTCTGAGATTCGAGCGCGCTCATCGAGATATTGAGTCCCGGTGTGATCACGCCGCCGAGATACTCGCGGTCCTTGGTCACCGCGCAGATCGTCGTCGCGGTTCCGAAGTCGACGATGAGCAGGTTTCTGCCCGGGAACTTGCCCAAAGCGCCGATCGCATTGGCAATCTTGTCGGCGCCCACTTCGAGCGGATTCCGGTAGCGGATTTTCAGGCCGGTCTTGACGCCGGGCTGAAGGAGAAAAGGCTCGATCCGGAAATACTTCCGCATCGAATTGCGCAGCGAGTGAACTGCGTCCGGAACCACCGAGCAGATAGCGGCGCCATCGATCCGCTCAGGCTCGATGCCGTTCTCGCGCAGCGTAGTGCGGAAAAACGTGCCGAACTCGTCGGAGGAGGCGCGGATCACGGAGGTTTTCCGGAACGTGAGGCGGAGTTGCTCGCCGTCATGCACACCCCCGAAGATCTGGCTGTTGCCGACATCAAGAGTGAGCAACATCGGCGCCTCCTTCAAAAGCCACGTTGTCGATGAGCCGTACCCCTTCCAGGTACACCGCGGCGAGGCGCCGTCCCCAGTGCTCTTCGACGTATTCGACCCGGAAACCCTGCGATGCAAGCGCCGCCCGCGCATCGTCGGCACTCGCCGCGGCCGTCAGAGCGCGGTAAAGAGCCGCGGCTTTCGTTCTTCCTTCCGGCGATAGCAGACGGTTCCGGGAACTCTCGGCCAGCCCCGACTCCTCCCTGACCGTGGAGCAGGCCACGATTTCCGTCCCCGTAAAGAACTCGCGCGCCATTTCAGTAACTACCTGTAACTGCTGATAGTCCTTCTCGCCGAAGTAAGCGCGGTCCGCTCTTGCTACGTTGAGTAACTTCATCACAACCGTGAGCACGCCCTGCAGGTGGCCGGGCCGGAACACGCCTTCCATCACAAGCAGGTCCGCCGGCGGCTCGATGCGGAAGCGGTAGCCCTTCGGATAGAAATCGGGAATCCCCGGCGTGATCACGTCGTCGACGCCCAGGCTCTCCAGCAGCGCGAGGTCCTGCTCCATCGTCCGCGGATAGCGGTCGAGATCCCGAGGATCGTTGAACTGCGTCGGGTTGACGAAGAGGCTCACCACCGCGACATCGTTTTCCCGCCGGCAGCGCTCCACGAGCTCGGCATGGCCGCGGTGCAGCGCCCCCATCGTCGGCACAAAACCGATCGTTTGGCCCGTGATCGTTTTCCGCCGGCCAACCCACTCCGCGGTCGAATACCACACGCGCATCACTCGAAGCTCTCCTCGGCCGACGGAAACGCTCCCGCGCTCACCGCTTGCCCGTAGCTCTCCAACGCCTGCTTCACCAGGCACTCCCCGTTAAGAAATTTCCGAACGAACTTCGGCTGGAATTCCGCGTTGAGCCCGAGCATATCCTGCAGCACGAGGATCTGTCCGTCGCAGTCCGCTCCCGCGCCGATGCCGATCGTCGGGATGCCTAGCGCCACGGTAACCTCGCGCGCCAGCGCCGCCGGAATGCATTCGAGCACCACCGAGAACGCGCCCAACTGCTCCAGCCTTTTCGCCTGCCCGAGGATGTCCTGCGCCGTTTCCTCCGTCCGCCCCTGGACGCGATATCCGCCATAAGCGTGCACCGATTGCGGTTGCAAGCCGAGATGGCCCATCACCGGAATGCCGCTCTGCGTCAACCGCTCGATCGCGTCCTCGTGGCCCTCGACGCCTTCGAGTTTCACCGCCTGCGCGCCCGCCGCCATCAGCGTCTGTGCGGTATCGAGCGCGGCCGTCACGCCTTTCCGGAACGAAAGAAACGGCATATCGGCGATGACAAACTTGTCGCCCGCCCCGCGCGCGACGGCTTCCGTGTGCCAGCGCATCATCTCGATGCCCGCGTGCACCGTCGAGGCGCGCCCGTGCATCACCATCGCCGCGCTGTCGCCGACCAGTATCGCGTCAATCGCCGTGCCGGCCAGCAGCCGCGCAAATGTATAGTCGTAACAAGTCAGCAGCGAAAGCTTCCGCCGCTCGCTCTTGGCCCGCGCGAATTCCCGCACGCCCATCGTTCACCTTCTTTCTGGCGTTTCGAACGGGGCGCAATCCGAATGTATGTAGGGGAAAGGTTGCTCCGCATCGCCATGGTACCTGTCAATCCGATCAAGTCCCGGACTTACATGCCGCCCGGAAGGGCGCACGAAATTTGAGTCGCCGCGGATGTCAGCGCTGAAAAAATTGTACCACCGGCCGGGTGCGGCGCGCGGCCTGGAGTTGCGATAGCGCGGCGCGTTCCTGGTTGACTACGCGAGTGAGGCGCAGTTCGTAAAGGCTAAGTTGGGAAAGGTCGGCAACCGTCGAGTCGGAGGCCGTGAGGATTCTCGCTTCGAGGACAGGAATGCGGCCGAGGCGCCAGCCGCCCGCGACGACGATTTCGGCAAGCGCGGTTTCTTGAGGACCCGAAGGGTCGAGCGCCCGCAACATCCGCTCGCGGAAATCGAGGAACTCGTCGTGGTCCTCGCCATCAATGAGGGCGGTGACGCTACTGCCGATGGTGCGGATGCGCGGGGGAGGAATGGTCTCGTCGATCGTGGACATTTGCTAATGGTTCCTTTCTCGGGAAATCGGCGGGCGCGGGGCCAGCCTCGATTTGAGATTTATCAGCGCGCGGTGCCACGACAACCGCGCAACGGCGGGAACTCGCTGATTCAGACCGAGATTCAGGCCGCCAAATTTCGTGACCGGTTCATCTGGTGACAGGCCAGACCAAACGGCACGGAGCGTTTCGGCTCGTTTCGGGCTGCCTTCCCCGCAACTATGCGCGAGGACCGCATCCGGGAGCACACGCCGGCGCCGCTCCGTCCCGCGGCCGGCGAATCAAACTAAATTGTGGAATGATTTGGTGAGCCGGGCGGGGCTCGAACCCGCGACCACCGCATTAAAAGTGCGATGCTCTACCAACTGAGCTACCGGCCCCGATGGGATGCGTTGCGAACGCTCTCCTATCGAGGATAGCATGGGCTCCGCCGCCTACTCGCTCAACGGGTGAACCTTATAGCTCCCGTCGCCACGCGGGCCTTCCTTGAACTGGAGCACCGGCGCCTCCTCCCACTTCGTCTTCCGTATGTTCCACCGCGGCACCACCGTCTCCGCCCGCCACGCCCTCGCCAGGTGCATGACGGCCTGGGGGAGATGATCGAGCTCGGGCCGGTAGTGGCCGCTGTTGGCGCTCACCTTGCGCAGCTTGCCCTTCTCGACAATCCACTCGCCCGCGCAGATCACGTCATGGCCCGCCTTAAACGAGGAGTGGTGGAACTTCTGGTTCTTCCCGATATGCGAAAAGAAGCTTGGCATCGTGAAGCCGTCGTCGGGGACACATACCCAAATCAAACTTGTTCTCAGCCACTCCTTTTGTATCTCCAGGCTGTCCGGATCGTTTCCCATATCGGCGATTCCCGGCTGCGCGCGTTGTTTGACTTTTACTGGGGTCTGCTTTTCGGCTTCGGTGAGCAGTTCCTTACCGGTCTGCTTCCCGAGCTTGTGGAAGTAAAGCGCCTTGATCTTAGCGGTGTCGAAAACGTCTCCGCGGCGCAACATCGTTGCGTCCGTGGTCGCCGCGTATTTCTGGCGGCGCGTGCGAGACTCGGTGACGTACTTGACACCACGCGTTTCCTCGCCTTTGTAGTGGTCCCCGATCCGCGCAGCGAAGGCTGCCGGGTTCCCCTACATTCGTATCCGGCTCGACAATGTCCAGGACAGGATCGCCGCCGTCGAGCTCGGGTACATCGTATTTTGGACCACCGTGAGACGCCATGGCGCCGCTCCTCCAAGCGGGGAAATCCCTTCCTCCGGGATTACCATTTCGTGTTTCTCGTGGCCTCCAGCAGAGATCCGTTTACGGCGGCTCGCCACCCCTTGATCCCGCAGCGCGGGCTAATTCCCCTGCGTAAGCGATAAGTCGACCAGTAACATCCCCAACTTACGCGGATCTTTCGACACATGCATCTCGAGCGGCGACCGCGGCGAGTCGATATGAAACTCGATTCGGGTGACGGGCCGGGCCAGCGACGAGGCCGGCGCCTCGCCCTCCCGCTCGACCACCGCGCCTTCCTGAGTGAAGTCCCAGATGCCCGCCGCGCTCCCATTCACGGATACCGTCACCCTCACTTCCCGGTGTGTCCCTGCCAAAAACGCCATCGCATGGGCGCGAAGGTGAAGCGCGCCCCGCCCCGGAGAAAGCCCGCGCACAACCAGCAGCGCGTCGGACGCCTCCGTCCACGTCCCGATTACCTCCGGATCCGACCAACCAGAGACCGTGGTCTGTTTCCCCGAGCCCGCGCCGCGAAAATCCAGCCGATCGAGACCCGTGCCCAGCAGCGCCCCGGTCAGGCCGTCCCGCGTTTCCACAGGCCCCAGCCACCGGCCCGCCTCCATATCGGCGGCGCAGGCGCGGTCCCACATGCCGTGCGCCATGAAGTAGCGCGCGGCGCGATTCGAGTAACCCTCGTCGAACTGATACAGATCCCAACCCGGCGGAGGCCAGCCGCCGTAAGCGTTGATCGTCGGAATGTTCCGCCACCTCGCCAGAATCATCCCGTCCACCTGCCCCACCGGGTAAATCCACGGCACCCGCGGCCGCACGACATAAAACGCCTCGCACCCCGCCGGCGCGCCGGAAAACCGCCCGAAATACTGTAACTCCGAGAACCGGCTCACCTCGGCGAATTCGAATAAGTTAATCTGCTCGGCAACAAGAAACACCGCCAGCACAACGCCGAACCATGCCGTCCCATGCCGCCGCCCCTTCCCGAACAACTCATTCAGCGCCATCGCGCAGACGGCCGCCACGGCGAGCGTAAGCAGCACGTTGATCCGCCCCGGCACCCGAAGCCCGCTCGCGCCCGGAACAACCTTGTAAATCACCCACCAGAACGTATGTGCGCCGAACCGCACCGTCGCCACATACAACGCGGCGCTCGATAACGCCACAACCGCGCACGCCCGCACCGCGAACGTGGGCTGCTTTCCCCGCAGCCGCGCCAGAGATCGAACGGCGGCAAACGCTGCCGTAATCACCATCGCCACCGGCAGCCCCATCCGCGCCTCCTGCCACTTCGGGAAATGACGCAGATAGAACGCGCCCAGGCTCCTCCCCCACACCCAGTTATGAATTCCGGTGTCGACTAACTCGCGCCAGTCGCGAATATATTGGTACGCGTCCGCGTAACTCCGCCCCCCGGTAACACGCAGCACCGGGTAATACACCCAAACCAGCATCACCAGCCAGAAGCCAAAGGGGCCGGCGGCGGCGAGTAAGTCCCGCGGAGCGCGCGCGGACCAGTGGCGGAGGCGGTCCACGAAATCACTGCGGCTCGTCCAAAACTCCACCCCGGCCCAGCATCCCGCCACCGCCACCGCGGCCATCCCGCAGAAAAACGCCGTGTAGAACTCGCTGAACATCACCGCCCCGAACAGGAAAGCCGCGCCCGCCAAAGCCCCGCGCGAACCCCGCCGGAAATAGAAATCGAACAGTAGCACCACCGCCGGAACGAACGCCACAATCCACATCTGCGGATGCGCCGCCCAAAGCGTCGGGCCGTTCGCAATCGTGAACAGCGCCGACCCCACCAGCGACGCGCAAACTCGAAGCCGGAATGTCGTCCGCAGCATCGCATGGCAAAATCCGAATCCCAACGCCTTCAGCGCCGCAAGCGTGCATTCAAACGCCAGATACGTATCGAAATGCATCGCGCGAAAAGGAATGTAAAGCGGCGCCAGCAGCAGCAGCGTGTGGCTGTAGCCGAGAACATCGTGCGCGGGATAAAAGTAATTCGGGTCGCGAAAGCTCGCCAGCCCGCGGCAAACCGCCCACCAGTGCTCGGTCAGAATCATGCACAGCCGCGCGTCCGCCGGAGCCCCGGTCCACTTATCGCCGCCGCTCAGCAGAAAGAACCGGAACAGGTATGCCAGACACGCCGCGCCCACGCCGGCGGCCAAGGCCACCTCGCGCAGAACGCGTGTCCGCGTGGTTGCAACGGCGGAGCTCTCCATAAGTTACTAACTAGATCGTCTTGAGATACTCGATCAGCGCTGCCTTCTCATCCTCCGGAAGGTTTGTGCCATATCTCGCGCCCGCGTGGCCGATGTTACTATTGCCCGGCTGCGAGGTGTCGAAAAGATACCCCTCGCCGGAAGTCACAAAGCCAACCTTCCCGGGATCGTACTCGCGGTTGCCCACAACAAATTTCGCCGGGCGCTGGTCCGGATGGAGCAGATGCCAAATCGTTGGCACGGACCCGTTATGTAAATACGGCGCGGTAGCCCACACGCCGTCAAGCGGGCGCGCCAGATACTCGCCCGTCGCACGCCAGATCACCGGATTCGCGTCCATCTCGGCCTGCTGAGCCGGCGGAATGCCGTCGTCGAGAAACCCGCGCGCCTTCAGTCCGTTTAGAATCGGCGCCACCGCGGTGGGGAACGGCACGCCCGCCACCGGCTGGCCAAAGCTGTTCGCGCGCTGCGGATCCGTACCCACCTCCGTCAACTTGTACAGCCGGTTCTGGTGGCAGTCGCGGCACACCTGGTTGAAGACCTTCTCCCCAGCCCTGGCCTTCACGGGATCGACCGCTCCGAATACATCCGCGGGCCACGCCGGCGCCTTCAGCTTCTGCATCAACACTTCCAGGCGATGCAGGTTCCCCACGCGAAGCGTAGATTCGTACGTCTTCGGGTCGAACAGCGCGCCCATCCCCAGCGCCTGGCCGATGTTCCGCTCGAGAATCGAGTTCGTATCGCCGTCGTAGTGGATCCACACCGTCTCCGCGCCCCTCCGCTGCCCCGTGTTGTCGGGCACATCCCAAATGAACGGAAAGCTCACCGGCGACTGCATCCGCACCGCGCTCTTGGGAAACAGAAGATTGCGCGCCGCGCCGAACGCGTCAATTCGCCCGGGGCCCGGTTCGGTGCCGTCGAGCAGCAACTTCCCGTTGCGCATGTAAGCCAGCCACGCCTTGAGAAATGCCAAGTCCCGTCGGAATCGGGCGGCAAAGTCGCCTTCACCAAGCGCGGCCGCGGGATCGGCGGCATCCGCCGCGCGGGAAGACACGGTGTGCAGGTTCGGGTCGGCAATCGGTGCCGCCCCCACCTCGCCCACACTTTTCACAGCCGCATCCCCCGCGTAAGCCGCCGCATCCGCCGCCGGCGATTTCCCCGCGTGCAGTTGCCGGTCAATCGCAATCACAAGCGCGGCAAGCTTCGACGGATTCCGGATCGTCGCTTCAAACGAATCGCGAAACTCGATCTGGTACGCCTGAAGATCCACCATCGACGGCGCCCCATCAACCAGAAGACTCTTGCCGCGATAGCTGACTTTGCCCGTGTGGCACGTGGCGCAGTTGAACCCCACCATCTCCAAACCCACGTGGCTCGCGTTGCGTGACCTCGCCGTGGTGAACCCAATCGGCAATCCATGCGGGTTCACGCCGCTCGGCGCGTCCGGAACAAACCCGAATCGTTCGAGACCTTCGAGAAACGGCCGCCCCGTCTTCACGCTCACCAGGTTGGCCAGCAGCACGTACGGCATCAGCTCGCTGCCTTCGGCCAGATGATGGAATTCCGTCCTCTCGGCCTCCGCCCATCCGTTGGCGCTCCACTGCGCCGTCTCTTTATATGCCGGCGGAGGCGAGGGCGCCGTTTTCTCCCCGCATCCGGAAAGGATCGCCAACACCCCGGCGCAAAGCAACGGGCACAGCAGGCTCAGTCGCACGGAATCATTGTACGTTGGAACGCTCCCGCTCAAAACCGGCCGGACCCGTCACAACCCGCCCTCGGATGATATGATGAGGACGTTTGGAGGTTTATTCATGGGTCCCGTCGGCGTACAGGAGATGGTCGTCATCTTCCTCGTCGCCCTTGTATTATTCGGTCCGAAGAAGTTGCCCGAACTGGGCCGGACCATCGGAAAAGCGCTGAGCGAGTTTCGCCGGGCTCAAAGCGAGCTCAAGGCGACGCTCGATCACCACATGCGCGAACTGGAACGGGAGAACGAATCGCTGCAGACCGTTACGCGCAGCGTCAACAACGAGATTCAAAGCCATTACGAGGCTGCGAATGTCGAGCCTTACTCTTCCGAGAATCCTTATAGCTACGAGGATTACTCGGCCGTTTCGAATCCATCCACCCCCGGCGCTTCAGAAAGTCCGAGCGCTGAGCCAGCCGTTCACTACGAGTCCGCGCAGGGCGTCGTGCCGAGAACCGAACAGACCGGCCATACCGGGACCGTTACCACCGAATCCCCTAAGCCGCCTGCCGGTGTACCCGCTGCCGAACCTGGTGCGAGCCAGGCGTAGTTCGTAGTCCGGAGCAAAGACCCGTCGATGGATGACATCCGCCAGGGAGATCCCTCTCTCCCAACCAATTCAGGCGTGCGCGCCAGTTCTACCCTTGTGCCTTCGGGCGGTGGAGGCGGCGCGCGCGTACCTCCTCCGCCGCCGCCGGAAGACAACAATGAC
>JAJYCN010000079.1 GCA_021778335.1 Acidobacteriota bacterium | reverse complement strand
CCCCGCCTCGTGACCGGCAACGATCTCATCGCCGCCGGCTACCTCCCCGGCCCCGAATTTCAAAAAATGCTCAACGCCGCCGAAGACGCCCAACTCGAAGGCCGCCTCGCCTCCCGCGCCGGCGCCCTCGCCTTTCTCGAGCGCGAATTCGGCCCGCCCCCGCGACCCGAGCGTTAATCGCCCAGTGAACTTGTTACACTTTTCCCGTGGCCGCCACAGCGACGAAGCAGGTCTACTCGCGCCGGGACGTCTGCCGGTGGCTTAAAATTCGCGAGCGCCAACTCGCCAGTTGGGAAAAACAGGGCCTGATCCCCGCCCTGTCCGAATACACCCTCCCCGACCTCGCCGCAATCCGTACTCTCTCCGGTCTCCGGAAACAAAAAATCTCCGCCGCCGCCTTGCGCGCGGCCGTCTCCGCCATCCGAGCCCGCATCGGCGCGCCCGTAAACCCCCTCACCGAGTGGAGACTCTACTCCGAAGGCCGCCGCCTCCGCGTCCAGTTCGGCGGCGCCAAAATGGAGGCCGTCACCGGCCAACTCCTCTTCGACTTCGACGCCGGTGAGATGCGCAAGCTTCTCGCCTTCCCCACCAGCCCCTCCGATTCCGCGCGAGCCAACAAACCCGAACGCCGCCGCGAAGCCGAAGCCTGGTTCGAAAAAGGCCTCGACCTGGAACGCTCCGGCGCGCCCATGGACGAAGTCACCGAAGCTTACCTCCAGGCCGCCGAGGCCGACCCCAACTCCGCCGGCGCCCTCGTCAACCTCGGCACCGTCTACTTCAACGCCCGCCGCTGGCGCGAAGCCGAGCGCTACTACCGCATGGCGCTCGACGTCGACCCCAACTACGCCCTCGCCCACTTCAATCTCGCCAACCTCCATGACGAACGCGGCCAGCGCGACGCCGCCCTCTCGCACTACCTCGCCGCCCTCCACATCCAGCCCCAGTACAGCGACGCCCACTACAACATCGCTCTCCTCTACCAGGCCACCGGCCAGACCCTCCGCGCCGTCCGCCACTGGCGCGCCTATCTCAAACTCGATGGCGCCAGCGAGTGGGCGGGCATCGCCCGCCGCGAACTCGAAAAACTCCGTGCCTCCACCATCGTCCAGGGCGCCAGGTCCGAATCGCGCCCCGAGGGGCAGGAGACAACCCATGGAACCTAGCCGTCTTCCCCTACTCACCCCCACCGAATCTCCCATCCTCTCCGGCGCCGATTACATCTCGAGCCTCCGCGGCCGCAACCTCAACGTCTTCTACCTCGGCGAACGCATCCCCTCGCCCGTGGACCACCCCGTCATCCGCCCCTCCGTCAACGCCGTCGCCCGCACCTACGACCTCGCCGTCGAAGAGCCCGATCTCGCTACCGCCTGGTCGCCCCTCTCGAACCGCCGCGTCAATCGCTTCCTCCACATCACCACCAGCCCCGAAGACGTCGTCGCCCAAAACCGCATGCAGCGCCGCCTCGGCCAACTCACCGGAACCTGCTTTCAGCGCTGCGTCGGCATGGACGCCATCAACGCCCTCTTCTCGCTCACGTTCGACGTCGACCGCGCCCACTCGACTTCCTACCACGATCGTTTCCTCCGCTTCCTCGTACGCATGCAGTGCGCCAACTTCACCCTCGGCGGCGCAATGACGGACCCCAAAGGCGACCGCGCCAAATCACCCTCCGCCCAATCCGACCCCGACGTCTTCACCCACATCGTCGCCCGCCGCCCCGATGGCGTCGTCCTCCGCGGCGCCAAAATGCACCAGACGGGTTGCCTCAACTCTCACTGGCTCCTCGTCATGCCCGGCACGCGCCTCCGCGATAACGAGCGCGACTACGCCGTCGTCGCCGCCGTCCCCGTCGACTCGCCCGGCCTCACCTACATCTACGGCCGCCAGTCCTGCGATTCGCGCACCCTCGAACACGGCGGCATCGACCTCGGCAACCCCCAATTCTCCGGCCAGGAAGCCATGATCGTCTTCGACGACGTCTTCGTCCCCACCGAGCACATCTTCCTCGACGGCGAAACCGAATTCGCCGCCCCGCTCGTCGATCGCTTCACCGCCTACCATCGCCGCTCCTACGTCTGTAAAACCGGCGTCGGCGACGTCTTGATCGGAGCCGCCGCCCTCATCGCGGACTACAACGGCGTCGCCTCCGCCTCCCACGTCAAGGACAAACTCATCGAGATGGCCCACCTCAACGAAACCATCTACGGCGCCGGCATCGCCGCCTCCCACGAATCCCACCCCACCGCCGCCGGCAACTTCGAACCCGACGACCTCCTCGCCAACGTCTGCAAGCACAACGTCACCCGCTTCCCCTACGAAATGGCCCGCCTCGCCCAGGATCTCGCCGGTGGCCTCGCCGCCACCATGCCCTCCGAACGCGACCTCGAAAACCCCGAAACCGGCCCCAAACTCCGCAAGTACCTCAAGGGCCGCGACGGAGTCTCCGCCGAAGACCGCGCCCGCGCCGTCCGCCTCATCGAAAACATGACGCTGGGCCGCAACGCCGTCGGCTATCTCACCGAATCCCTCCACGGCGCCGGCAGCCCCCAGGCCCAGCGCATCCAGATCGCCCGCCGCATGAAACTCGACGAAAAAAAGCAGTTAGCCAAAAACCTCGCCGGCATCAAAGACCCCGCTCCTCAACCGTCCTGACACATCCTCCGCCCAACCGAAAATGAAGCCGCGACCGCAAGGAAGCGTCTGCCTCACACCCTCGCCAACGCACCAAATCCCCTACAATCCTGAGTCGCGAGATCCAGAATCTGCTCCCACACCGCCAATAGCCGCTACAATCGAAAAACATGGCCACCCAGGCACAGACCGCGGGACCCGGCGTCCTTGTCACCGATGACGAGGAAAGCCAGCGCTCCGGCCTCGCTGCGATGATCCGCGCCTGGGGCTACCGCGTCGACACCGCCGCCGACGGCCAGGAAGCCCTCGAAAAACTCACCGCCGCCCCCTTCGACGTCCTCGTCACCGACCTCAACATGCCCCGCATGGACGGCCACGAACTCCTCCGCCGCCTCCCGGACCCCGCCCCCGCCGCCATCGTCCTCACCGCCTTCGGCAGCATCGAAACCGCACTCGAAACCGTCCACGATCTCGGCGCCTTCTGGTTCCTCGAAAAACCCGTCCAATCCGCCGTCCTCAAAGTCCTCCTCGAACGCGCCGCCAATCAGGGCCGCCTCCAACGCGACGCCGAAACCATGCAGCGCGAGCTGCAGTACAAAGGCTCCCTCGGCGAACTCGTCGGCGTCTGCCCAGCCATGCAGGAAGTCTTTTCCCTCCTCCGCCAGGTCGCCCCCTCCCGCGCCGTCGTCCTCGTCACCGGAGAAAGCGGCACCGGCAAGGAACTCGTCGCCCGCGCCATCCATCGCTTCAGCCCCCGCTCGAGCGGCCCCTTCGTCGCCATCAACTGCGCCGCCCTCCCGGAAACCCTCATGGAAAGCGAACTGTTCGGCCACGAAAAAGGAGCTTTCACCGGCGCCCTCGAACGCCGCGCCGGCTGCTTCGAACTGGCCAACAAAGGCACCCTCCTCCTCGATGAACTCGCCGAAATGCCCATCGGCACCCAGGCAAAACTCCTCCGCGTCATCGAAGACTCCCGCGTCCGCCGCCTCGGCGCACGCCAGGAAACCGAAGTCGACGTCCGCCTCATCGCCGCCACCAACCGCGATCCCCAGGCCGCCGTCCGCGACGGCCGCCTCCGCGAAGACCTCTACTACCGCCTCAACGTCTTCGAAATCAAACTGCCCCCGCTCCGCGAACGCCGCGGCGACCTCCCCACCCTCACCGAATCCCTCATCGCTGCCCTCAACCGTAAGCACACTACCCGCGTCACCAGCGTCGCCGCCGACGTCGCCGACGAACTCACGCGCCACTCCTGGCCCGGCAACGTCCGCGAACTCCGCAACGTCCTCGAACGCGCCGTCATTCTCGCCGGCGAAGGCACCATCTTCCGCACCCACCTCCCGCCCGGCTTCGGAGGCGCCGCCAACGCCGCCGCCGAACCCACCGTCGAACCCGGCGCCGTCCGCCTCCGCGTCGGAACCACCGTCGACGAGGCCGAAAAAGCCCTCATCATGGCCACCCTCGCCGAAACCAAAAACAACAAAACCCGCGCCGCCGACATCCTCGGCATCAGCCTCAAAACCCTCTTCAACAAACTCAAAGAATACGGCGCCGCCACCCAGGCCGAAGGCGTGTAACCTCGAACCTCACGCCGGCGCCGCGCTCGCCGCCGCGGCCCGCTGCCCCGGTATCTCAATCCCCGTCCGCGTCCCCTCCCCCGGCCGGCTCTCCACCCACATCCGGTAATCGCTCCCAAACAGCACCTTCAGCCGCTCGTTCACGTTGCTCACCCCAATCCCCTGCTGAAACAGCGTCGCCAGCCGCGCCTCCGGAATCCCCACCCCGTCGTCCTCAATCAACAGGTGCAGCCGCCCTCCCTCCGGCCACGCCCGCACCCGAATCGTCCCTCCGTCCACCTTGTTCCCCAAACCATGCCGGATGCTGTTCTCGATCACCGGCTGCAGCAGCATGCTCGGAATCAACAGGTCCTCCGCCGACGCTTCAATCTCCTTCACAAACCGCAGCTTCTCCCCGAATCGCACCATCTCAATCGCCATGTAGTTGTCTAGGAACGTCAACTCATCGCGCAGCGGCGAAAGGTTCTCCGTGTTCCGCAGCAGCCGCCTTAAGATACTCGACAGCTTGTACACCACGCTCCGCGCCTGCTCCGGATTCGTCCGGATCAGCGACGACACCGAATTCAGCGTGTTGAACAAAAAGTGCGGGTTGATCTGGCTCGTCAGCGCCGCCAGCCGCGCCTGGTTCAAACGCAGTTGCTGGTCCTCCAGCTTCTTCTCGTTCCGCGTGCTGTTCCAGATCTTGATCGGAATCGTGATCGACAGCACCGTCGTCGCGTATATCGCCGCCACCGTCGCCGGCGCCGGGTCGCCCCACCTCTCCACCAGGCTGAACACGCCCTTCGCGCCGAACAGCCGCGCCACCGTCATCCGCAGAAACTCGGCGAATAGCGCCGCCATCCCGCACGCAAAATGAAACGCCGTCCGTCCCCACGCCTGCCTCTGCCGGAACGAGCGGTACAGGCTCAGGTCGAAAAACGGCGAGAACCGCCACACGTCTTCCTTGTCCGCCGCGATATCCCGCAGCACCCCGCCCATCACCCCCACGCCCGCAAACAAAGGCATCGACATCAGCTCGCCGTGAAACATCGCCGGAATCGACACCAGCACGCCCGTCAGCAATCCGGTCACGTAGCCGCCCACCATCCCCGACAGCATGCTCCCCTCGATCCCCAGGTCCACCGCCGTGTACGCCGGCGTTATCACCCGCAGAAACACCCCCGACCCGAACAGCGACGAACACGCCAGCGCCAGCTTCACCCGCTGCAGCAGCGTCCGCTCCTCGCGCATCAGCATCCGCTGAAACGCGCTGAAACGCACCAGAATGCTCGCAAACGAAGCCGCCACGGCCAGCTTCACAAGCAGCGTGACGA
Organism: Acidobacteriota bacterium; assembly: GCA_021778335.1. GTDB lineage: Bacteria > Acidobacteriota > Terriglobia > Bryobacterales > Bryobacteraceae > JAJYKC01. Next base: position 14,476 of record JAJYCN010000079.1, on the reverse strand, counting down.
GATGTTGTTGTTCAAGCACCGCCAGGAAGGAAACGAACGCCCGTTGGATCGACCATTATAATGAAAGGGAGTAAATCCCAGAAAATGCAGGCTTCTCCCATCCCCGCCGTAAGTGTCGAGAAGGTCGCCGAGGCCGACTTCCCCACCCGCTTCGGCCATTTCCGCATCTACGGCTTCCGCTCCGCGCCCTCAAACGGCGCCGCCTCGGAACCGCGGGAGGAAGCCGTCGTTCTGAAAATGGGCGACGTCGCCTCGGAACCCCCGCCGCTGGTCCGCATCCACTCCCAGTGTCTCACCGGCGATGTCTTCCACAGCCTCCGCTGCGACTGCCGCCAGCAACTCGAACTCGCCCTCGAAATGGTCGCCGCCGAAGGCCGCGGCCTCATCATTTACGAAAACCAGGAGGGCCGCGGCATCGGCCTCCTCAACAAGCTTCGCGCCTACGAACTCCAGGACTCCGGCGCCGACACCGTCGAGGCCAACGTCCAGCTCGGCTTCGAGCCCGACCTCCGCAGCTACACCATGCCCGCCCAGGTCCTCCGCTACTTTGGCGTCACCCAGGTGCGCCTGCTGTCAAACAATCCCGATAAAATCGCCGCCCTCGAACGCGGCGGCGTCCACGTCGCCGAACGCGTCCCCGCCATCGTCGAAACCCACGAAGCCAACGAACACTACATGCAGACCAAGCGCGAAAAGCTCGGTCACCTGTTCGACTGAATCAGCCCGCTTCCGCCCGCGGCAACTCCCGGTAATTCACCAGCGCCACCCCGCTCTCTTCGACCGCCTTCCTCACCTCCGGCGCAACCAGCGCCTCCAACTCCCGCTCCCGGCTCTCCTTCAACCGCGTCCGCGCCGCCCGCAGCTCCTCCGTGCAAATCCCCGGATGGCACATGAACTCCGTCGTCCCCTCCGGCAGCGCGCGAATCAACTCCGCCAACTCCGCCGGCCCGAACCGCCCCGTTAACCACAACCCCGCGAAATTCTCCGTCATCAGGCAGCCCCGCTTCTCGAGCACCCGCGTCAACCGCCCCCGGACCATCCGGAATGCCCGGTTGGCCAACCGCTCCGCCAGCGGCGTCCCGCCCGCATTCAAGGGAAAATCGAACGGCCGCCGCACCCAACGGATGCCCGTCTCCTCCGAGATCCGCGCCACCGCGTCCAGCACCGGCGGCAGCAGATGCGTGTGCTTGTGCGTATCCAGATGCGTCGGCGCCACCCCCGCGGCCAGGATCCGCTTCACTTGGCGCCACAACTCCTCGTACACCCGCACCCGGCCCAGCGCCACCGCCCGTACAAGCTCCGCCACCGTAGCCGGCATCCCCGGCCCGCCCACCAGCACCAGATGGCATCCGATGTCGAGCGCCGGCGTCTCCCGCGCCAGCGCCACCGCGTGGTCGAACGCCGCCCCCGTCGCCATCAGCGTCGTCGCCGTCAGAATCCCCTCGCGATGCGCCCGCACAATCCCGTCGTTCACATCGCGCGTGAAGCCGAAGTCGTCCGCGTTGACGGCAAGTTGTCTCAAAACAGCGCCAGCTTGATGCGCAGAAACTTCTTCGGATTCGCCCGGAAGTCCTTCAGCATCGCGTGCAGCTCCGCCGACGATCCGTTGAGCGAATCGTACAACGCCGGATTCCGCAGCAACTGCCCGATCGTGCCCCGCCCGCTGTTGATCTGATCCAGCGTCTCATCCAGCTTTCCAAGCGTCGCCACCAACCGGTCGTGCAGATCCTGCGAGTACACCAGCTTCCCCGCCGTCCCCTTCCCCGATTGCACTTGGTCCAGAATCCGCCGCGTGTCCTTCACCGCGCCCTGCAGTTCGTCGTACACCGCCGGATCTTTCAAAAACTTCCCCGCCGTCCCCTTGCCCTGCTGCAGCTCTTCGAGCAGACTGTCCACCCGCTTGAGCGACCCCCGCACGTCGTTGTACATATCCGGCCGATACAGAAGCTGCCCCAGCGTGCCTTCCCGCGTGTTCAACGCCGTCGTGATGATCTCCACCTGCTTCGCAATGTTGTTCAGCCGGTCGTACAATTCGCGGTTCACCAGAAGCTGTCCGATGCTCCCCTTGCCCGATTCCACCTGCCCCACGATGTTGTTCACCTGCTGTACCGTCAACTGCAGCGACGCCAGAATCGAGTACCCCTGCTTCACCACGTCCTCGAATTCCGCCGTGTTCAGGCTCGGCAGCGTCCCGCCGTCCGGCACCACCTCTTTCGACTTCCCCCGCGTAATGTTGATGAACTTCGTCCCCAACAGATTCGCCGCGCTGAGCGACGTCTCCGAGTCGGCCGGTATCTTCGACCGGAACCGCTCGCGGATCGCCATCTCCACCTTCACCTGCTTCTGCGGATCGGGCAGACCCGACAGCCCGATGCGCCGCACCTTGCCGATCGTAATCCCGTTCAGCGTCACCGGCGCTCCCTCGGCCAAAGCCGCCGAGTCGTCCAGGTACGTGTAGATCGTCTCGTGCCCTTCGAACATAGTCCGGTCGCCCGTCACCAGAAAGGTCGCCACGCCGAGAATCGTCATCGCGGCCATGGTGAACATGCCGGCCTTCAGCCGCGCCCAGTTCGCTTTTGTCTGCACTGGCATCGGATGCTTACCGTCGCACGAATTTTCTTACGTAAGGGTCGGCCGACTTTTCAAGCGCCGTCTTATCTCCCTCAAAGACAATCTGGCCGTCTCGCATGACCATGAAGATTGTCCGGGGTTCCTTCGATGGATCGCCACTGGCCCGAACCAACTCGCCCTGTTCGGAATTGTATCGAAAATCCGCCATCAGTTGCCCGTCTTGATAACGATGCGTCACAATCAGGCTCGCCGCTCCCTTCGTGTCCCGCTCCTTCGCGATCAGCGCCATGATCAAATTCGCCGTGATCGGATCCAGCCCCGCCGTCGGCGAGTCGTACAGCACCAGCGGCGGCTCCGTCACCACCGCCCGCGCAATCCCCACCCGCCGCCGCATCCCGCCCGACAACTCCGCCGGATACTGCTCCAGCGTATGCTCCAGTTCAACGAACCGCAGCGCCTCCGTCACCCGCCGCAGCACCTCCTCCGCCGGCGCCAGTCCCCGCGCCTGCTGGTTCTCCAGCGGATACGCCACGTTGTCGCCCACCGTCAACGAGTCGAACAGCCCGCCCTCCTGAAACAGCACCCCCACGTTCGCCCTCACCGCGAACAGATCCTTTTCCTCCAGTCCCGTTATGTCCTCTCCCAGCAGCGCCACCCGGCCCGAATCCACGGGCACGAGGCCGATCGCCACCTTCAGCAGCACGCTCTTCCCGCTCCCCGCCGCGCCCAGAATCACCCGCGTCTCGCCCGCGCCCATCCGGAAATTCACCCCGTCCAGCACCTTGTGATCGAAGCTGAGCTCCACTCCCTCGAACTCCAGCACCGTCGCCTCCGCCGGCCCGTCCGCCGATGCCCTCTCCGCGCTCACAGGTTTACGAAAATCCGCGTGATGAACGCCGTCAGCACGAATATCCAAACCGACGCCACCACCACCGCCTGCGTCGTCGCCCGGCCCACTCCCTGCGTCCCCCCGCTCGTCTTCAGGCCGTAAAAACATCCCACCAGCGCCACCACCATCGCGAAAATGAATGGCTTCAGCAATCCTTGCACGAAGTCGTTCAGTTCCAGAATCTGATACGCCGGCGTCCAGTACTGCGATGGCGTCAGCCGCAGCGAAAAGTACGAGATCGCGAATCCTCCCACCATCCCCAGAAAATCGGCCACTACCGTAAGCTGCGGCAGCATCACGCACGTCGCGATCAGCCGCGGCGTCACCAGCTTCTGAATCGGATCCGTCCCCAGCGCGCGCATCGCGTCGATCTGCTCGCTCACCTTCATCGACCCCAACTCGCTCGCGATCCCCGACGCGTTCCGCCCCGCCACCAGCAGCGCCGTCAGCACCGGCCCCAACTCGCGCACCAGCGTGATCATCACGATCGGCCCCACCTGCCCCACCGCCCCATACGTGTTCAGCGCCCGCGACATCTGCATCGTGATCACAAACCCGCTGAAAAACCCCGTCAGCATCACGATCGGCAGACTCCCCACCCCGATCGCCTCCATCTGCAGCGCCACGTCGTCCCAGTAGTGCGGCGCCCGGAAAATGTTCGCAAACGCGCGGCCGGCCAGAAACCAGAAATCCTGCCACTCGGAGATCCACGCCCTGAGAAACTCGTTCACCGGCGAGATCTCTCCCCTCGCCGTCTCCAAGCCCCCGTATTCATGAATTCCGATGCTATCATACAGGCTTCCGTAAGCCCCTCCCACTCCTCAAAATGCGCGGACTCACCGGCATCCCCGGCATCCGCGTCGGCCACGCCTCCGACTTCACCGGCTGCTAAGCGGCTTGATTCTGAAGACGCAACCAGTCAGCCCCACGCTGCCCAAGAAGGCGGGGCAGCACCACCGAGGCGGACCAGCGAAGCCCCCTATCACCGCGGGACTGTCCCCCGCCTGAAGATTCGCTGCGCCCATCGATCGCGCCACAGGTTCGCTTGCTTCGCGATCTTGATCCAAACAAACATCGGCCATCCGATCGGGGTCGTCAAGGGCTTGTACCGCGAACTGTGGAATCGTGCCTCGATCGGAATCATGTCCCCGCCTTCGCACAATGCACAGTGTGGGTCCTCGTAGGCCAACCGCACATGAAGCGTGCTTCCGATCAGAACTTCTTTCGGGTCCACAAGTCCGCTGGCGCCCACTTCGCCGTTTTCCAGTCGAAAGCAGTGTGCCTCCAGCACAATGTGGCGCGGATCATCCGGGGCAAATTGCGTATCGACAAGCGAAATGCTCTGAGTCCAGGGGGCGATCCTACCGCTGTGGTCAGGTTTAGGGTCTTTTCGGCGTTTGGTATAAGGCTCCTTGACGATCAACTCCCCGCGATTGAACCGCCGCCAAATGTCGCTTTTTCTTAACAGGATACATCTATGTTCATCGCACGTCCGTACTTCGATCGGGAGTACACTCGAAGGAGGGGCGCTCATCGTGAATATTGAGGATTTGTCAAAGGCCGTCTTCGACTACGAGAGCGGGCGTTGGTCGCTCGACCAGTTTGCAGATTGGTTCCGCCACGTCTCGCGTCCGAAATTTGCGGAATCTCCCCAAGTGCTGAATGCGATCCTCGAAATCGATTCGCTGTTCTCAAGGCTCGACCACGACGGGATCGAGGAGTCGGAATTTCGCCGGGAATTGGCAAACACCCTTGGCGCCTCTCCAGGACGTACGCTCGTTTTCTGACCCGGCACTGGCCGTGAAGCCACGGGCGAAATAAGGGCCATCGTAGTCCCGTTCCGCGCGCATCCCCTCGCTCGTCATGGTACGTTTTCGTGCCCAAGTGTAACAGGAACGGCGCTCAATCGAAGCAAGAGAAGAAACCGCCAATGCCGCCCAGCACCGCCCCCCCCGGACGGAATAAACTAAAACAGCCCATGCGCGGACTCACCGACATCCCAGGCATCGGCGTCGGCCACGCCTCCGACTTCACCGGCATCACCGGCTGCACCGCCATCCTCTGCGAATCCGGCGCCGTCGCCGGCGTCGACCTCCGCGGCTCCGCCACCGGCACCGAAGAGTTCACCCTCTTCAGCCCCCTCCACCTCACCGAACGCATCCACGCCGTCACCCTCGCCGGCGGCAGCGCCTTCGGCCTCGAAGCCGCCTCCGGCGTCCGCCGCTACCTCGAACGCAACGGCGTCGGCTTCCCCACCGGCGCCGCGCTCGTCCCACTCGTCCCCGCCGCCATCCTCTACGACCTCTCCATCGGCAAAGCCTCCGCCCGCCCCACCCGCGAAATGGGCGAAGCCGCCGCCTCCGCCGCCACCAGCGGACCCGTCCAGGAAGGCTCCATCGGCGCCGGCACCGGAGCCACCGTGGGCAAACTCTTCGGAATGACCCGCGCCATGAAATCCGGCCTCGGCTCCGCCACCGTCGCCCTCCCCGGCGGCCTCCTCGTCTCCGCTCTCGCCGCCGTCAACGCCTTCGGCGACGTCCTCGATCCCGCCACCGGCAAAATCCTCGCCGGAGCCCGCGCCCCCGCACCCTCCAAGGGCTTCGCCAATTCCTGGGACGCCATCAAAGCCGGCGCGCTTCTCCCATCCGCCCACTCCCCCGCCCGGCTCAACACCACCCTCGTCGTCGTCGCCACCAACGCCAAACTCACCAAACCCGAGGCCACCAAACTCGCCGAACTCGCCTCCCTCGGCGTCGCCCGCACCATCTCCCCCGTCTGGACCACCAACGACGGCGACCTCGTCATCGCCCTCTCCACGGGCTCGCTCGTCGCCGAAATCAACACCCTCGGCGTCGCTGCCGCCGAAGCTGTCTCTCAGGCCATCGTCCGCGCCGTCAAACTCGCCCGCTCGCTCGGTGGCCTCCCCGGTCTGGCCGGCTGACAGACCTTCCCTCCATCAGCCCCTTCACTTCCGCCGCCGTCAACTCCCGGTACTTCCCAATCTCCAGTCCCCCGATCTCGATATCCCCAATCTTCGTCCGCACCAGCTTCAGCACCTTGCTCCCCACCGCCTCCATCATCCGCCGCACCTGCCGGTTCCGCCCCTCCCGAATCGTCATCTCGACAAACGTGCACGTCCCCGTATCCCGCAGCCGCTTCACCTCCGCGGGCAGCGTCAACCCATCGCGCAACTCCACTCCCTCGCAAAGCCGCGCCAAACTCTCTTCACTCAAAATCCCGCCCGCTTTCACCAGATACGTCTTCGGCGCTTTGTACTCGGGATTCGTCAGCCGCTCGGCAAACTGCGTGTCGTTGGTCAACAGAAGCAACCCGCTCGTGTCCATGTCCAGCCGCCCCACCGGCGACACATACGGCAGCGAATCGCCGAGCAGATCGTATACGGTCTCCCGCCCCTCCGGATCCCGATACGTCGTCAGATACCCCTTCGGCTTGTTCAGCAGCAGGTAGATCTTCTGTTCGCTCCGCACCGGCTTCCCGTCAAACGCCACCCGGTCGCGCTCAAGGTCCACCCAATGGTCCGGATCGCGCACCGTCTTCCCGTTCACGCGCACCCGTCCCGCGCCGATCCAGCTTCGCGCCTCCGTTCGCGACCCGATCCCCGCCTTCGACAGCACCCGCTCCAGCGTCTTCAGCGGCCGCTTCTGCGTCTTGTCCCTACTTCCCGTCCCAGCCAAGCAAGCTCCACGCCGCCGCCAGGTGCTCCTGCCGCGCCTGCGTGTACCGGCGCGCGCGCCCCTCCAAGGAATCCTCCCACCCGTTCGGAAACACCTCGCCCGCGCTCACCTCCACCCCGTTCGCCAGCAGCCCCGCAAGATTTGCAATCGTCATCTGATCTTCCCGCATCTCCTCAGCCCGCTGCCGATGCATCTCCGTTTTCTTCATATCGGACAGCATCCGCTCAATCCGCTCGGAGGTAAAACTCGTCGCGTAGGCCGTGAGACTCGCCGCGTGCGCCACATGTCACAGTGACTCCGCCCGTCCGCCCGTTTCATGCGTGCCGTACTGTAACTCATATCCGTTCAGTACGTTTAGCCCGAAAACTGTCTCCGCTTAAACCCGCTCGCCCGCAACCAGACTCTCGTACGTCTCGCGCTCCCGAACCACGCGCCACTTGCCGCCCTCCACCAACACCTCCGCCGCCCGCGGCCGCGAGTTATAGTTCGACGATTGTGAGAACCCATACGCCCCCGCCGACGCTAGCGCGACATACTCGCCCGGCCCCACGTCCGGTATCTCACGGTTGCGCGCGAAGAAATCCCCCGTCTCGCACACCGGACCCACCACGTCCGCCCGCGCCGTGTCCTTCCGCTCCCCAAGCGCCAGAATCTCGTGATGCGCCTGATACAGCGCCGGCCGGATCAGGTCGTTCATCGCCGCATCCACGATCGCGAATTCCTTCCCCCCGCTCCGCTTCCGGTACAGCACCCGCGTCAACAGCACGCCCGCCTCGCCCACGATGGACCGTCCCGGCTCTACCATTACCTCTAGCCCCGAACCCTCAATTTTCCCCCGCAGCGCCCGCGCAAACTCGCCGATCCGCGGCCCGCTCTGCCCCGCGTGATACGCAATCCCGAGCCCTCCGCCCAGATCGAGCGTCCCGATCGCAAACCGCCGCCCGCGCAATCGCACCGCAAGCTCCACCATCCGCTCCGCCGCCTCCAGCATCGGCGCAAAATCCAGAATCTGGCTCCCGATGTGGCAGCTCACCCCCCGGATCTCAATCCCCTTCAACCCGCGCGCCTCCTCGCAAATCCCCTCCACATCGCTCATCGCAATGCCGAACTTGTGCTCGCGCATCCCCGTCGAAATGTAGGGATGCGTCACCGCGTCCACGTCCGGATTCACCCGCAGCGCAACCGGCGCCTTCTTCCCCAGCCGCTCCGCCACCGCCGACAACACTTCCAGTTCCCCCGCCGATTCGCAGTTGAAGCTGTGAATCCCCGCCTCCAGCGCTTCCGCGATCTCCTTCTCCGTCTTCCCCACCCCGCTGAAAACCGTCTTCCCCGCCTCCCCGCCCGCCCGCAGCACGCGGAACAATTCACCGCCCGAAACAATGTCGAACCCCGCGCCCGCGCCGGCCAGCAGCCGCAGCACCGCCAGGTTCCCGTTCGCTTTCACCGCGTAACAAATCAAATGCGGCATCCCCGCGAACGCCCCCGCATACTCCTCGAACCGGCTCCGGATCGCGTCCCCCGAATACACGTAGCACGGCGTCCCCACCGCCCTCGCGATCTCTTCGAGCTTCACCTCGCCGCTGTGCAGCGCGCCGCCGCGGTACTCGAACGCTCTCACGAACGCGCTCCGCCGTCGGCCACGCGCATCGCCAGCAGCGTCTGGTCGTCAAACCGCGGCGTGTCGCCCGAAAATCGGTCCAGTTCCTGAAGCACCGATTCCACAATCTGCGCCGCCGGCTTCTTCGACGTCCGCGACAGCACCCGCACCAGCCGCCCCCGTCCGAACTCCGGCTCCTTGTTCGCCCCCGGCTGGTCCAGCACGCCGTCCGAAGTCAACAGGATCAAATCGCCTGCCTTGGCTTCAAACACCGTGTCTTCGTATTCCCTCTCTTCCAGCAGCCCCAGCGGCACACCCTCCAGCTTCAGCTTCATCGCTTCGCCGTTGCGGAGAATCACCGGCGGCACCGCGCCCGAGTTCGCCATCGTCAGCCGCCGCTTCGCGTTCTCCCATACCAGCAGCACCAACGAAACGTACTGCGCATCCACCTTCCGCTCCAGCAGCGCCTCGTTTAGCGCCTTCATCAGCTCCGCCGGCCCGTGCCGCTGCGGCGCCAGCGTCCGCAGCAGACCGCTCACCAGCGCCCCATACAATGCCGCCGCCGCGCCCTTCCCGCTCACATCCCCAAACGCAATCAGCGTCGTCTCTTTGTCGTATTCGTAAAAATCGAACAGATCCCCCGTGATCTCCCGCGCTGGCCGCGACCGCAGCGCCGCCTCCAGCCCCGGAATCGGCGGCACCTTCTTCGGCAGCAGCACCGATTGCAGCTTCCGCGCCGCCTTCAGGTCCTGCTCCATCCCCCGCTCGCTCAGCGCCAGTTCCTCGTACAGCCGCGCGTTCTCCACCGAACTCGCAATCTGCGGCCCCAGCAGCGCCAGCAGCCGCACGTGGTCTTCCGTGAAGTACCCCAGCCTCTCGCTCTCCAGGTCCATCACCCCGATCACCCGGTCCCGCATGATCAGCGGAATCGCCACCTCGGACCGGATATCCGGATGCGAAGCGATATACCGCGGATCGGCCAGCGTATCCGCCACCACCACCGGCTCCCGCGACTCCGCCGCCGCCCCCGTAATCCCCTTCCCGATCGGAATGTTGTCCAATTCCACCCGCTCGTCGTACCGCTCGCTGAACCGGTGCCGCAGCACCATCTTCTGCTGATCCACCAGCAGAATGCTGAACGCGTCGAAATTCACCATCGCGTGGATCGTCTTTGCGATCTTGCCCAGCAGCTCGTCCAGCGCCAGAATCGAACCGAACTCCCGCGAAAGATGCGCCAGCGTCCGCAGCGTCCGGTTCTGCCGCTCCACTCTCCGGTACAGCCGCGCATTGTCGATCGATACCGCCACCCGCGTGGCGATCAGCATCACCAGCGCCCGGTCCTGCTGGTTGTACGCGTTCAGCCGCGTCGACTGCAGGTCGATCACGCCCACCAGTTTCCCCCGCGCCACCATCGGCACCGCCAGTTCGCTCCGCACCGCGTCCAGCGCGTTCAAGTACTCGGGCGCCTTCCGCACATCCGGAATCAGAATCGGCTCCCGCCGGCTCGCCGCCAGTCCCGTGATCCCCTCGCCCAGCGGAATCACCAGGCTCTTAATCACTTCCTCCCGATGCCCGATCGAGTGCAAAATCCGCAGCCCCGCCCGCTTCTCGCTGTACAGCAGAATCGCGAACAGATCGTACGGAACTACGTCCTTCACAATCTCCGCCACGTTCGCCAGAATGCGGTCCAGATCCAGCGTCTCCGACGTCGCCGAAGACACGTCCAGCAGAAAATCCAGCAGTTCCGCGCGCTCGCGAAACCTCGCCTGCCCCTTGGCTTCCGTCGTCCCCACGCCTACTCCGCCGCCTCTACCATCCGCACGCCCGCACTCGCCCCAATCCGGTTCGCCCCCGCCGCGATCATCCGCATTGCATCCTCATAGCTGCGAATCCCCCCCGACGCCTTCACTCCCATCTCCGCGCCCACCGTCCGCCGCATCAGCTCCACATCCTCCACCGTCGCCCCGCCAGGTCCGAACCCCGTCGACGTCTTCACAAACTGCGCCCCCGCGCCCCGCGCCAACCGGCACGCCGCGATCTTTTCTTCCTGCGTCAATAGCGAAGTCTCCAGAATCACCTTCAGCCCCGCGCCCGCCTTCCCGCACTGCTCCTCCACCGTCGCAATGTCCCGTCCCACCGCGGCATAATTCGCGCTCTTCAATTGGCCGATGTTCATCACCATATCGATTTCCCGCGCCCCGTCGCTCAGCGCGATCACCGCCTCGGCCTCCTTCGCAGCGGCCGCCATCGCCCCCAGCGGAAACCCAACCACCGTGCAAACCAGCACCGCCGTACCCGCCAACTCCGACACCGCCAGCGGGACCCAGCACGAGTTCACGCACACGCTCTTGAACCCATGCGTCGCCGCCTCGCCGCACAGCGCCCTCACATCGGCCTCCGTCGCCTCCGCCTTCAGCAGCGTGTGGTCGATCGTCGCCGCCAACTCGCGCCGCCCCAGCTTCACCGCCGCCTCCCCACAACCAGCCGCAACCGATTGAAAAGTAACACTTTTTTGAAACGGCTCCCCAATTACAGCCTAACACACCCCCACCCTCGCGCCGCTCCATAAATCGCGCAAATCCCCCATCATCCTTTCTCCTTGGACCGAGCCCGCCCGCCGCTGGCAAACTCGGTTCATACCCTTTGAAAACTTCATGACCCGCGCACACATCGCCCGAATCGTCTTCACTCTCGGCCTTCTGATCGCCGCGGCGCCTTTCACCTCGCCCGGCCTCGCTCTCCTCGCCGGCATCGCGCTCGGTCTCACGCTCCCTCACCCGTTCCCCCACGCGACGCAACGCTGGACCACACGCCTCCTCCAGGCCTCCGTCGTCGGCCTCGGCTTCGGCATGAATCTCTCCCGCGTCCTCGAAGCCGGCCGCGCCGGCTTCCTCTACACCGCCCTGGGCATCGTCCTCATCATCTCCGCCGGACTCCTCTTAGGCCACCTCCTCAAGATCGCCCGCAACGTCCGCCTCCTCATCTCCGCCGGCACCGCCATCTGCGGCGGAAGCGCCATCGCCGCCCTCGGCCCCCTGCTCGGCGCCAACCCCGAAGAAATGACCGTCTCCCTCGGCGCCGTCTTCCTCCTCAACTCCGTCGCCCTCTTCGTCTTCCCCAAAATCGGAGCCGCCGCCAACCTCACCCAGACTCAATTCGGCCTCTGGAGCGCCCTCGCCATCCACGACACCAGTTCCGTCATCGGAGCCACGCTCCAATACGGCGCCGCCGCCCTCGCCGTCGGAGCCACCGTCAAACTCGCCCGCGCCCTCTGGATCGTCCCCGTCTCCCTCGGCGCCGCCGCCTGGCGCAAATCCAACGCCAAAATCCGCATCCCCTGGTTCATTCTCTTCTTCTGCGCCGCCGCCGCCCTAAACACCGCCCTCCCGCCATCCGCCGCCCCCGCCCTCGGCATCCTAAAATCCCTCGCCATCGCCGCCCTCTCCGTGACGCTCTTCCTAATCGGATCCACCGTCTCCCGCACCGCCCTCCGCCGCGTCGGCCCGCGCCCCCTCCTCCACGCCCTCCTCCTCTGGCTCGCCGTCGCCACCGTCTCCTTCACCCTCATCCGCTCCGGCCGCCTGCCCCTGTAGCCTGCGCCGCCCGAATTCAGCGCTCGGCGTAATGAACGATCGCCGGCGCGAGCCGCGCCAGCTCCGGCGGAAAACGAACCGAGAGACGCAGCAGGTGCGAATCATCGAGAGATGATCGAGATGAGCCCGGAAGAAGAATCGCAACCCCTACGATCGGGAGTTCGTTTTTCCCCAGCCGGGAATTGAAGTTCCCCAAGCCCTCCGTTCGGGCCGGAGTTCGATATTCGACCACCGTGTCGCCCCGGTATCTCAGGGTGTCTTTCGGATAAGGGCCGGAAGGAAGCGGAGTATCCAAACCCCAGTTTCGGTCCGCGAGCGCTCGATACCTCGGAAAGACCCTCGCAATGACCTCAGCGATCTCATAACGTCCGGAAGCCCCGCCGTCGAAATCGTCGACCTCCATCGCCGCGCCGTCAAGGCCCTCCCAACCATCTGAGAAGTGAACGATCGGTCCAGGGCCAAGGTAAAGGGCGGCGCCACCCGATCCCGAAACTCCCTGGCAATACCACCCGCGCGGCGCCAGAACGCTGATTCCATCGGCCGATTTATAGTACGCAAGCGCCCGTCCCGCCTCCTCCCCAATGGCAACGCGTTGGCTCGTACCCTTCGGGGCTTCAACGGACTCGACCTGCCCAAAGGATGGACACCCGACAAAAGGCACCGCAACCGTCTTTGCCGCCCGCTCTGCCCGCCCTCGCGCCGATTGCCCGTACCCCGCAGCGCACCCCAGCGCCGCCGCCAGCAAGAACCCCCGCGCCGTCCGTGGCCTCACATCCGAAGCTTACTTCATCACTGCGCGGAGTACAGCGGACCCGGCGGAACAACGCTCACGATGCCCGGCGCTTCTCCTGCTTCAGCCGCTCCGCCAGAAATACTTTCAGCAGCGATTGATACGGCACATCACGCTCGTTCGCCAAAATCTTGAGATCCTCGATCATCGAAACCGGAAGCCGCAGCGAAATCGTTCGAAGCGCCGGCTTCAAATTCGGAAACTTCGCACGCTGGGCCGCACGCCAATCGATGAACTCCGTCGAATCGTGCCCCCGCCAGAACTCCCGCTCTTCCTCTTCACTCCGGAACTCAGGCATCGGCTTCTTCTTGTTCGGCATACGCGCTCCTTTCCCGTCGATTCATGTCTCGGTCCGAAATAACCCTCAGCAGCGTACCGCGCACAGTGAACGCCACAAAAAGATGCCGCCCCGCATCTGTTCGCCCAAGCGCAAAATATCTCTTCTCCCGCTTCGAATGTCCAATGTCGCTCCGAAGCACCAGAGGATCATGGAAGAAGACGCTCTCCGCCTCTTCCGGCGTCACTCGATGCCGCTCCCAGTTCTTTACCGCGTTCGCGTCATCCCACTCGAACCCTGTGCAAAACTCCAGCGGGTCCTTCCGTTCCGGCACAGCCCTAGTATATCGCTGTCATATACACTTGCGGCAGCCTGGCCTCGCCAATCAGGCCATGATCGTCCACTTCCACAACCACCGCCATTCGCTGCCGTAGACTGTACTCACAGACAGGAACGGCGATGCCGAAGACGTCAAAATCACGAAGCAATTGCGATACGACCTCGAATCCTCACGCGACCAGTGGGAAGCTCGCGTGGAATCCGAAGTCCATCCCCGCATGCCCACCCATTCCGCGAAAGCAAAGTCCGCCCCCCGGCGAAACCCAGCAACAAGCACTAACCAAGACCCAGCACGCCACCCGCCTCTCGCTTGACGCCACCAAAGAATTCGCCCGGCCCCCGCTAAGCCCGATGAATCGCCCTCACCGCCAACTGCGGCTCCTGCGAAATGATTCTCAACAGCGCCGCCGCCGGCCCAGTCGGATGCCGCCGGTCCTGCTCCCAGTTCTGAAGCGTCTTCACGCTCACGCCAATCAGAGTCGCGAATTCCGACTGCGAGAGCCTGGTCCGTTCCCGAATGCTACGGACACCGGCCGCGCCAATCACCACGCGCCGCGCCGCCTTTTTCCGCCCGCGCAGAATCGCCCCACCCTCGCGCACGCTGCCTAACAACTCTTCAAACATCTCCCTCTTCACCGCCGAGTTCCTCCCGAACAACTCTCGCCAATCGCGCAACCTGGCTTGCAGTCAAATCCGCCATGACGTTCTTGGGGTACGCGAGATCG
>JAJYCN010000078.1 GCA_021778335.1 Acidobacteriota bacterium | reverse complement strand
CGGTGGCCGCGGTCATCAAAATCGGCGTGAATCAGTTTCTGGATGGTTACCAGGACGGTCTTCGGGCGGCGTTGAAGGACGGGTTAGTTACGGAGAAAGATCTGGACGCGGCGCTCCGTGGCAAGTACCGCGTGGTCATCCGGCTGGGGCTGCTCGATCCGCCGTTGCAGGTGAGTTACTCGAAGCCGGGGCCGGACGAGGAGCCGTGGAGAACGGAAGCGCACAAGCAAGTGTCGCTTCAGGTAGCGCGGGAAAGCGTCGTGTTACTCAAGAACGCGGGGAACTTACTGCCGCTCGATTTGACAAAGGTGAAGTCAATCGCCGTGTACGGCCCGCGGGCGAATTCCGTGATGCTGGGGATGTACAGCGGCCAGCCGCCGTACACGGTTTCGCCCGTGGAGGGTTTGCGCAACAAAGCCGGAAACGCGATTCGCATCAACACCGGCGGTGGATTCTTGACGGACCCGGCGGCGGCGGCTCGGTCGTCCGATGTGGCGATCGTGTTTGTGGGCAACGACCCGGCGTGCAACCGGCGGTTCATCGTTGCGAATTTCGGGAGCGACGACTCCTGGTGCGAGACGCCGAGCGATGGCATGGAGAACTCGGACCGTCGATCGCTGCGGCTGGAGCAGGAGGATCTGATCCGGCGGGTCTACGCGGCGAACCCGCGGACGATCGTGGTGCTGCTGGCCGATTTCCCCTACGCGATCGAGTGGACGAAAGAACATGTTCCGGCGATTTTGTTGATGAGCCAGAACGCCCAGGAAGCCGGAACGGCGATCGCCGATGTTCTGTTCGGCGACTACAACCCGGCGGGGCGGACGGTGGTGACGTGGCCGAGGTCGCTCGACCAGCTTCCGCCGATGCTCGACTATAACATCCGGCACGGCCACACTTACATGTATTTCCGGGGCGAGCCCTTGTTTCCGTTCGGGTATGGCTTGTCTTACACATCGTTCCGTTATTCGAACCTTCGAGTTAGTTCGTCACGCTTGAACAAGGATGGTAGCGTGACGGTAAGCGTGAATGTGACGAACACCGGTCCACGCGCGGGGGAGGAAGTTGTGGGGATGTATGTGGAGCACGAGGGGTCGAAAGTGGAGAGGCCGCAGAAGGAATTGAAAGGGTTCCGGCGGATTGCCTTGCAGCCGGGGGCGACGGCGACGGTGGAGTTTCCGCTTTCGGCGAAGGCGCTCGCCTGGTGGGATAGTACGCGGCAGTCCTTCGAAGTGGAGAGCGATACGGTGAAGGTTCTGGTGGGAGGGTCGTCGGCGGACCTGCCGTTGAGCCGCGAGATTGCCGTCGTGGAGTAAGGTCGGGGCTTTACATACTTTTGCGGAGCGGGAACGCAACCTCAAGGCGTCCAAAGGTGTTATCTAAGTGGGCGCCGGCGCGTGTTTGCGTCAGGGGATCGGTGTCCGGAAGAGGACGAATTGAAACCGATCCCAGGGCTTCTCCTGCTTTCCGGCCTCGTTTGGGGGCAGGTGAGCGTTACGACGTATCACAACGATAATGCGCGGACGGGGCAGAACCTTGCCGAAGTTGTGCTGACGCCGCGGAACGTGAAAGCGGGGGCATTCGGAAGGCGCTTCAGCCATTCGGTGGATGGATTGATTCTCGGCCAACCGCTGATTGTGCCGGGTGTGAACGTCGCGGGAAAGGGCGTGCACGACGTTGTAATCGTGGCGACCGGACATGGGACGATCTACGCCTTCGACGCCGACGATGCGGCGGGTAGTAACTCGGCGCCGTTGTGGCAGACCTCTACAATCGACACGGCGAGCGGGGCTGCGCCGGTGACGGCGGTCCAGGTGAAATGCGCCGTGATCCTGCCGGAGCTAGGAATTGTTGGCACGCCGGTGATCGATGCGGGTAGCCAGACAGTTTACGCGGTCTCGTTCAGCCAAACGAGTGGGAAGAACTTCGAGTTCAGCCTGCACGCGATCGATCTCACTAGCGGAGCCGAACGCGCCGGGAGTTCGGTGGAGATCGCCCCGCCGGGGTTCGTGCCGATCGAGCACAAGCAGCGTGGGGCGCTGCTGCTGAGCGGAGGGATGGTGTACGTTCCGTTTGGCTCGAACTGCGACAACAAGCCCTATCACGGCTGGCTGATCTCCTACGATGCGAAGACGCTGAAGCAGACGGCGGTGTTCAACGCGACGTTGAACGGCGGCGAAGGCTCTTTCTGGAACGGAGGGGCGGGTCCGGCGGCGGATGCGCAGGGCAATGTGTATCAGATGTCCGCGAATGGGGACTTCGACGCGGCCAGCCAAAACTACGGCGACACGTTTGTGAAGTTGACGGCTGCGCCGGGCCTGCAGGTGGCGGATTACTTCACGCCGTTCAATCAAAGTTATCTGGACTTGAACGACATCGACGTTGGTTCGGCGGGTCCTGTACTCTTACCGGACGAGGTGGGTAACGCCGAGCATCCGCATCTGCTGGTGGGGGCGGGCAAGGAGGGCCGGATTTACCTTCTGGACCGCGATCATCTGGGGCACGCGCAGTACAATCTGGATAGTTTGGCGGTTCAATCCCTACCGGTGCTGGGCCACTCGCTGTTCGGCAGCATGGCTTACTATCAGGGCTCGCTATACGTGGCGACGGAGTATTCGCCGGTGCGCGCCTACCGTATCGCGAACGCGGCGGTGAATTCGCAGCCCAGTTCACAGAGTTCGTTCACGACCGCGGCGCTGGGCGCGACGCCGAGCGTTTCCGCCAATGGGACGGCTAACGGGTTAGTTTGGATTCTTGCCGGGCCAACGGGCGAGTTACAGGCCTACGATGCGGCGAACCTCGGGCACATGGTGTATTCGAGCAGCACGCTCAGTGGCGAAGCGCCGGGCTCGTGGGTAGAGTTCACCGTTCCGGCGATCGCCGACGGCAAAGTCTATGTGGGTACGCAGGACCACCTGGTCGTGTACGGTCTGTTGAGCGGCGCGCCTGGCCAGGTAAAGGCGGTGGTGAACGCGGCGAGCTTCACGCCGGGAGCCGTGAGTCCTGGGTCGCTCGTGTCGTTGTTCGGAACGGGCCTCGCGCCCGCGGGTGTCGGGGCGGGGGCGACGAGCACTCCGCTTCCGGTTTCCCTTGCCGATGTGGAAGTGAAAGTGAACGGCGAGCCGGCGGGGCTCGATTACGTTTCCGCGGATCAGATCAATGCCGTGCTGCCATCGGATATGCCGGCCGGCGACGCGCAGGTGGCGGTGACGGTCTCCGGGATTGAACTGGCTCCCTTGAGCGTGAAGGTTGCCGTTGCGGCGCCGGGGATCTTTTCAATGCCTTCCGGCGACGCGGCCGCGCTGAACGACGATGACGACTATGCGCTTGTGACGCCGTCGACTCCGGCGAAGTCCGGGGCGACCGTTTCGCTGTTTCTGACTGGACTCGATGCCGAGGATGCGTCGCTTCCGGTGACCGCAACGGTGGGAGGGTTGCCCGCGTCAATTCAGTACGCGGGTCCCGCGCCGGGCTATGTGGGGCTAGCGCAGGTGAATTTGATCCTTCCCGCGCTCATGGCGGGACGGTATCCGGTGGTGATTTCCGTGGGCGGGGAGGCGAGTAACACGGCGTGGCTGAGCATAGCGGGCAACTGACGGAGGCGATGACGCCGGTGAGCGGGCGGCGGGAGATTCCGGCGGTGCTGCGATGGCTGCGCGCTGCGCTGCGGCGGCTGAACACCCACCTCAACGAAAAATATCGGGACAGCCGGGGGCAAGTGGCGGAGCCATTGGAACCCAGCGCGGAGTTCCTGACTGCCGCGGCGGCGCTCGAGCGGATTCTGCCGCGAAATGAAGGGTCGGCCGCCTATCTGGCGGAGCACCGGGACCGGCTGGCGCGAACGATCGAACTGACGCCGCCGGCGTCGAGGAGCGGACGGGCGCTCGAGTTGGGTTGCTACATGCAGTTGACGCCGCTGCTCGAGCGGATGCGCGGGTATCGCGAAGTAGTGGGCGGCTACTTCGGGCCTCTTGGCGAACGGGAGTGGAAGACGATTGAACTCGACCGGCGTCCGTTCTCCTGCCGGATCGACCGGTTCGACGCCGAGCGCGATGTGTTCCCTTATGAAGACAATTCGTTTGAGCTGGTGCTGGCGTGCGAACTCATCGAGCACATGATCTCGGACCCGATGCATCTGCTGCTGGAGTGCCGGAGGGTGCTCGAAGAAGGCGGGCGGCTGCTGATCACCACGCCGAACGCGGCGAGCCTGACCAGCGTGTGGCGGGCGCTGCACGGCTACGACAGCCCGCAGATTTACAGCAAATACACGGCCGCGGCGCCAGAGCGGGGCGCGGAGGTTCCGCATGTGCGGGAGTACACGGCGCACGAATTGCGCGCGGCGGTAGATGCGGCGGGCTTCGACATCGAACTGCTCACGACGGAGCCAATCGCAAAGTTCGCGGCCCACCGGAAGATGGCGGCCTTTCTCGAAGAGCATGGATTCAACCCCGCCCTGCGCGGCGAGCAGACTTACTGCATCGGCGTAAAGCGCGGCGCCCTCCCGGTGATCCGGTATCCGGAATTTCTTTACTATCGCTAGCCAGCCGGGCTACTGACCGGCGCTCCAATAGCCGGGACGCGTGCGGATGGAGAGGCCCGCGCGGTCGACGACAACCTGGATGCGGTGATAGCCGGTCTCGTTGAAGTTACTCGGATGGTAACTGAGCAGGTATTGGTTATGCAGTTCCTGGCCGAGCTGGATGAGGTTGTGTTCGAGCGTGTCCTGCCTGATGAAGGAGAACTCACGGCCGCCTGTGGCGCGGGTAAAGACATCCATGGGATCGGCGACGAAGAGCCCGACGGCGCCCTTGAAGATTTCCTCGATCGCCGGAACGAAGCTGCCGAGATCGCGATTTGTGCTGATGGAGGTGGGTGAGAGCGGCGCGCCGTGAGGGACGGCGGTGGCGGCGGTCGGGATCGGGTTCGGAGCGGGACCGGGACCGGGCCGGGTGAGAGCGGTGATGAGGTGGGAGATGTTCACCGAGTAAATAGTGACGTTGGCGAATTGCGCCTGGGTAAGCACTTCCTTGACGTGATTTTCGCTGCCGAAGTCGCGCGTTTCGCTGATAAGCAGGATGACGCGGCGGCGCTCCGGTGGGCGGGATTTAAGCATGCGGATGCCTTCGGCGACAGCGTCGATCATGGCGCTGACGGAGCTGCCGGGCTTAATCTTCTTCATCGCGTCGGCAAACTGCGCGCTGTTGGTGGTGAAGTCCTGGACGGTGCGGATGCGGTGGTCGAATTCGATCAGGGCGCCTTCGCCGTTATCGCCGACCACGAGGTCTCCGATGACGCTGCCCATCTTGACGATTTTCGGAAGCGGCTCGACGACAGCGTTGTTGGCCTGGACCGCGACCACAATGGAGAGCGGGTGGATGCTGACGTCCTGAGACAGGATTTGCGGCTTGTCGTTGTCGAACAACTGGAAATCGCTGACCTTGAGGCCCGTGATGAAGTTGCCGACGTGGTCGGTGACGGTGGTGGGCGCGAGGACGACGTTGACCGTGGTTTTGATCGCGGTGTCCTGTGGCTGCGTCTTGGCTGGGGCGTCCGGTGGCTGCTGTGCATGTACGGCGGCGGTGCAGAGCAGGGCTAGAGTAAGCGAGAACCTCATGGCGAGACTGGACGCACAATTCATAATTTAAGTTTCGCATTGGCGGCGGGTTCGCCGCCCGAGACGAACGGCGCTAGCGGGCCGCGGCGGCGCGGGACGGATGCAGCAGCAGCTTCTGAATCCGCCAGTTCAGCAATTCGGCGACGTAGAGTTCGTTTTCCGAAGGGCAGGCCAACTCGTGGATCCAGCCGAATTGCCTAGGCTGGCGTCCGGTGCGGCCGAGCATTCCGAGCACCTGGCCGTCCAGGCTGAGCTTGTAGATTCGGCCGGGGAAACCGTCGGCGGCGTAGAGGACCTGGTTGGGGCCGGGAGTAATGCAGATGGCCCAGGGCGCGCCGGCCTGCATGGCGCCCGGTGCGTTGGGGCCGGGGCGGGGTCCCATCCACGGCTGGGCGTCGCCGGGAGCGGGAACGTCGATCATGATCTGGCGTTCGAAGTTGCCGTCGGAATCGAAAACCTGGATGCGGCGGTTGCCGCGGTCGGCGACGTAGATGTTGCCGCGCGAGTCGGCCGCGATGCTGTGTGGAGTGTTGAACTGGCCGATCCCGCTGCCTGGGGCGCCCCACTGTTTCACCCAATCGCCGTCGCGGTTGAACTTGGCGACGCGGGAGTTGATATAGCCGTCGCTGATGAAGATGTCGCCCTGGGCGTCCCAGGCGACGTCGGTGGGCTGGCGGAATTCGCCGTCGATGGCCGGGCGAGGTGGGTGGACATGGGTCCAGGGGGAAGCATTTTCATCCGAGGCTTCTTTCTTCCGGCCGAAGACCATTTCGACTTCGCCCCGCGGGCTGAACTTGAGGATCATGTCCGAGCCTTTGTCGATGGCCCAGATGTTGTCTTTCGAATCGACGCGAACGGCGTGGGCGAAAGACCAGGCATAGAGATTGTGGCCGATTTCGCGGACGTAAGAGCCGTCGCGGTTGAACTCGAGCAACTGCGCGGCGGAGGCGCCGTAGGCCGGGCCGGTGGTGTTGCCGCGGGAGAAGACGAAG
This sequence comes from Acidobacteriota bacterium, assembly GCA_021778335.1. GTDB lineage: Bacteria > Acidobacteriota > Terriglobia > Bryobacterales > Bryobacteraceae > JAJYKC01. The sequence continues at coordinate 13,727 of JAJYCN010000078.1, read as the reverse complement.
ACATGTCCTTTCGAGTTGACGGCCACGCCGGCGACTTCCCCGAGGTAAAGATTCGGCGGGAGTTTCAGGAAGTGCGGGACGGACTCATAGGGGATTTCCTGAGGCTCGGACTGGGCGAAACCGTTGGCGCAGACGAGGAGGGCAGCGCTGAGCAGAACAGGGTGGTGCATGGGGATCAGGATACTACCGGCGGGTGGGCTGTGTTTCCCGCCAGGAGTTCGACCGCATGAGGGATGAGGTGAGCGACGGCTTCGAGCGATTCGCACGCGCCGGCGGGCGAACCGGGGAGGCAGAGCACGAGCGCGCTCGCGAGCGTGGCGGCGAAACTGCGGGAAAGCGGGGCGAGCGGGGTTTTCTTCGCTCCTTCGGCGCGCATAAGTTCGCCGAAGCCGGGAAGTTCGCGCGTGGTGAGAGTGCGCATGGCTTCGGGCGTGACATCGCGCGGGGCGACGCCTGTGCCGCCGGTAGTGACGATGAGATTGAAGCCGCCGGAGGCGAGGGAAGAAACGGTGGAAGCGATGGCGGAAATGTCGTCGGGCACGACGCTGTGATGCGCGACGGACCAGCCGCGGGCTTTGAGGAGGGAGACGAGCGCGGGGCCGGAACGGTCTTCGCGCGCGCCGGCCGCGCAGGAGTCGCTGATGGTGAGGACGGCCGCGTGGATGGGAGTCATGGACGGAGGTAGTCGCCGCTCTTGCCGCCGGTTTTTTCCAGTAAGTAGAGGTCCTGGATCTCGATGCCTTTGTCGAGCGCCTTCGTCATGTCATAGACCGTGAGCGCGGCGGCCGCGGCGGCGGTGAGGGCTTCCATCTCGACGCCGGTGGGCGCGGTGGTGGCGACGCTCGAGACGATGCGGACGCCCGCGGCCTCGACGGTGAGGTCGACATTGGCATGCGTCAGCAGAAGCGAATGGCAGAGCGGGATGATTTCCGCGGTCTTCTTGGCCGCGCAGATGCCGGCGACGCGGGCGATGTCGAGCGGGTTGCCTTTCGGGTTTTCGGGCAGCCTGGCGACGACGTCCGGACGCATTTTGACGAAGGCGTGCGCGCGCGCGGCGCGGTGTGTTTCGCGTTTTTCGGTGACATCGACCATGCGCGGCGAGCCGGCGGAGTCGAAGTGGGACAGAGTTCGTTCAGAGGAGGATTTCATCTTTGTAGTACGGGGATCCATTCGCCTTCGTCCCAGCTTTCGCGCGAGGCGGAGGCGACGAGAAATGCATTGGCGCGGGCGAGAGCGGCGACATCGCCGGAGCCGTGCCAGGGAACCTGTTCGATCCAGCCGCCGCAATCGGACAAACACGCGGGAAGGAAACGCGTGAGGCCGGGTTTGTGGCGGAAGGGTTTGCGCAGGCGGGCGTGGAGAATCGGGAGGGCGGTAAAGGGCGCGCCGGAGAGGGCCTCCACGGCGGCGCGGGCGAAGAGTTCGAAGGTGACCATCGTCGAGGCGGGGTTGCCCGGCAGGCCGAAGAAGAAGCGGTTTTGCGCGCGGCCGAAGACGAGGGGCTGGCCGGGCTGGATGGCGACGCGGTCGAAGAAAAATTCGGCGCCGAAGCCGGAGAGCACGCGTTCGACAATATCGTACTTTCCGGCGGAAACGCCGCCGCTCAAGAGAAGCAGATCGGAGGCGAGGCCGCGGGCGACGAGTGAGTAAGTGGACTCCCAGTCATCGCGGGCCACGGGAAGAATCAGCGGCCGCCCTCCGGCGCGAGTAACTTGCGCGGCGAGCGAATAGGCGTTGGAGTTACGGATTTGTTCTTCCCGGGGGGTATCTTCGACACCGACGAGTTCGTCGCCGGTGGCCAGGATGGCGACGTCGGGGCGGCGGTAGACCGGGACGAGCGCGCAGCCTGTCGTTGCGAGGGCCGCGATTTCGACGTAGCCGAGGCGGTGCCCGGCGGGGAGGATGGTGTCGCCCCGGAGGGCTTCGATGCCGGCGGGGTTGATGTTGGCTCCGGAGTTGGCCGCGGGCAGAGTGACGCGGTCACCTTCGCGCATGGCGTACTCCACCATGATGACGGCGTCGGCGCCGGGCGGGGCAGGGGCTCCGGTCATGATCTCGACGGTTTCTCCGGCCGCGAGTTCGCGATCGAGGCGCTGGCCGGCGCGGACTTCACCCACGATTCGGAGAGTGCCGGGGACGTCGGCCGAGCGAACGGCGAATCCGTCGCGCATGGCGCGGGGCAGCGCGGGATAGTCGCGGTCCGCCGCGATGGGTTCGGCGAGGATGCGGCCCAAACAGTCAACGAGCGAGACCTGTTCGACGGCCGGTGCAAGAGCGTGGCGGCTGAGTTGAGCGAGAACGCGGTCCCGCGCCTGCTCAAAGGACAATGCGGGCACGACTTTCATTGTAGCCGCGCCTTCTACAATGGGGCTTATGGCTGTGGGGTTGACGTTAGCGCAATTGCGGGAGAGTTTGCGGAAGCGGGAGTTGTCGCCGGTGGAGGTGATTGAGGCGTACTGGCGGCGGATCGGGCGCGTGAACCCGGACATTAACGGGTTCGTGATGCAGTTCGAAGCGGAGTCGCGAGCGGCTGCGCGCGTCGCCGAAGAAAAGCTGATGCGCGGGGAAGCGGACGGACCGCTGCACGGTGTCCCTGTGACGGTGAAGGACAGCTTCGACGTGGCGGGAGTGCCGACGCGGTGCGGGAGCCGGTTTTGGGGATTGACGCCGGCGGCGGAGGATGCGGCCGCGGTGGCGCGATTGCGCGGGGCGGGTGCGATCGTGCTGGGCAAGACGAACTGCCCGGAGTTTCTCGGCAATTACGAAACGGACAACTATATCGTTGGCCGGACGAATAATCCGTGGGACCTGGAGCGCACGCCGGGTGGGTCGAGCGGCGGAGAAGCGGCGCTCATCGCGGCGCGCTGTTCGGCGGGCGGCATCGGCAGCGACGGCGGCGGTTCGATTCGCGTCCCGGCGCATTTCTGCGGCATCGCGGGATTGAAGCCGACACCGGGGCGTTGCTCGGCGGCGGGCCACGTACCCGCGATCGACCATCCGGGCGGGTTGCTCGGCGTGGGCGGGCCGATGGCGCGGACGGTGGAAGACGTGAAGATTCTCTACGAGGTGCTGGCGGGGAACGACACCGACGATCCGTTTTCGGCGCCGGTGCCGGTGAACTGGAAGGGGATGGAGGAGACGCGCATCGGCGTGATGGAGCAGTTTTACCAGGTGCCGGTGCAGCCCGCGGTGCGCGAGGCGGTGCGGAAAGCGGCGCGGTTACTCGGGGACGCCGGTTTTGCGGTGGACGAGTTCCGGCCGAAAGGGATGGAGCGCGCGCCGAACCTGTGGTGGTTTTTCTTCGGAATCCTGCCGGCGCCGTTTACGCGAAAGGTGATCGAAGGCCGCGACGCGGAGGCGCATTGGACAGGCACCGAGTTCCTGAAGCGCGCGCTCGAAGAGAAGCAGCCCACCGCGTCGGAGGTGGTGGAAAAACTGGCGCTCCGCGACAAGATGCGCGCGGACCTGCTGCGGCAGATGCGGAATACGCCCGTATTGCTGCTGCCCGTTTGCGGAACTGTGGCATTCCGGCACCGCCAGCGGCGATACGTTACGCCGGGAAAAGAGATCAGCCAGTTTGAAGCGATGATGCCGTCGACGCCGTTCAACCTATTCGGCATGCCGGGTCTGACGGTGCCGCTGAGTCGCGATGCGGAGGGAATGCCGGTGGGTGTTCAGCTCGTGGGCCGGCCTTGGGAAGAGGCGAGACTGCTGGAAGTGGGCATGGCTCTCGAGACGGCCCGTGGCGAGTTCCAGGCGCCGCCGCTAAGCTAGAGGAACGCCAAATCCGGCGGTAACGCTCGGCGCGCCAGGCCACTTGGAACAGATATGGACGCCATCGGGAGTCTCATCGCCATCCTGATCCTTGCGCTTTGGGCGGACGTCAAGGACTCATCCGGCTCGCCGCAGGCCCAAACGCGGCGCGCTTGGGTTACACTTCCACGGTAAGCACGAAGATGATCAAGAAAACCCGGCTCCCCGACGCGATAGAACAATTTGCCCTGGAAATGATGACGCCGGAGACGCCCGTGCAGAGGAGGTTGCGGGAGCGGACGGCCGCGATGCCGAACGCGAACATGCAGATCGGCCGGGACCAGGCGGCGTTCTTCTCGATCCTGGTGCGGTTTGCCGGCGTGAGGCGGGCGCTCGAAGTCGGAACATTCACCGGCTACAGCGCTCTGGCGGTGGCGCTGGCGCTTCCCGAAGACGGGAAACTGGTGGCCTGCGACGTGAGCCGTCAGTGGACCGACATCGGCCGCGAAAGCTGGCGGGAGGCGGGCGTCGAGAGCAAAATCGAGTTGCGGATCGGCCCGGCGTCGGAAAGCCTGGATCAGTTGCTGGCCGAAGGCGCGGCGGACAGTTTCGATTTCGCGTTCATCGACGCGGATAAAGGCGCATATCCGGGCTACTACGAGCAGTGTCTGAAGCTGGTGCGGCCGGGCGGACTGATTGCGCTTGACAACATGCTGCGACGTGGAGACGTGGTGGACGAGACGGTGAACGATCCGGAGACGCAGACGATCCGGGCGCTCAACGCGGCCATTCGCGACGACCGCGGCGTAGATGCCTGCCTTCTCACGCTGGGCGACGGGGTGATGCTGGCGCGACGGCGGGCGTAGACTGTGGGGATGCCGCGGAGCGAGACGGCGCCGGTGCGGCCCGGCGAGGAACTGGACGAAGCCGCGCTCGGAGCGTACCTGGACGGGAGAATCGAGGGCGGCGCGAACGGGTTGCGCGTCGAGCAGTTCCCCGGCGGCCACTCGAATCTCACATATCTGATCCAAACATCGCGGGCCGAATATGTTTTACGGCGCGCGCCTCACGGTCCGGTGGCTCCCAAGGCGCACGACATGGTGCGCGAGTACGGCGTATTAGAAGCGGTCGATGAAGTGTTTCCCGAGGCGCCGCGCGTAGTGCACCTATGCGAGGATGCGAGCGTGATCGGCGCCCGGTTCTTCCTGATGGAGCGCCGGCACGGCGTGATCCTGCGGCATTCGGTGCCGGAGTCGGTAGCTTCGCAGTCCGGCTTTGCGCGGCGCGTGAGCGAAGGTTTCGTCGACTGCCTGGTGCGTCTGCACCGGATCGACGCGCGGCGCGGGGCGCTGGCGGCGCTCGGCAAGCCGGAAGGGTTTCTGGAACGGCAGATCCGCGGTTGGAGCGAGCGATGGGCGCGGGCGCGCACTGGCGAACTGCGGGCGATGGATGAACTCGTGGAGTGGCTCGCTCGGCGGCGGCCGGAGCCACAAGGGCCGGTGATCGTACACAACGACTACAAACTCGACAACCTCATGCTCGCTGCGGCCGACTGCGGACGCGTGGCGGCGGTGCTCGATTGGGAGATGGCGACCGTCGGCGATCCTCTGGTGGACCTGGGCATGGCGCTTTGTTACTGGGCGCCTCCGGCCGATACGGGCGCGGTGCGATGCCTGTCGCGGGGGCCGGGATGGTTCACGGCGCAAGAGGTGATCGAGCGGTATGCGGCCGGCACGGGGTTCGATGTGTCAAACGCCGGCTACTACCATGTGTTCGGCGTGTTCAAGCTGGCGGTGATCATCCAGCAGATCTACTATCGCTACCATGTGGGACAGACGCGCGATGAGCGGTTCCGCGAGTTCGGCGAGCGGGCGCGGGCGCTGGCCGAAGCGGGACGGGAGATGGCGGAGCGCGGTTGATATACTCGCGGGTTGCACGGAGGGCTGGCGATGGCGGCGAGTGAAATGGTGAATTACGAGTTGTCGGATGGCGTGGCGTGGGTGACGCTGAACCGCCCGGACAAGCTCAATGCCTGGTGCGAGCAGATGGAGCGCGAAGTGCGCTCGGCGATGCTCGCGGCGGATGCCGACGATGCGGCGCGGGTGATTGTGCTCACCGGGGCGGGACGAGGGTTCTGCGCCGGGGCCGACATGTCGCTGTTGAGCACGCTGAGCGAGCGGGCGGCGAGCGGGAAGGGTTTCGACGCGGACGAGCGGACGAGGTTCCTGCGTAACCAGGAGGGCGGACGGGGCGGGGGCGTGCGTGCCGATTTTCAGAAGCGGTATTCGTACTTCCCGTCGCTCGCCAAACCGGTGATCGCGGCGGTGAATGGGCCGGCGGTGGGCTTGGGGCTGATCCTGGCTCTGTACTGCGACATTCGGATTGCGGCCGCTTCGGCGCGGTTCGGCACGGCATTCGCGCGGCGCGGCTTGATCGCCGAATACGGGGTTGCGTGGCTGCTGCCGCGGATCGTCGGCCTCGCGAATGCGATGGACCTGCTGCTCAGCGCGCGGCTGGTTAACGCGGAGGAGGCGCTGCGGATGGGGTTGGTGAATCAGGTCGTGGCGGATGAGGAGTTTCAGACCATGGTCTGCGCCTACGCGGGGGAACTGGCGTTGATGTCTTCGCCGCGTTCGATGCGCGTGATCAAAAGACAGATTTACGACGCAATGTTTCAAACGCTCGGCGAGGCTTTCGAGGCGGCCGAAGAGGAAATGATTCAGAGTTTGGCGAGCGAGGATTTTCAGGAAGGCGTCGCCCATTTTCTCGAAAAACGCCCGCCGCGCTTCAAGGGGCGCTGAAGGGACGCGGGACGGTATGGACTTCGACTATTCGCCGAAAGTGCAGCAGTTGCGCGAGAGGATGCTCGCCTTCCTGGACGAGCATATTTATCCGAACGAAGAGCGATGGGAGCGCGAAGCGCGGGAACGCGGCTGGCAGCCGACTCCGGTAGTGGAAGAGCTAAAGCCGGTGGCGCGCGCGGCCGGCCTGTGGAATCTGTTTCTGCCGGCAAGCGAGCACGGCGCGGGACTTACGAACCTCGATTATGCGCCGCTGTGCGAGATCATGGGGCGCAGCGCGATGGCGCCGGAGGTGTTCAACTGCTCCGCGCCGGACACCGGCAACATGGAGGTGCTGGAGCGCTACGGCACGCCGGAGCACAAGGAGCGTTGGCTGAAGCCGCTGCTTGCGGGAGAGATCCGCTCGTGTTTCGCGATGACGGAGCCGGACGTGGCTTCAAGCGACGCGACCAACATTCAGTCGAGCATCGTGCGCGACGGCGGCGAGTACGTTCTGAACGGACGGAAATGGTGGTCCTCCGGCGCGGGCGACCCGCGGTGCAAGGTGGCGATCTTCATGGGCAAAACCGATCCCACGGCGCCAAAACATAAACAGCAGTCCATGATTTTGGTGCCGATGGATGCCCCGGGCGTGAAGATCCGCCGCATGCTGACCGTGTTCGGCTACGACGAAGCACCGCATGGCCACGCCGAAATCGATTTCGACCATGTGCGCGTTCCGGCCTCGAACCTGCTGCTCGGGGAAGGGCGCGGATTTGAAATCGCGCAGGGGCGGCTCGGGCCGGGCCGGATTCATCACTGCATGCGCCTGATCGGCGTAGCGGAGCGGGCGCTCGAAGCCATGTGCCGGCGCGTGGATTCCCGCGTGGCGTTTGGGCGCACTCTGGCGGAACAGGGGACGATTCGCGCGGGGATCGCGCAGGCGCGAATCGAGATCGAGCAGGCGCGGCTGCTGGTGCTGAAGGCCGCCTACCGCATGGATACGGTGGGCAACAAGGAAGCGCGGGCCGAGATCGCGATGATCAAAGTCGTCGCGCCGAACGTTGCGCTGGCGGTGCTCGACCGCGCGATGCAAGCGCATGGCGGCGCGGGGGTTTCGCAGGATTTCTTCCTGGCCCGGGCGTGGGCGAATTCGCGCACGCTGCGTCTGGCGGACGGCCCGGACGAAGTGCATCTGGAATCGGTGGCGCGCGGGGAACTGTCGCGGCAGCGGCCGAGCGCGGCTGCGCGGCACTGAGCGTAGGGGGAAGATGAAACGACAGGAAATGGTCCGCCGCATCGAGGCGCACGGCGGGAAATGGGACATGGTTGTCGTCGGCGGCGGCGCAACGGGAGTGGGCGTTGCCATCGACGCGGCGTCGCGCGGCTATGAAGTGCTGCTGGTGGAACAGAGCGACTTCGGCAAAGGCACGTCGAGCCGGAGCACGAAACTGGTGCACGGCGGCGTGCGGTATCTCGAGCAGGGCAACATCCCGCTGGTGATGGAGGCGCTGAAGGAGCGTGGCCTGCTGCTTCAAAACGCCCCTCACCTGGTGCGCGACCTCGGCTTCGTGGTGCCGAACTACGACTGGTGGGAGGCTCCCTTTTACGGGCTAGGGTTGAAGCTGTACAACTTGCTCGCGGGGAAATACGGCTTCGGCACATCGCGGATTTTGTCGCGCGAGGAGACGCTCGAACGCCTTCCGACGCTACAGACCGAAGGCCTACGCGGCGGCGTGATCTACTACGACGGGCAGTTCGACGATTCACGTCTTCTGATCCACCTGGCGGAGACGGCGAGCGAGCAGGGCGCGGCGCTTCTGAACTACGCCCAGGCGACCGCGGTGACGCGGGGCGACGATGGGTTCGTCGATGGCGTGGTGGTGCGCGACGGCGAAACGGGTGAAGAGTTCGAGGCGCGGGCGAAAGTGGTGATCAACGCCACCGGCGCGTTCAGCGACGGCGTGCGGCGGATGGCTCTGCCCGAGGCGCGGCCGATGATTGCGCCGAGCCAGGGGATCCATCTCGTTTTCCCGAACGAATTCCTGCCGGGCGACAACGCGATCATGGTGCCGCGCACCGAGGACGGGCGCGTGATGTTCGCCATTCCGTGGAACGGGCACACCCTGGTGGGGACGACGGATACGCCCGTGAGCGAAGCGGCGCTCGAGCCGGTGGCGATGGAAGAAGAGGTCGAGTTTGTCTTGAAGACGGCCTCGCTTTACCTGGCGAAAAAGCCGCAGCGGGAGGACGTGCTGAGCGTGTTCGCGGGGATTCGTCCGCTGGCGAAGATCGGCGACGGGAAAAACACGGCGGCGCTCTCACGCGACCACACGATTTCGATTGACGCGAGCGGACTGCTCACCATCTGCGGCGGCAAGTGGACGACGTACCGGCGGATGGCGGAGGACTGCGTGAACCAGGCGGCGCTGCTGGCTTCGCTGCCGGAGCGCGACTGCGTGACGCATCATCTCAACGTGCATGGATTTCATCCGTCGGCGGCGAAGTTCGGCGCCCTGAGCGTCTATGGTTCCGACGCACCAGCCGTCGAGGACCTGATGCGCGTGGAGCCGCACCTGGCGCAGCCTCTCAACGCGGCGCTGCCGTATGTCGAAGCACAGGTAGTGTGGGCCGCGCGGAATGAGATGGCGCGAACCGTGGAGGACGTGCTCGCGCGGCGGCTGCGGGCGCTGTTCTTGAACGCCCGGGCCGCGCTCGACATGGCGCCGCGCGTGGCGGAATTAATGGCGGCCGAGTTGGGACGGGACGCAGCCTGGGTGAACGCGCAGCGGGCGGACTTTGAAGCGGTGGCGCGCAACTACGTTCTCACCGCCTAGGGGTATTCCGGGATGGTACCCTAGAGCCGCATGCGCGGCCACGCGCGACGAAAGGGAGGAACGTGAAACTCTACCGGACACGGGCAGGCTGGATTGCGGAAAACGATGGCGTTTATCATGCCTTGAGCGAGCAAGCCGGCGGGTTGTTGCGCCGCGACGATCTGGGCTCCTACGTTGCTTCGCTGCTTAGTTCCGCTCCGCGAGTGGAAGCACCGGCGGAGGCGGAGCTGCTGGCGCCGATCGAGAGTCAGGAGGTATGGGCCGCGGGCGTGACGTACTTTCGCAGCCGCACGGCGCGGATGGAGGAGTCAAAGGCGGCCGGCGGCGGGGATTTCTATGACCGCGTCTACTCGGCCGACCGGCCGGAACTGTTTTTCAAGGCGACGCCGAATCGCGTAGTTGGGCCAGGCGCGGCGGTGAAGGTGCGTTCGGATTCGAGGTGGAGCATTCCGGAGCCGGAGTTGACCCTGCTGGTTTCTCCCTCCGGCCGAATTCTCGGCTATACGGCGGGCAACGACATGAGTGCTCGCGACATCGAGGGCGAGAACCCCCTGTATCTGCCGCAGGCAAAGGTGTACGAGCGTTCCTGCGCCCTGGGGCCGTGCATTTGCCTGATTGACGGCGCGCCGGCCAGGCACACGCGGATCAAGCTTGAAATCCTGCGCGGTGGCGCGATGAGCTTTGAGGGCGAAACGACGCTCGAGGCGATGAAGCGCGCCCCGGCCGAGCTTGTCGGTTATCTGTTTCGTGAAAACATTTTCCCCAACGGCTGTTTTTTGCTGACAGGCACGGGCATTGTCCCGCCGGATGATTTCACGCTCGCCGCCGGCGACCGGATCCGCATCACGATCGACGGTGTGGGGACGCTGGAAAACTACGCCGGGTAAAAGGACGCGCGATGACGATCACGGGAAAGAACCTGATTGGCGGGGAGGAATCCGGCGAGGGAGAGGCGACGATTTTCGGCTTCGATCCGCGGCGGGGTGAGAAACTCGAACCGGCGTTCTGCGAAGCCACGCCCAACGAAATCGACCGCGCGCTGCAGTCGGCCCAGGAAGCGTTCGAAGTGTTCCGCGCGGTGTCGCGCGAGGACTGCGCGGCGCTGCTCGATCGGATCGCTTCGGCGTTGAACGAGACCGGCGGCGAACTGGTGGAGCGCGCGGCGCAGGAAACGGGCCTGGGCACGGACCGGTTGACGGGCGAGTTGGGCCGCACGATGGGGCAGCTTCGTATGTTCGCCGGCCTTGTGAGCGAAGGCTCGTGGGTGGACGCGCGCATCGACCGCGCACAGCCCGGGCGCAAGCCGCTTCCGAAGCCGGATATCCGGCGGATGCTCGTGCCGATCGGCCCGGTGGCGGTGTTCGGCGCCAGCAATTTTCCGCTGGCGTTTTCGGTGGCGGGCGGCGATACGGCGTCGGGGCTGGCGGCGCGGAATCCGGTGGTGGTGAAGGCGCATCCGGCGCATCCGGGGGCTTCGGAAATCGCCGCGCGGGCGATTTCGCGGGCGGTGGCCGAAAGCGGGTTACCAGGCGGAGTGTTTTCTATGGTTCATGGCGCCTCGCCCGCGGTGAGCCTCAAGGTGGTGGAGCATCCGCTGACCCGCGCGGTCGGCTTTACCGGATCGCTCACCGCGGGACGCGCATTGTTTGACGCGGCGATGCGGCGCCCCGAGCCGATTCCGGTGTATGCGGAAATGGGCAGCGTGAATCCGGTGTTCGTGCTGCCGGGCGCAATGGCGGAGAAGGCGGCGGCGATCGCACAGGGGTTGCGGCAGTCGGTGACGCTTGGCGCGGGGCAGTTCTGCACGAACCCCGGTGTCGTCGTTTGCCTGCGCGGCGAAGAGATGCGAACACAACTTCGCGCATTGTTTGGCGAGTCCCCGGCGGGGACGATGCTACATCCGGGCATCCTGCGCTCTTACGAGCAGGGTGTTTCGGAGCACGCGAAACTTGGCGACGTCTCGGCGACGCGGGGCGGGGAAGCGGCGGCTGCCAGAACCGAGGCACGGGCGGCGCTATTTGAAGTAGGCGCGGGGGGTTTCCTCGGACACGAGCGGCTGCGGCGCGAAGTCTTCGGGCCCTGCACCGTTCTGGTGGACTGCGCCGGGCGCGAAGAGTTGGAGCAGGTGGCGCGCTCGCTCGAAGGCACGTTGACCGCAACGGTGTGGGGAACAGAACAGGACCTCGCCGAATACAAAGGCCTGCTTGAACTTCTGGCGGCGAAAACGGGCCGGCTGATATTCAACGGCTATCCGACCGGCGTGGAAGTTTGCCCCTCGATGCAGCATGGCGGGCCGTATCCGGCGACCACCGACGCGAAGTTCACCAGCGTCGGCACGGCGGCAATTTTGCGTTTCGCGCGCCCTGTTGCCTACCAGAACTTCCCGTCCAGCGCGTTGCCCCTGGAGTTGCGCGACGGCAATCCGCTTGGCATATGGAGGACGGTGGATGGAGCCCTCACGCGCGAATAGTCCCCGGGTGCAGGGCATCGCGCTCGCCATTGTCGCAGCGCTGATGTTTTTGTTCGCCTACATTACGGACCCGAACCGCCCGGCGGCGGTGTATCCGCTGGGTTGGTACGGATGGCATGACCAGGGCGAGTATCTCAACATGCTGCGCAGCATCGCCGGCGGCACGCTGGGACGGTTTCAGTATCCGTTGGGCTACCCGATGCTTGCCTGGACGCTGGCTTGGCTGAATCCCGGCGATCCATTCCTGCCGTTCGACATTCTCGCGTTCACCGCGTTTGTCTGGCTTTCCTGGCGGGTCATGGACGGGATTGTCGTAAGCCAGGCGCTGCGCCTGATGGCGGCGCTGGCTCTGGCTGTGGGAACGCTGCGGTATTTTGTCGAGCCGTGGTCATCCACCCCGAGCGCCGTGGCGATGGCTTTCATTTTGTATGTTTGCCTCTGCCGGCCGCTCGACCCGCGATGGGGAGCGATGGCCGGCGCGGCGGCGGGCGTGATGTTTGCGGCGCGCATTGTGGACGTGGCGTTGGGCCTCGCGGTTGTCGCCGCGGCGGCCGGCGTCGATTGGAAAAAGGAGCTGCGCATACCGGGCCGTTTTCTCGCCGCGGCCGCGCTTGTCTGCGGCCTCGAAGTTGCCGCGGTGCTCGCAGCGAATGTCCACTATTCCGGCGAACTCTTAGGTCACTATTACAAACAGCAGGTCGACCAAGGCCTCAGCGGCCCGCTGGCGATGGTGTTCAAACTGTACGGCTACTTCCTCGATCCGCTTGCCTTCGAGCGGGAATCGCTGAGCATCGCAATACCTGTGTGGCGCGTTCTTCCGCTTGTCCTGCTGGCGCCCGGCGGTCTGATGCTCCTCCGGCGGAAGCGGCCGGAGCTGTGTGCCGCCGGAGTCGCCGCACTGGCGGCGTGGCTTGCAACCTACGGATTATTTACGGCCGTGTCGGGTCTCACGCTTCGCTACGATTCCGAGCACTACGCCAAGGTCCTGTTCCCCATCTTCACCGCCGCCGGGACCGTCGCGCTCGGTGAGTTTGCAGCGGGGCGGGTGGCGTGGCGAGCGGTCGCGCTTTATGGGGGGTGTGTCGTCGCGCTGGCTGCCGCGCCATTGGCGATTCGCCCGCACGCTGTTGAATTGGCGCCATCGCAGATTCATCTCTGCTGCCGGAGCGCGGACACACCTTTAGCTATTGACGGAAATCCCGTCACGCGCTGGAGCACCGGTTCCCCGCGCCGGGCTGGGATGACCCTGCTGATCGACTTCGGGCGTGAAATCGAGTTCACGCGTCTGCGATTGGATTCCTCCGAGTATCCGTTGGAATCGCCCGGGCCAACGACGCTTGAAGCCTCGGAAGACGGCAAACAGTGGTTGAGGCTGCACTTGCTCGATACATCCGTTCAGCCCGGATTGGATGACTACACGGCGGACCCGACTTTAGCGCGATATGTACGCCTAACTGTAAATTCCAGCGACCCGGTCAACCCGTGGTCGATTGAAGAGTTGTCGGTCTACGCGTTTTGAGGAAGTGAATAAGCCCGCCCGCGGATGCGGTGAGCGCCCAGACAGCGAGCAGCAGCGCGCCCAGCGGCGCGGATTGTCCGGCATGCGCATGACAGCGCCACGTGAAGGAAGGCATCGGCCAGCCGATAGGGAAACGATCCTGATACCACGGTAGAGCGAGCCAGGCGGGCGTCTGATTCCAGATTCCGTGGAGGAGGATGGCGGCGCCAACCCCCGCAAGAGCCAGTGCGGCCGTGGCGCGCGCAAGGAGAATGCGTCCCGCTGGGGCGATCCAGTAAAGAATCACGAGCAGCGCGGCGGCCGAGATGGCGCAGAGGAACCGTCCGGGAGGGGACTCGCCCGAGCCCGTTGGCGCGAGGGCGAATTCG
>JAJYCN010000379.1 GCA_021778335.1 Acidobacteriota bacterium | reverse complement strand
GCGACAACAGGTGCTCTTCGAAAACCTTCCGCACCGGCGAACCACGTCCGTTGTACATCGCGTGGAACGAGTGAACCATCGCGCAGACCCGTAATAGTGTGCGCTCGTCCTCCACCGGAGGACCGGCCGCGGCAGCCTCCTCCTTCTGGCCGCCGTCCATCACGAGAAGTCTCGCATTCATTGACTTCCTCTTCCGTTCTCACCATTCGGTTAAACCATTCACCGGAACCTTAGGCCGTAGCCGATATCCCGTTCGACTTCACGGTTTCGACAGTCACGATGCCGGCCGGCGAATACCTGCTGCAGTCCGCATCGCCGGGCGCCGACATGCTTCGGCTTATTAACAAGGAAACCGGCAAGTCCATTTCCGTCCTGGCGCCCCGAACCAATGCGGGTTATCGCGGCGGTTCGACGGCCTCGGGCGCCGTCATCTTCCACCGCTACGGCGGCCAGCGCTTCTTCTCCGAAGTCTGGACACAAGGCGGCCTGCATCAACGCGTGCTGCCCGGCAAGCTCGAGAAGGAACGCAACTCCAGGGGCCAGGACGCCGAAATGGCTACAGTCAGCGTCCCCGTATCCGGTCTCAAGTAAATGGCGGACCCGCATACATGTCCAATCCGAAAGAAGCTCCACCCCTCAAAGGCGGTGGAGCTTCTCCTGCATTCAAGTGAAATCGATTGACGGCCCCAAATGCCTCAATGGGACGCCGGAGCGCTGAATTGCCTTGGCTGCCCCGTGGCCGCTATCTCTTCCCGCGGAATCGCGATCCACGCAATGAAATACGCGATCACCCCAAACAGCGGCACCGGCCAGAGGCACATCGCCAGCCATAAAACCCGGACCAGCGTCGCATCCACGTCAAAGTAATCCGCAAACGCCGCGCACACCCCAGCTACTTTGATCTTGTCCCGCGGCCGGATCAGCGTCTTCCGCCAGCCGGACCCTTCGGCTTTGGCCGAAGCCGCCCCGCACTCCATGCAATACTTCGCGTGCTCCGGCATCTCGACTCCACAGCGGCAGCAATACATCGCGCGCACCCTCCTTGTGCTCAAACTTCGCTTATCGAGAGATACGCAGACACCCGCCGGAAGTTCCCCGTCCGCTGCATTCAGCCAATCTGTCCGAAATACACCCGGCACTCGTACTCGAACGTGACCTGCCCCCCGGATTGATGCGCCGCAAACAACCGCCGGAGCGCCGCCACCAGAGGCTCGTGCCCCGCATCGCCCGGCCGCGGCACGTAGGACGAGGAAAGCACCCGCCCGTATAAGCCCTCGTAGTCGAACGTCTGCGAGTTGCCAAACCGCTCTTCGCGCATCCGCGCCGGCGCAAAAAACTCCGCCATCCGCTGCGAATCCGGATAACGCCGCGCAACTTCGTTGTAGGCGGGCGCGTAAGTGCGGATCAGTTCCTCATAAGCCGCCAGAAACGGCGTCCCGCCCCCGATCCGGTGATTCCAAAGCAGGGCCGTCCACCCCCCGGACCGAAGAATACGGCAAAACTCCCGCCGCGCGGCCGCCTGGTCGAACCAGTGAAACGCCTGCGCCGCTGTCACCAGCGATACCGACCCTGCCGCGAGCGTCGTCGCCTCGGCCGGCGCCGCCACGCTGTGGAACCGCGGATGCCCGCCCAGCGCCTCCTCCGCCGCCGCCCGCATCGCCGGGTTGGGCTCAACCGCGTACACTTCCGCCCCCGCCTCCAGCAAAAGGCGCGAAAAAATCCCCGTGCCCGCCCCAATGTCGGCAACCGCCATGCCAGGGCCCAGTCCGCACTCCCGCCTCAGCACCTCGACGGCTTCAGGGGGGTACGACGGCCGACAAGACACGTAATCGGCAACCCGTGAGGTGAAGCGCGAAACGGAGTCGTGCATTTTGACATTCAATTATACGGGCAAGTAAGTGGCCGGCATTGCATCCGGTGATAGAATCGTTCCTACCGATGGGTGCGAGAAACTGTGAGGGATCCCACTCGGGGGAACAGGGCTTAGGTCGGCGTGATTCAAGCATACGGCGTTTCTGATATTGGCTGCGTGCGGACGACAAACCAGGACCGGATCCTGGTGGACGACGCAGCGGGACTCTACGTGGTGGCCGACGGCATGGGCGGCCACGGACATGGCGAGGTCGCGGCCGAACTGGCCGTCGCCACGACACACTTCTACGTCCAGGCTTCGCGGGACCGCTACGACGCAAGCTGGCCGTTCGGCTACGAGGTCGAGCGGTCGCTCGACGAAAACCGCCTCCGAACCGCCATCCAGTTGGCCAACCGCCAGGTCTGGAAAAACGCCGAGGCCTCGCCCGAACACGCCGGCATGGGCACCACCGTCATCGCGGCGCTCGTCACCGGCAACCAGATGGCCGTCGGCAACGTCGGCGACAGCCGGCTCTACCTCCTCCGCGGCGGCGAAATGCAGCAGATCTCGACCGACGACAGTTGGGTCGCCAATATGGTCCGCAGCGGCGCCCTCACCCCCGCCCAGGCGCGCGAGCACTCGATGCGCAACGTGCTCACCCAGGCGATCGGCAGCCAGACAAGCATCGAAGTCCACACGTCCGACCAGGTTCTTGAGGACGGCGACATAGTTTTCTTAAGTACGGATGGAGTACACGGAGTGGTGGACGAAGCGGTTTTACGTTCAATCCTGTTCTCGACGCACGAGTTGGATCGCGCGGCTCGCCAGATTGTCCAGGCGGCGAAGGAGAACGGGGCCCCGGACAACGCGTCCTGCATTCTGCTGCGATATGAGAACGGAGGCGCGAAATAATGCTTTCCTCGCTCGGTAAGTATGAACTGATCGAAGAGCTCAATTCGGGCTCGATGGGCACGGTGTATGTCGCGCGCGACAAGATCCTGGACCGCCAGGTCGCGCTCAAAACCGTCCTGCCCGGCGCCCATCTCGACGACGAACTCAAGGAGCGCTTCTACCGCGAGGCGCGCGCCTGCGCCCGCCTCCAGCACCCCTCCATCATCACCATCTACGATTTCGGCGAGGAAAACGGCACCGCCTACATCGCGATGGAACTGCTCACCGGAACCGACGTGCGCCGGCTCATCGCCGAGCGCCGCCCGCTCCCGCTCGATGTCAAGCTCGACCTCGGCGCGATGATCTGCGAAGGCTTGGAACACGCCCACGCGCAGGGCATTGTCCACCGCGACATCAAACCCAGCAACCTCTTCGTCACCGAGGACGGCCGCGCTAAAATCCTCGACTTCGGCATCGCCCGCACCGCCACCTCCAGCCTCACCATGGTCGGCCGCGTCCTCGGCACGCCGAACTACATGGCCCCCGAGCAGATCCTCGGCAAACCATGCGACGCCCGCTCGGACCTGTTCTCCGTCGCCATCGTCCTGTTCGAGCTGATCACCGGAACCCATCCTTTCCACGGCGAATCGATTCCGCGCCGCATCGTGCGGGAAGCTCCGGACGATCTGCGTGCGCTCCTGCCCGACGCGCCGCCCGAGGTCACCTCCATCCTCGCCAAGGCTCTCGAGAAAAAACCCGAGCAGCGCTATCAGTCCGGCAAAGACCTCGCCGCCGAACTGCGCGCGGCCGCCATAAGGCGCCGGGGCGGCGCGGCCGGAACTTCCTCCCATCCGGGCGCCGTCGATCAGGAACTGTTCGCCGCACCCACCGCGCCGCTGCCGGTTTCGGCCCCGCTCGCCGGCGAGGGCACCGAAGTCAGAATGTCCCGCGTCCTCACCGCCCTCCAGGAGTTCGACGAGGCCGTCGAACGCAACGATGTCGTCGCGGCGCGCCGGGCCTTCGACACCGTCCGCACCTCGGCTCTCGGGGACGACCGTTTTGAAGGCGCCGTGACGTCCTCCCAGGAGCGGCTCTACGAATTGGAGCGCACCTCTCCGCCCCCGCCCGCTGAACCCGCCCCCATGGCGCAGGCCGCCGCCGCGCAAGCCACTACCGACTCGGGAGACAGCACGCAGGAACTCCGCACCAACCCGTTCGAAGCGTCGAAACTGTTCGAAAGCCCGGCCCTGAGCCGGACAGCGCCACCGCCCGCTCCCGCCCCGCCACCGGCCCCTGCCGCGCCCCCGCCCCCGCCACCCGTTCAATCCGCGCCGCCGAAGCCGCAACCCGCGGCCGAGTACGGAGGCGGCGACGCAACGCGCTTCTTCGACACAACCGCGATTCGGACGCAGCCCCGGCCCGCCGCGCCTCCGCCGCCTCCGGCCGCCCCACCGCCTCCGCCCACCCCCGCTCCGCAAGCCGCGCCCCCGGCGCGCAGGCCGGAACCCC
>JAJYCN010000077.1 GCA_021778335.1 Acidobacteriota bacterium | reverse complement strand
CTTGCCTGTACTTCGGCTTGGGCGAGTTACTTCGGCGGAGGCTTGGGGGGGACGAGCGAGGCGTGGTCCCGAGACTGCTTGCGAACGGGATCGGCGTCGCGTTGTTGACGCTTGCGATTCCCGTTCAGTTTGCCGGCTATGGCGTGACGATCTCGTGGGCGGCCGAGGGCGCGGCGCTCAGTTGGATCGGCCGGCGCACGGGGATGGCGCGGGTTTCTGCGGGTGCGCTGGCGGTACTTGCTTTGAGTTTTCTGCGGCTGTGGAGCGTCGATATGTGGAGGGCTCTGCCGGAGGGGCACTTGTTCGTCGCGAACTCACGATTCCTCATTTGCGTGGCGACCACGGTGGTGCTCTGGGCGTCGGCGCGGTGGATCGGGCGCGGGCGGGCGGCTCTGATGACTTACCTGGCGGGTCACTCCGTATTGTTTGGCGGACTGGTGTTTGAGATTTCGGATTGGGCGGCGAGGTTTGCCGAGGGGACGTCAGGGAATGTCGAGAGTGCGGGGATTTCGGTGCTGATGGCGGTGTATGCGATGGCGTTGATCCTGGTGGGGGTGGTGTCGGCGACGCGGGTGAACCGGATTCTGGGGTTGCTGCTGATCGGGGCGGTGATCGGCAAGTTGTATCTGGCCGATGTTTGGACTTTATCGTTGGCGTACCGGATTGTCGCTTTCGGCGTGGGTGGTGTGCTGCTGATGGGGACGTCGTATGTGTACTCGCGCCATCGCGAGAAGATCGAGGCGTTGTGGCGGGAGGAAACGGAATAGGTTGGGGTCAACTTACCTGGCGGAGGTGGGGTATGGCGGCGAGGGAGTCGCGGTCTCGCGCGTCGGTGTGGACGCGGGCGCCGGGCTTGATGAAGGTGTAGCGGAGGCGGGTTACGCCGCCGATGACGGCCATCGCGGTTTGGCCAGTGTATTCAAATGTGACTGCCGGCGCCGGTGGCGCGGCCGGCGGCCGGGGCGGCATTGACGTGCTCGTGTAAGTCAGGGGCGGCGCCGCTGCTTCGGCTCTCTTCCCTCCGCAACAAGGCATCTTTGTCCTCCTGTGTTGGTTCGAAATACCAGGCCTGGGCCGTCGCCGGATGGTTCGCGCGGGCCTGGGTTAGCCGTTCAAGAATGATGGCGGCGGCGGAGAGCGCGGGCCAGAGCAGCAAGCGTTCCTTTGCGTTCTCCGCCAGCAAGAAAACAAGTGGGGCGGCCACCCACAGGCTCAAACAGTAGAAACAGTCGAGCAGGCCGCCCCAGAAACCGGTTCCAGCCAGGCGGCGCAGGCGCACCAGGACATCTCCCGGCCCATCCTCCGCATTCAGGAGATGCGTGATGCGCCAGACAGCGAGCGCGCCGAGCAGGAACCAGTAGAACTTCACGTCAGTGTTTCGGGGCCAGCACGAAGGCGCGCGGCGCCGGGCTGCTATCGTATTGGGACAGACGGCTCCAACCGTCGGTGGCCAGAGCGGCGACGTAGAGGTCTTCGGCGAAGCCGGCCGTATCGCAGATGGTGAGGTCAGGCTGAGTGAGCAGGCTGACGACACTCATGGTTGGCGTCGCGGGGTTGGTGGCGGCACTTACTTTGCCGGAGGCTGTCGGAGGAGTCAGCAAAGTGGCTCCGCGCGACAGGCGGTAGGAGTAAGTGGCGAAGTTATCGGGATGCGTGGCGGTGTAGGGAATCGCCACGGCGCCGGAGGGCCCGGGTGAGTACCGGAATACGCCGCAGGTATCGGCTCCGACGCCGTCGAGGGCCGGGGTGCCCAGAGAGCCGGCGGTCATACGGTTGTCGACGTGGACGGTGAGGATGAAGCTATTGCCGCTCACCAGGCCGATGGTGGAGGCATCGGCGGTGTGAATGGTTCCGTCGGGATCCTGCGTCGTGGGGACGAAGTAGCGGATGCCCGCCGTGACGATATTCACCGCCGCGCCGGTGGAGTCGAACAGATCCAGCTTGAGCTGATACTTGCCGTGCGTGCCTTCGGGCGGGGGCGGCGGCGAAGCCGGAAGAATTGTAGTTGGGAACTGGGCGTTGGCGAGATCGACCGGCGGGTCAGGGAAGGCCCAGTCGCCTTCGGGCGGCAGCGCCGGCGGAATCTCGAAGAGGTTCGGGACGCCGTTGACCACCTTCGGCCCGAGGTTGTAGACCGAGGTTACGAGGTCCGAGCCGACGAAGTGGTTGTACTTGCGGTTGATTTCGCCGGTAAGAGGGGTGAACGCGCCGCTGGTTCCCTGGCGGAAGGAGACCTGGTAGTACATGGCCTTGTTCAACGCGCGAAGAGAGCTGTCGAACTCGACGCGCGGCAGCACGTTACCGCCGAAGGGCGAGTCGTAGCCTGCGCCGTAGAGGTTGGCCGCCTGACCGACGTTGGCCGGGGTGGTTAATCCGGAAAGCAGTGGACTTCCGCCGTAGATCCCGTTTAACTGGACGTTGCCGAGAGCCCGGAAGAGGACGTAGTTTTCCGGAGCGTCGATGGGAGGACAGGGCGGGCAGAGCGGAGCGAGGGCGCTTGTGGTGTACAGCGTGACTTCGGTTCCACAGGAGTAATTCCAATACGTGTAGCAACTGACCGGAGTGGGCTCGTAAATCGAGAAGGAAAATCCGTAGAAGGAGATGGCGGAGCTGAAGTAGAGATTCGGGGTCTCATAGCAGCTCAGCAGGACGTAGCCTTGAAACTGCCCGCACCGGTCGGTGGTGAGTGTGGCGACGAGGCGTTTGGTAATGAAGCCGGGGAAGAGAATACAGAAGATGTAGCGGATGGCGGCCTCGTTCACGGTCAACAGCGCCTGACGCAAGCTGGCGAGATTTCCGGATGCCGCGGCGCGATGAGCGGCTTCGAACTCGGGCGAGGCCACGGAAAACTCCTGAAGGGTCGAGACCGGTTGGGCCACTTCCACGCGCCCGAATTGGGCGAAGCGCTCCGGACCGGGATCGGGCGGGCCGGGCGGGAGCGGCTGCGGATTGAGGAGATACTGGCTGATTTTCGAGAGCTGAATGTCGGTCAATTTCGAAAGAATCAGATAAATCCGCTCTACTTCCCAGACGTAGACCGTAGCGCCGCAGACCGGATAATCGACCGCGATGCCGCTCGAGTAAATCCGCTTCAGGAGCGTGCCCTTGACGAAGCAGAAACGGATCCAGCAGATCCAGATATCGCTCGGGATGACGAAAGACGCTTGCAGAGCCTTGACATCGGGTCCGGTGCGCAGGAACTGTTCCTGCGCCGCGCGGCGGGTAAGATCGGGAAGCGCCGGGGCCCGGTCAGTTGTGGCTTCGGACGCCGCGGGGCCAACGACGATGCGCACCATTTGCGGGCTCTGATAGCGGGGAACCTGCAAGGTGGCCGATCCCTTGGCATCGACGGCGGCGCGTCCGATGAAGTGGCCGGTGTCGGTGAATGCGTACGCGACGGCCGGCGGCGGCGTATCGCCTTTGCCGGATGACTGCAGGGTTACGGTTACCTGAACGGGGATGGAACCGCTGGTAGCGGTGTCCTTTGGATCTGCCATGATTCTTTCCTCCTAAGTCCGGATAAGTAGTGGCTTCTGGGAAAACTCCGAGTGCGATTCTTCGCGACCCAGGCCAGCGAGCTCCCTCTCCATCGCTTAGTGAGTACACTTGAGGCCACGTTTCAAGAAATAAGTAAATACCAATGTGAGGGGAGAAGAAATGGACTAATCCCGGAAGGGGACTAAGTGAAGGGTTCTAGCCCGATGGTTCTCTGAAACGTGTGAACGAGGAATGCCACTTAGCTAAGGGGGCCAGGCGCGCCGAGCGCCGCAAGCCACAACTATGAGGAGGTGTAAGTTCCATGTCAACCACGATTACGAAGCCAGCGGCGCAGACGCCTGTGCCGTCCGACTGTTGTCCTGTTCTTTCAAACGAGATCTGCTGCGACGTGCTCGACTTCCGCTACCGTCTGCCGCATCGGGTGCAGGTGAACGATGCGACGGGACGGCCGTCGACAGTCAACGTGGAGGTGACGCTGCACGTGCGGCTAACGCGGTGCCCGGGTCCGCTGTTTCTGGGCGACCCGATTCACACGATCACTCTTCTGCCGGGAGAGAAAGTGAAGATGGCGACGACGGACCGGCGGACGCGGTTCACGTTCGACAGTTCGACGAACTTGAGTTACCGGGACGAGCAGCTTTCCGAGGACCGGTACTTCATGGCGGCGATGCAGAACTCGATGTCGGATCTGTCGGCGACGGATTCGGCGCACAGTTCGAATTCGGAGAGCGGGAAGTGGGATTTTCAGGGCGGGGCGAGCGGGTCGCTGGGATTTTTCTCGGCGAGCGCGGACACCAATGCGAGCGGGTCGCACAGCGGGCAGTCGACTTCGGATTTCCTGCGGCAGCTTCACACGCACGCTACGGCTTCGGCATCGCAATCCGTTCAGGCGACTCATGCCGCGGCGTCTTTGTCGATTGGGGAGGTGGCGACACGGACTCACGTGCAGACGGAGTCCGAGGATCAGTACGAAGCTTCGTCGCGTGAGTTCTCGAACCGGAACCAGTGCCACGCGGTGACGTACTACTTTTACCGTCTGAACCGGAAGCAGATTGTGAAGATCACGCTGGAGGCGGTCGAACGGCGGGTGGACGATCCGGCGGCGCCGACGGGAGTAACGCTCAATCCGCCGGTTTCTCGCGGGCAGGTCGGCGTGATTCCGGCGACGGTGCTGGCGACGCAGGCAAACCGGGTTGCCGTCGAGCAGATCGGGCGGGACAGCGTGGCGGCGAATGCGCGGCAGAGCTTCGGGGGCGCGACGCTGACCGGGACGACGGCGGTGAATCTGACGCTGCTACAGGGTTTCGCGGCGCCGCTATCGGACGCGGTGCGGAAGGCGGCGCTCGATCAGGTGGACAAGGATCTGGTGCACGCGGGTCTGCTGACGGCGGTGGGCGGCGTGGTTGCGCCGGCGGCGCAGAAGTCGTTCGAGGTGATCAGCGAGTCGTGTTTGCCGACGCCGGGCGTGATTGTGAAAGGGTGTCTGGACGAGTGCGACACGTGCGAGCCGGAGTTGCAGCGGCGGATTCAGCTTGAGCTGGATGAGAAAGAGTTGCGGAATAAGCTGCTGCAGCGGCAGATCGACTTACTGGATAAGTCGCAGGAGTACCGGTGCTGCCCGGGAAAGGATGAGCACTAGCAATTGTGTTCCTCGCGGCGCGCTGGGGCCGCGAGGAACCTACTCGGTTTGTTGTGGAAGGCGTATTCTAATCAGGCGCCACCGAGTGAGCGAATACGCGAGGCAACAGGCAGCCGGGTTGGTGGCGAGAAAAACAGCCCACCAGGCCTCGCCTTCTGGCGGAGGGAGAAAGAGTTCCGAGAGGGCGTATGAAAATGAGAAAGTTCGGGTGCCGGAAGCGATCCCGAGGATGATGAGCAGGGTGGGGACGACCCAGATCCAGCGGCCGGTCGTTTCGTCGCCCTTCAAAAGCTGAAAGATTGCCGCGGCGCTCCATCCAAACAGCATGGCGCCTGCCATGCCGCCGATGACTCCGAGGAGGCGGGCCAGCACGCTTTCCACTTGCGGCGGGTAAACGGGCGGAAGGAGCATCGAAACAAAGCCGTTCCCGAGTAAGCCCCCCACGATTCCGAGTACAGGGACGACTAACTGCTGGGCGACATAAAAGAGGAACGACGGCGGGTCGGGAACCCTGGTGGCGAACAGATCACCCATTCGAAGCGATAATAGCTTGCGCGCGGGCGAAGACGGCGGTGAGCATTTCGAGGGTCAGGCGGCCGGTGGAAGTGTTTTGCTGGCTGGGGTGGTAGGAGCTGAGTAAGACCGGCGTGCCCGCGCCGGTTGCGTGGGCGGCGTTGTGCGCGAAGCGGAAGGGCGCGCGGATGGCGATGACGCCGCGGTCCTTCAGGATGGAGAGATAGGCGTCGAAGCCGGTGCGGCCGAGGGCGACGACGACGCGCAGGTGTTTCAGGTGGTCTAACTCGTATTCGAGATAGGGCCGGCAGCGGGAGAGTTCCGCGCGGGTGGGTTTGTTGTCGGGAGGGGCGCAGCGGGCGGCGGCGGAAATGTAGGCGCCGCGGAGGGTGAGGCCGTCGTCGCGGTGGGTGCTTTCGGGTTGGGAGGCGAAGCCGGTTTCGTAGAGCGCGCGGAAGAGAAAATCGCCGGAACGGTCACCGGTGAACATGCGGCCGGTGCGGTTGGCTCCGTGGGCGGCGGGAGCGAGGCCGACGATGAGCAGGCGCGCCTGTTCGTCGCCGAAGCCGGGCACGGGGCGGCCCCAGTATTCCCAGTCGCGGAAGGCGCGGCGCTTTTCTTCGGCGATGCGCTCGCGGTAGCGGACCAGGCGCGGGCACTTGCGGCAGGAAGTTACTTCGGCTGAGAGGATGGGGAAGGCCTGGCCGGTCATTTCTTCAACATGGGTTCGAGCTTGTGAAGCACCGTGCGGGCCACGATTTCGTTGCCCTTCGCGGTGGGGTGGATGCCGTCGTGCTGCATCAGTTCCGGATGGGTGTAGACGACGTCGGCGAGGAGGAAGGGGATCAGGGGCAGATGGTACTTTGCGGCGAGGTCCTGATACATCTGCTGGAAGGGTTTGATGTAGTCCGGGCCGTAGTTGGGCGGCAGCGTGATGCCGGCGAGGAGGATGCGGCAACGGGCGGCGCTCAAGCGGCGAATCATTTCGTCGAGATTTTGTTTTGACTTCGCGATCGGGATGCCGCGCAGGCCGTCGTTGCCGCCAAGTTCGAGGATGACGATGGCGGGTTTTTCGGCGATGGCGGCGCCGATGCGGGTGACGCCGTCGGAGGTTGTGTCGCCGCTGACGCCTTGATTGACGATGCGGTAACGATAACCGGCTTTGTCGAGATCTTTCTGGAGAAAATCGGGGAAGCTGAGGCCCGGGCCGGCGCCGAAGCCCGCGCTGAGACTGTCTCCGAAGACGACGATGCGAGGCCGCGCATCGGGCTGCGCGGCGGCTGCGCACAGTGCGAGAGAGAAAAGCGAAAGAAAAAAGAGCGTTCGCCGCACTGATGCCATAATAAAGAGCAGACGCCCCAGATGTCGATTTCGCGCCCCATTCTCGACGTTTCCGGGCTTACAAAGACCATCGACAGCGGCACGCACCGCGTAGAAATTCTGCGCGGGATCGACTTTTCGGTACCGACGGGCCAGTTTGTCGCGATCATGGGCGCATCGGGGAGCGGGAAGAGCACGCTGCTTGGCCTGCTTGCGGGGCTGGACACGCCGACGAGCGGGCGCATTGTGCTCGATGGGGAAGACATTACGGGGCTTGGCGAGGATACGCTCGCGGGCGTGCGCGGCCGGAAGATCGGCTTCGTTTTTCAGTCCTACCAACTCATTCCGACGCTGACGGCGGAGGAGAACGTGCTGCTGCCGCATGAGCTGACCGGAGGGCGTGACGGTCTCGGGCGGGCGCGCGAGTTGCTCGCGAGCGTGGGCTTACAAGAGCGCATGAATCATTACCCGATTCAGCTTTCGGGCGGCGAGCAGCAGAGGGTGGCGCTGGCGCGGGCTTTCATGGTGCATCCTCCGATTCTGATGGCGGACGAGCCGACGGGGAATCTCGATTCCGCCAACGGCCGGCACGTGTTGGAACTGCTGATTTCGCTGAACCGGAGCGAGGGGACGACGTTGATACTGGTGACGCACGACCGGGACCTGGCGGCGCATGCGGACCGCGTGATCACGCTGATGGACGGGCGCATCGCATCGGACGAACTCCGCACCGGCACGGCCGCGTAAGCTCATGCCTGGGTTCTGGCTCACCGCGCTGAAGATTGCCTGGCGCGAGTTGCGCGCAACGCCGGCGAAGTTCGCTTTTGTGATGCTGGCGGTGGCGGCCGGAGTTGGGTCACTGACGGGCGTGCGCGGGTTCAGCGTGGCGTTCCGGGACATGCTTTCCTTGCGGGCGCGCGCGCTGATGGCGGCGGATGTTTCCGTGCGGCAGTTTTCGGCGCCGACAGCGGCGCAGATGGCGGTGGTGGAGAGCCTGGAGCGGCGCGGGGCGCGGTTCACACAGGTGACGGAGACGCTGACGATGCTGCTGGGGCCGGGGAGCCAGGCTCCGGCGATGGTGTCGGCGAAGGCGGTGGATCCGGCTGTTTATCCTTTCTACGGCCGCGTGACGCTGGACCCGGCGCGGCCGCTGGCGAGCCTGCTGAACGACCAAACGATCGCCGTGGGAGAAGACGTGCTGCTTCGGCTGGGCGCGCATGCCGGCGACACGGTGCGGCTGGGCGGGCAGGACTTCCGGATCGCGGCGGCGGTGGTTTCCGAGCCGGACCGGATGAGCGGGAACATCAACGTCGGGCTACGGGTGCTGATGACGCGCGGGGGACTGGAGCGGACCGGGTTGATCCGGTTTGGAAGCCGCGCGGCGCAGAGACTGCTGTTTCAGTTGCCGCCGAAGGGGATGACGGTGGACGAGGCGAAGGCGGAGCTGCATCGCGCGTTTCCCGAGGCGCAGGTGCTGGGCTATCGCGAGACGAATCCGGGGCTGACGCGCGGGTTGGACCGGGCAACGATGTTCCTGAGCCTGGTGTGCCTGATTGCGTTGATTGTGGGCGCGATCGGCGTGGCTTCGGCGATGCACGCGCACTTGAGCCAGAAGATGGACACGATTGCGGTGATGAAGTCGATCGGCGCGCGGTCGGCGCAGGTGATCCGCGTGTACACGATGGAAGCGCTGCTGCTCGGGCTGGGCGGGTCGATAGCGGGGATCGTCACCGGCGCGGGGATCGAACATGCGTTTCCGGTGCTGCTGAAGCGGTATTTCCCGCTGCCGGTTGAAATTGGTTGGGACTGGCAGGCGGCGCTGCAGGGGCTGGCGTGCGGAATGCTGACGACGCTGCTGTTCACGGCGCCGCCGCTGGTGCGGATCCGGCGAATCCGGCCGAACCTGATTCTGCGGCGCGACATGCCGGAGAGCAGGCCGCCGTGGCGGGAGCGCTTGCGGGAATCGCGGCAGAGCGCGGGGTGGGGACTGGTGTTTCTCGTGGCTCTGGGCGCGCTCGCGGCCTGGCTGGGCGGTTCGCCGCGGGCGGGCGTGTATTTCGCCGGCGGGCTTCTGGTCAGCCTAATCGCGCTGTCGGCTGTGGCTTGGGTGCTGCTGCGGGCGGTAAGGGTTTTGCTGCGCGCGTTTGGGTTGTATATGCCCACGAGCCTTCGCCAGGGGCTTGCGAATCTGGACCGGCCGGGGAACCAGGCGCAGGCGGTGCTGGTGGCCCTCGGCGTGGGCGTGATGTTCACGCTTTCGATTTTTCTGGTGCAGAAATCGCTTGTGGCGGAGATTGTGGAGACGGCGCCGCCGGGCTTGCCGAACATCTTTTTGATCGACGTGCAGCCGAGCCAGCATGACGACGTTATTTCGTTGATTCGGTCGACGCTGGGCGTGAAGACATCGCTCGATATTGTCCCTTCGATCCAGGTGCGGATTACGAAGGTGAACGGCGTGCCGACGGAGGACCTGCCGCTGAAAGGATTTGACCGGCGGTTTACGCACACGCGGGCGATGACGACGGCGGGTGCGCAGCCCAAAGGAATCGACGTGCGCGAAGGGCAGTGGTGGAAAGACGGCGGCAAGGGGATGGAGATCGCGGTGGGGGAAGGAGCGGCCAAGACGCTGCACCTATCGCCTGGCTCGACACTGGATCTCAACGCGATGGATCGGGACATTCCCGTTCGCGTGGCGGCGATTTACAGGGTGGATGGGTTTCGCATGTCGGGCATGAGCGAGTTTGTCGCTACGCCCAAAGCGCTCGAAGGATTGCCGGCGATTTACTATGGCGGGCTGCACGTGCCGCGCGCGCAGGTCGGGCAACTCGAGCGCGTGATGTTTGACAAGTTTCCGACGGTGACGGTGATCAACATCGCGGAGGCGCTCGAACTGGTGCAGGAGGTGGTGGACCAGGTGGCGCTGCTGATCCGTTTCCTGTCGGCGTTTGCGATTGCGGGTGGCGTGATCATTCTGGCTTCGAGCGTGGCGGGCACGCGGTTCCGGCGAATTCGCGAAGTAGTGATTTTGAAGACGCTGGGCGGCACGCGGCGGCGAATTGCGCGGGTTTTCTCGGTCGAGTTTCTGGTGCTGGGCTCCGTAGCGGGACTGATGGGCGGTGTGCTGGCGGCGGGCTTTTCCACGCTGGTGCTGCATCGGCTGCTCGAGGGACACGGTCATGTGGGGTGGGGACCGATTCCGGTTGCCGTCGCGATCACGGCACTGGTGGCGGACGGGACGGGGTGGCTGGCGAGTTTTCGAATTCTCGGTCAGAAGCCGCTCGAAATTCTTCGCGAAGATTGACCTTTCTGAGATGCCTCCAAACAAGACGAGAGTCGCCGTTGTAGGTGGTGGCATTGTCGGGCTTGCGCATGCTTACGCGGCGGCGCGGCGTGGTTTTGAAGTGACGTTGTTCGAGCGCAATGAGCGCGCGCAGGGAGCGTCGGTGCGCAACTTCGGGCTGATCTGGCCGATCGGGCAGCCGGCGGGAGAGGTTTTGCAACTGGCGATGCGGAGCCGGGAGCTTTGGCTGGAGATGCTCGATGCCGCGGGATTGCCGTATCTGGCCACCGGTTCGCTGCATGCGGCGTATCGCGACGATGAGGAAGCGGTGGGGCGGGAGTTTGCCGAGACGGGGCCGGAGCACGGGTATGAATGCCGGTGGCTGCCGGCGGCGGAAGCGCTGATCCGGTCGCAGGCGCTGGTGGCGGACGGCTTGCGCGGGGCGTTGTGGAGCGCGACGGAGATCACGGTGGATCCGCGGATTGTGCTGGCGCGGCTGCCGGAGTTTCTGGCCGAGCGGTATGGGGTGAAGCTTGCATACGGCCACGCGGTGCATGGCGTGGGGCGGCAGGTGGTAGAAACGGCTCGCGGGAAATTCGAGGCGGACCGCGTGATTGTTTGCGCGGGGGACGATTTCGAGACTCTGTTTCCGCAAGTGTTCGCGGCCGCGGCGCTGGTGCGCTGCAAGCTGCAGATGATGCGGACGCCGCCGCAGCCGAATGGTTGGCAGCTTGGTCCGGCGCTGGCGGGCGGGCTGACGATGCGGTATTACCCGAGCTTCGAATTGTGTTCAAGCCTGGGCGCGCTGAAGCGGAGGGTGGCGGAAGAGACGCCGGCGTTGGACCAGTGGGGCGTTCACGTGATGCTGTCGCAGACGGCGGCGGGCGAGATCACGATCGGCGATTCGCACGAGTATGGACGCAGCGTGGATGTGTTCGACAAGCCGGAGATCGACGATCTGATTCTGGGCGCGCTGCGAGGGTTCGCGCGATTGCCGTTGATGCAGATTGCGCGGCGATGGCACGGGGTGTATGCGCGGCACGGTTCGAAGTTGTATCTGCGCGAGAGGCCGGCGGAAGGAGTGGATGTTGTCACGGTGACGCGCGGCGTGGGGATGACGCTGTCGTTCGGCCTGGGGGAGCAGACTGTCGCCGCATGGGGGCAAGGATGAAAATTCAGGCGGCGATTTTCGACTGGGCGGGGACGACGGTGGACTTCGGCTGCCGCGCGCCGGTGGAGGCGATTCGCGAGGCATTTGCTTCGTTTGGGGTCCCGCTATCTTCCGGCGAGGCGCGGGCGCATATGGGATTGCCGAAGATCGAGCACATTCGCGCGACGTGCGCGGATGCTGCGGTGGCGGCGCGGTGGGCGGCGAAGCACGGCGCGCGGCCGACGGAAGCGGAGGTCGCGCAGATCTATGCTTCGTTTCTGCCGAGGCAGTTCGCCGCGATTGAAAAATACTCGCGGGTGATTCCGGGCGTGGCGCCGCTGGTGGCGCACTTGCGGGCGCGAGGGGTTCGCATCGGCTCAACGACGGGTTACACGCGCGAGATGCTTGACGTGGTGATGAAGCGCGCGGCGTGCGAAGGTTATGCGCCGGAGGCGAGCGTGACGCCGGAGGAAGCGGGGATGGGGCGGCCGGCGCCGCTGATGTGTTATCTCAACGCGGTGCGGTTGCGCGTGTATCCGCTGAGGGCGTGCGTGAAGATCGGGGATACGGTGAGCGATATCGAAGAAGGGCGCAACGCGGGGATGTGGACGATCGGGATCGCGGTGACGGGGAACGAGGTGGGGTTGAGCGAGGAGGAATGGCACGTTCTTGAAGAGGGGGAGCGCGCGCGGCGGGCGGAAGCGGCGCGGCGGCGGTTGTTCGATGCGGGCGCGGATTTCGTGGCTGACAGCGTGGGCGAGTGCGAAGCTGTGCTTGACGAAATCGAACAGAGGTTAGCCTTGGGCTCCTAAGGCCTCCGGTGCATCCCATTCGCGCCAGCCGCCGAGGAGGGGGAAGTAGAGGCCGAGTCGGGTTTTGCGCGCGTCGATCGAGGCCAGGATGCGGGCGTAGCGCTCGAGTTGTTCGCGGTGGCGTTCGCGTTCGTTGTCGAGGAAGGCGTCGAGTGAGCCGCCAGTGTGGTCGCTGACTTTGAAGTCGACGATCCAGCGCGTGCCGTCGGAGTCGAGGAAGGTGCGGTCGATGCGGAAGGCGCCTTCGGGGGTGCTGAGGGCGAGTTCGGTGGCGGCTTCTTTGTGCGGCGAGAGGATCCAGCGGCCGCGGTCGTCGGCGAGGGTTGTTGAAAGAGAGCGCGAGACGCGGGCTACGGCGCCGGGGAGTTCGTCTTCGGGGACGCCGAGGTTGCGGAGGGCGTTGGCGAAGGCGCGGTGCGAGCGGGTTATGGCGGCGGCGTCCCAACGGTCGAGCCCTTCGCGGGCGATGCGCTGCATGTATGCGTGGACGACCTCGCCGCAGCGGCGGGCGGTGGCGCCGACCCACTCGTAAGTGACTTCGAGTTCGGGTTCGACGGCGGCGGCGCGGCGTTCCCAGGCTGGGGCAGGCGGGAAGGGCGGCGGAGCCCAGGATGCGGGGACGCGGGCGAAGGTGGGGGGTGGCGGCACGGGGGGTTGGGCCGATGTGCCAGTGCTGCTTAGGGCGTCGAAGAGGGGTTCGAAGACGGTTTCGAGGATTCTGAGCTGAGTATTGGCGCGTGCGCCGGCCAGGTTGCCGTTTTTACTTATCTTCCGATTGGCGAGCAGGTGGAGCTCGAACTTTGCGCGAGTTGCAACGACGTAGGTCAGGCGGCGGAGTTCCTGGTCTTCGCGGATCTTCTTGTGTTCGCCGATCCATTTGTAGATTGGGTCGTCGCCGCCACCCGTAGCTTTCACCGCGCCGGCGATGAGTCTTTCATCGGAGTCGACCCAGCGCAGGAGCGAATCGTCGCGATTTTCAGCCTTGCTTTCCATGCCGGGAACGATGACGATGTCGAACTCGAGGCCCTTGGCTTTGTGGATGGTCATGAGTTGGATGCGATCGCCGGCGGTGGGATCGGCGTGGGCGGTGAGTTCGTTAGCCTTATCGCGAAGGGCGGCGAAGTCCCAGAGGACGCCGCCGGTGCTGTACTCGTCGAGGAGGGCGAGGAAGGCTTCGGCGTCTTCAAGGTCGGCCGCGGTGAGGCAGTGCGGGCCGCCGAGGGCGCGCCAGGTATCTTCGACGACGGTGCGGAGGCTTGCGCGGGCGATGCGGCTGAGGGATTCGGCGAGGACGGCGCGGATGCGGTTGAGGCGCGCGTGCGCGTCGGGCGAGAGTTCGGCGGGGGGATTTTCGAGGCAGCGCCAGATGCCCGGATTACCGGCTGTGGCGAGCGAATGGAGATCGTCGAGCGAGAGGCCGCAGAAGGGGGCGCGAAGGAGGGCGAGCCAGGCGATGCGGTCGAGCGGATGGAGCAGGGCGCGGGTGAGGGACATGAGGTCCTCGACCACGGGGCGGCGCCCGAGCGGTTCGAGCTCGACGGCCTGGAACTGGATTTGGGCTTCGCGAAGAGCGGTGGCGATGGGGCCGAGCACGCTGCGCTTGCGGCCGAGGATGGCGATTTTCCTGTCTGGCGGGGCGGCGCGGACGATGGCGATGATGCGATCGAGGGGGCGTTCCGGGATGGCGTTGTCGATGAAGGCGTGGATGTGAATCCGGCCCTTGTATTCCTCGTGTTCGGCGACGGCGGAGTGAAAGGTGACGGCGCCGCGAGACGCGTCGTCGTGAGCGGGGAAGACCGGCGGGAAGGTTTGGTTGCTCCAGTTTACGAGTTCAGGGGCGGAGCGGAAGTTGGCGGTGAGGTTGAGGGGTTCGAGTTTCAGTTCGCCGATGCCTTTTTCGCGGGCTTGCTGGAAGAGGCCGACTTCGGCCTGGCGGAAGGCGTAGATGGACTGCATGGGGTCGCCGACGAGGAAGAGCGTGCGGCCGTCGCCGGTGGTCCAGCCGGCGGTGAGTTGCTCGAGGAGGTGGAACTGGCGGCGGGAGGTGTCCTGGAACTCGTCGACGAGGATGTGTTCGAAGCGGCAGCCGAGAGCGAGGGCGAGGTCAGTGGGGTGTGTGGTTTCGCCGAGGGCGCGGGCGGCGGCGAGGTTGAGTTCGATGAAGTCGATGGCATTGCGTTCGCGGAAGACGATTTGGAGTTCGGCGGTGGCGTGTTTCATGACGGCGAGCGAGTCGGAGAGCACCTGCCATTGGGCCTCGGTGTAGGCGGCGGGCGGGGTGGAGCGGAATTCGGCGAGGGCTTTGGCGGCGCCGGGGAGATTCGAGAGCGTGGCGCAGAGGGCTTTGGCGCGGGAGGCTTGAGGTGTTCGGGCGGGGAAACCCTGTTTGGCATTCGGCGATTTGCGCGGAGCATCTTTGTCTGTGAGAAAGCACTCGGCAGCGAATTTCCAGGCGTCGACGTCGTCGGTGAGCGTGTGGTTGAGGGTTTGGGCGGCGAAACGGGCGAGGTTGAGAGTTTCGGCGGCGAGTTCGCCGAAGGCGGCGCGGATTTGTCTGAGCGCGGCAAGGCGAACGCGGGCGAGGGATTCTTCGAACGTGGCGCGGGCCTCGGTGAGATCGAGCGTGGCAGGGATGAGCCAGTGGAGCCACTGATCGCGGCGCGCGAGCAGGCTTCGGATGAGATCCATCCAGCGCTCGGCGCGGTTGTCGGCGTGGAGCAGGAGGCGGAAGACGGCTTCGCCGATGGGGGACTTGTCGGCCGCGAGTTCCATGGTGCGGCGGGCGGCTTCGAGGTAGAGGGGCGCGGCGTCTTCTGTAGGCGCGGGAACGGCGCCCATGCGGGCAAGCCAGGGCATCTGGCTGACGATGCGGAGGGCGAGTGAGTCGAAGGTCTGGATGGCGAGGCGCCCGGGGTTATGGGCGAGGTGTGCGTGGGGCGTGTTGTGAAGTTCCTTGACGACGCGGTCACGCATTTCGGCGGCGGCTTTGCGGGTGAAGGTGATGGCGAGGACGGCTTCTGGGGCCGCGTGGTCGAGCAAGGCGATGTAGCGCCTGGTGAGGAGCGTGGTTTTGCCGGAGCCCGCGGGGGCGTGGACGATGAAGGAGGTTGTGGGGTCGAGGGCGCGGTCGCGTGCGGGTTTATCAGAGGGCGTCTTCATCGGTGTCCTCCTCGGTGGCGGCGATGTTGGCGCCGTGGATGCGGCAGAGCGGCGGGTATGGGCATTCTTGGCACGCCTGGGGTGCGGGGTCGAGCGAGGCGTCGCCGGAGGCGTAGCGGGTGGCGAGGGTGGTGAGGCGTCCGCGCCAGAGAGGGAGTTGGGCGGGGAGGGAATCGGCGTCGAGTTGCTGGAGGTCTTTCTTGTTCAAGAGCGGAGGGTCCGAGGACGCGCCGGTGATGCGCATCTCGCCAGTGCGGACCTGGGCGAAAAGCAGGGCATCGGGCGGTTGGGCGGCGGTGACGGCGTAGAGGGGGAGTTGGGGCTCTGAAGGGCGATCACTCTTCCAGCCGCTGGCCCCGACTTTGCCGGTTTTGTAGTCGAGGAAGAGGCGGCGGCCGTCGGCTAGTTGGTCGATGCGGTCGATGCGGACGTCGAGGTGGAGGCCTCCGATTTCCGCGACGGTCTTGTGCTCGCGGTCGAGGACGCTAAAGGGCTCGCGTGTTTTTTCCAGTTCGAGCCATTCGGCGATGGTGGCGATGAGGCGTTCGCGTTCGACGCCCTGGAGGGGATGGCCGGCGAGGGAGCCGAGCGCGGCGTCGACGCAGCGTTCGATGCGGGCGGAGAGATCCGCGGGGGAGAGTTCGGCCAGGGCCGATGAGGACTGCGTCTCCGCCCAAAACATTTCCATTGCTTTATGTAGGATCGAGCCGTGGGTGAGCGCGGTGACGCCCGGTTCGGGGTCGTCGAGGTCCTTGCACGCCAGGCGGTGGGCGGCGAAGGCGCGGAAGGCGCAAAGGGACATGTCCTTGACGAGGTAGGCGCCGCCGGGTTGTTCGGGTTTGGCGATGGCCGGGCCGTGCGATTCGGTGACGCGATCGAGGGGCGCGAGGGCGTGGGTGCGGAGAGAGTTGGGCTGCTGTTCCCAGGCGCCGGCGATGAGCGGGGAAGGACGGATGGGCTCGTCGCCGGAGTGATCGGCGTAACTGTAGGTGAGGGAGGGGGCGGCTTGACCGATGCGGGCGAGCAGGTGAGTGGAGAAGGCGAGGGACTGGTCGCTCGAGGATCCGGGCAGGCGGGCGGCGCGTTGGAGCGAAAGGGGCAGGAAGGGATTGGGATTGGCAGGGGCAGGGAAGTAACTTTCGTTGGCGCCAGTGAGCCAGAGGGCGTCGAAATCGAGGCCGGCGGATTCGAGCGGTCCCATCACCTGGAGCGGGGCGCCTTCGTTCTGGACCTGGAAGGGTTGGGCCTGCGCCATGCGGCGGAGGCGGGAGAGGGCGGCGCTTTTGTTGAGCGGGGGCAGGGTCACATCGAGCGAGGCGTAGGAAGCGAGCAGGTGAGTCCAGGCCTCGACGGCTTGATACTCGGGGCTGGTGAGGTCCGGGGCGGTGGGCCAGTGGGCGGCGGCGAGGAGTTTGGCGAAGGCTTCGGCCCAGGCGTGGGGGGAAGCGCGGTCGGGCAGGGCGTTTGCTTGCTCGCCGCAGTCGAGGGCGGCGGCGCGGAGGACGGGGCAGTTATCGGCGCGCGGGATGATATCGGAAATCGTTATCGAATATCGATTTCGACGGCGGAGATTGATATCGAGCTCGGCGCGGGCAGCGGATTCCTGGGGGGCTGGAGCGATGTAGGGCGAGCGGAGGAGAGCGAGGGCTTCGGCGGTGGGCAGTCCTTCGAGCAGGAGGGCGAGCCAGGCGAGAGCGGCGCAGACGGGCGGAGCGGCGGCGATGGGGGCGCCAAGGGCGATGTGGAAGGGGGCGGATGCGGAGAAGGGTTCGGGGGCTAGTTGGAGGCGGAGGGCGTGCTCGAGTTCGAGGCGGCGTGCATCGAGATCGGGGACGATGAGGGCGAGGCGGGGGGAGGGGTTGCGGAAAAGCGTGCTACGGGCCCAGAGGGCGACGGCGCGGGCTTCCTCCACGAGACTGGGGAAACGCTGGAGGGCCGGGGCGGCGGCGTGGGTGGGAACGGCGAGCGGGTGGGCGTGGAGAACGTCATGCAGAAATTCGTCGACGGCGGGCGGGAGGGGATCGAAGCCGGTATAGAAGATCCGGCGGGGGAGATCGACTTCGCGGGCCTTGATGCGGCCGGCGAGAAAATCCGGGAGGGTGGCTTCGTCAAGCCAGCGTTCGTCGCGGCAGCGCTGTTCGTATTCGTGTGCCCAGTGTAGGAACGCTACGGAATCCTCGTGGGCCTGGAAGGCGCCGCTGTTCAGAGCGAGACGGTAAGCGTGGGCGAGGTTCCAGGCGCGGAGGGCGTTGGCGGCGGCGCCGGGGATGTCGAGCAGCGGCCAGTCGCCGGCGGGGATGGACTGTTCCCAGACGGAGAGCGCCTGGTGGCGGGTGAGCAGAGTGGGCGCGGCCTGCGACGGAGCGATGTAGAGCCAGGCGCGCCAGGTGTCTTCCAGGAAACGGTCGAGCGGGCGGATGTCGGGGGTGGGCCAGGCGCGGAGTCCGGCGGCGGACTGGGCGAGGGAGAATTCGGCGCGGAGGCGGGCGGCGAGGCGGGCGGTGGAAGTGAGAATGGTTCCGCCGGCGGCGAGGGCTTGGGATTGCTCGGGCGTCACGAGATTCAGGGTACTGAAACCGGGGCGCGCCGCGCGGGCCGTGAAAAACACTTGCGGGCGGCGGGGATTCAGCGGACACTGAAGTTTTAGCCTTTCCGGAGGCGTAGGAGACGGAGTCACGGATTTGAAACTTAGCGAGACGACGGTTCGCGAGCCCGCCGAGCGATGGACGACCGGCGATGCGTCGGAGTTGTACGACGTCGCCAGTTGGGGGAAAGGCTACTTTTCCGTCGGCGATAACGGGCACCTGTGGGTGCATCCAGGTAAGGATCCGAATCGCGGGATCGATCTAAAGGAACTGACCGAGAAGCTGGAGCTTCGCGGCATTTCGCTGCCGATCCTGATCCGGTTCGCGGAGATACTAAAGCACCGGTTGGGCGAAGTACACCAGGCGTTTCATGACGCGATCCACGAGCACAATTACCGCGGGAATTACTGCTGCGTTTATCCGATCAAGGTGAACCAGCAGCGGCAGGTTGTGGAAGAGGTGCTGGAGTTCGGGCGGCCGTACGGGTTCGGGCTGGAAGCGGGTTCGAAGCCGGAGTTGCTGGCGGTGATGGCGATCGCAGACAACAACACGCCGATCATCTGCAACGGGTTTAAGGACGACGAATACATCGAGATGGTGATGCTGGCGAAGAAGATCGGCCGGCACATCATTCCGGTGGTGGAAAAGTATACCGAGCTGGACCTGATCGTGAAACACTCCGAGCGGGTTGGCGTGAAGCCGGTGATCGGGCTGCGGGTGAAGCTGGCGAGCCGGGGAGCGGGACGGTGGAAGTCGTCGGGCGGGTTCCGTTCGAAGTTCGGGCTGACGGTGAGCGAGGCGCTGAAGGCGCTGGAGGAGATGAAGGCGCATGGGCTGGAGGATTCGATCCAGTTACTGCACTTCCATCTGGGCAGCCAGATTACGAACATCCGGCAGATCAAGGGCGCGGTGATCGAAGCGGCTCGCTGCTACACGGAATTGAAGAAAGCCGGGGCGGGCTTGCAGTATCTCGATGTCGGCGGCGGACTGGGAATCGACTATGACGGGTCGCAGACGGATTTCGAGTCGAGCGTGAATTACACGCTGCAGGAATACACCAACGACGTGGTGTATCACGTGCAGAACATCTGCGACGAAGCCGAGGTGCCGCATCCGACGATCGTGTCGGAGAGCGGGCGGGCGGTGGTGGCCTACCACAGCGTGCTGGTATTCAACGTGGTGGGCGTGACCGGGTTTGGCGAGGAAGAGATCCGGCCGGTGGCGGAAGAATCCGAGCAACCGCTGCTCGACTTGCAAGAGACTTACCGGGGATTGAGCGCGAAGAACCTGCTCGAGAGCTACCACGACGCGCAGCAGGCGCTGGATTCGTCGTTGAACTTGTTTAGTGAGGGTTACCTGCCGCTGCAACAGAGGAGCCTGGCGGAGAACCTTTACTGGGCGATCTGCCGGAAGGTGTACCGGATGGCGAAGGAGCTGGATTACTTTCCGGAGGAACTGGAGGGGCTGGACGGGCTGCTGGCAGACACTTACTTTTGCAACTTCTCCCTGTTCCAGAGCATGCCGGATAGCTGGGCGATCAAGCAGCTTTTCCCGATCATGCCGATTCACCGGCTGCGGGAGACGCCGACGCACCGGGGCGTGCTGGGCGACATTTCATGCGATTCGGACGGCAAGATCGACCAGTTCATTGATCGGCGCGACGTGAAGCGGACGCTGCCGCTGCATGCGTTCAACGGAAGCCCGTATTATCTGGGAGCGTTCTTGATCGGGGCGTACCAGGAAATTCTGGGCGATTTGCATAACCTGTTCGGCGACACGAACGCCGTTCACGTGCGGTTGAGCGAGACGGGCGAGGTGCTGCTCGAGACGGTGGTGAGGGGCGACACGGTGCGCGAGGTTCTCGATTACGTGCAATTTCAGGCCAAGGCGCTGCTCGATCAGTTCCGCAAGGACGTGGAGAGCGCGCTTCGGGAGGGGCGGATCGGATATGAGGAATCCGGCCGGCTGCTCCGATTTTATGAAGACGGCCTGAACGGCTACACGTACCTGGAGCAGTGAGCGCCGGGAAGCTCCGCGTGGTGCTGGTGGCGCCGCGGAATCCGTTGAACATCGGCGCGGCGGCGCGCGCGATGAGTAACTTCGGGTTTTTCGACTTACATCTAGTTAACCCCTACGAGGTGGCGTTTCGCGAGGCGCGCTCGGCGGTTCACGCGGGCGCGGTGCTCGAGGCCGCGCGCGAGTGGGGGACGCTTGCGGAGGCGACGGCGGGCTGTAAGTTGGTGGTGGGCACGACGGCGGTGGGGCATCGGGAGTTGAAGCATACGGTGCGAAGGCTGGAGGCAGGCGGGGCTTTGATCCGGGCGGCGCTCGAGGCGGACGAGCCGGTGGCGCTGCTGTTCGGGTCGGAGAAGTTCGGGCTGTCGAACGAGGACATGAGCCACTGCCATTGGCTGATGCGGATTCCGGCGCGGGAAGAGCACGGGTCGATGAACCTGGGGCAGGCGGTGGCG
>JAJYCN010000076.1 GCA_021778335.1 Acidobacteriota bacterium | reverse complement strand
TCAGGATATCGGACCTGGCGGAGTCTCCGAGGATATACTGGCAGATTATGCCGGACCAGGACGTCAACCGCCGCAGTGTTCTTCGCGCCGCCGCCACGAGCGCCGTCGCCGTTACAGCCGCCAGTTACTCCCGCGTGCTGGGCGCCAACGACCGCGTTCAACTCGGCGTGATCGGCTGCGGCTCGCGCGGCCAGTACGACATGGGAATCTTCCAGAAGAACCCGGCGGTTCATGTAGCGGCGCTCTGCGACGTCTGGGGCGACCGCGTGGACGAGGCCGCGCAGAAGGCCCCCGACGCGAGGAAGTACGGCAACTTCCAAAAACTTCTCGATGACGGCAAAGACCTGGACGCGGTTCTGATCGCTACGCCGGACCACTGGCACTCGCGCATCTCGATCGCCGCGGTGGAAGCCGGCAAGGACGTCTATTGCGAGAAGCCACTGACGCTCACCATCGAGGAAGGCCCGAAGGTCGTGAAAGCGGCGCGCGAAAACAACCGCGTATTTCAGACCGGCATGCAGCAGCGCTCCGGACCGCACTACATGCAGGCGCGCGACCAGTATATTCAAGCGGGCAAACTCGGCAAGATCACGCTGGCGCGCACATGGTGGCACGGCAACTCGTGGCACCTGCGGAAGGCGCCGGCCTCGCTTGCGCAGAAGCCGGCCAATCTCGATTGGGATATGTTCCTGGGCCCGGTGAAGTGGCGCGACTGGGATCCGCGGCAGTACTGGAATTTCCGCGCTTATCTCGATTTCGGCGGCGGACAGGTGACGGATCTGTTCACGCACTGGATCGACGCGGTGCATATGTTCATGCTGCAGGACGATCCGATCAGCGCAGTGGCCGCGGGCGGCATTTATGCATATCCCGACGGACGCACGGCGCCGGACACGATCGACATCCTGCTGGAGTATCCAGCCAAGTGGACCGCGACGTTTGAAGCGACGCTCGCGCCGGGGATAAAGGGCGCGGCGATTCAGATGTGCGGCACCGAAGGCAACCTATATATCGACCGGTCGAAATTCATTCTTACGCCGGCCGACCGCGGAGCGCAGCCGACGGAAGTGACGGCGGCGCGCGAGCTGACCATCGACCACGTAGAAAATTTCCTGGCCTGCATGCGCACCCGCCAGCGGCCGAACGGCGACGTGTACATCGGCCATCGCAGCGCGCAGGCTTCGCACCTGGGCAACCTGGCGTACGAGCAGAAGCGGCGAATTCAGTTCGACCCACAAAGGGAAGAAATTCTGCCGCTGTAGGTGGGCCGGAAACTTCTATGGAACTGCGTCAACTTGGCAAGTCCGGGCTGCAAGTCCCGGTTCTCTCCTACGGCACCGGCACCTTTGGCGGGCGCGGCGAGCTATTCCAGGCTTGGGGCGCCACCGAGGTGGAGGAAGCCCGGCGGTTAGTGGGCATCTGTCTCGAAGCCGGCGTCAACCTATTCGATACGGCGAACGCTTATTCGGCGGGACGCTCGGAGGAGATCCTCGGCGAAGCGGTTCAGGGGCGGCGGCACCAACTTCTAATTGCCACGAAGGCCTTTTTCCGCATGGGCGAGCACCCAAACGAGGGCGGGACTTCGCGGTATCACCTGATCTCCGCTTGCGAAGCGAGCCTGAGGCGGCTGCGAACGGATTACATCGATCTTTACCAGATGCACGGCTTCGATGCGATGCCGCCTGTGGAGGAGACGCTTCGCGCGTTGGATGATCTGGTTGCCGCCGGGAAAGTGCGCTACATTGGCGCGTCGAATTTTTCGGGCTGGCACATGATGAAGTCCCTCATGACCAGCGACCGGTACGGATGGTCGCGCTACGTTGCGCACCAGGTTTACTACTCACTGATCGGCCGCGAGTATGAATGGGAGCTGATGCCACTAGGACACGATCAAGGCGTGGGAGCGCTGATCTGGAGTCCGCTTGGCTGGAGCCGGCTGACCGGCAAGATTCGCCGCGGACAACCGGCGCCCGACTCGGGACGCCTGCCTAAAACGGCGCAGTACGGACCGCCTGTCGATGACAACCTGCTGTTCAACGTTGTCGGCGCGCTCGACGAGGTAGCGAAGGAAACGGGCAAATCGATCCCACAGATCGCTCTGAATTGGCTGACGCAGCGGCCCACAGTTTGCTCCGTTATCATGGGCGCGCGCAACGAGCGGCAGTTGCGCGACAACGTGGGCGCGGCCGGATGGAAACTCGCGCCCGAGTACATCGCGAAACTCGATGCCGCCAGCGACGTGACGCCGGTTTATCCTTACTGGCACCAACGCCAGACGGCTTCGGACCGGAATCCTCCCCTCGTCGGGCCCGCGGCCGGCCGCTAACGCGAACTCCAGTAAGCTTGCTGGCCGATGTAATCGTCGTCGGGCAGATGGCGGAGGATCAGACGGCGGAGTTCCAACGGGTCGGCAGCGCCTTGGGTGGAGAATAAGACCGCGCCGCCCGGCCCGAGGAGGACGGTGTATGGGACACCGCCGTTCCACTTGGCGTCGAAGGCCGCCATCATCGCGTAGGTGTCGTCTTCCGAGAAGAGCAAGTTGCGGCTGGTGGCGTGTTGGCGCTCAAGGAAGGCGGAGACGCCTTTGCGTTCATCGGGGAACTGGGCGGCGACCGTGACTAAGTCGAACGCGCGCTTGCCGTACATACGGTACATCTTTTCGAACTCGGGAAACTCTTCAACGCAGGGGCCGCACCAGGTGGTCCAGAAATCGACAAGCACCACTTTGCCGGAGGTGTTCCTGCGTAATGCGGTGAGGTCGGCGGCGGAGGCCATGTCCAGTTTCACCGGCTGAGCGTTAATGTGGACCGTTTCTTCGGCTTGGCCGCCTTTCGTTGACCACTTAATGGAGCAGCCCATGGTAGGACGCACGGGATTTGCCACCGGTTTACCCGCGAGTAGAGCGTCGATGGCGTCGCGGGCGTCGTGGATGCGAGCCAGATTCTCGCGCATGCTGGAGTCGACGCGGCCCTGGTAACGCAGCTTACGTTGGGCGTCGAAGATGAACACGTGCGGCGTCGATACCGGACCGTAGGCGCGCGCAACGCTCTGGGTGGCGCCGTCGTACAAATAGGGAAAATTGAAGTGCCGGTAGGCGGCGCGGATCTTCATTTCCTCAAGTGAATCGCCTACGTCGGTGTAACCCATCTCGTCGAGCCGGACGGCTTTCGGATCGTTCGGTTGGATCGCGACGAGATCCACGCCCTTGTCCTTACAATCCGCCGCGAGTTCCTTGATGCGGCCTTCGTAAAGCTGCGCGGTGGGGCAGTGGTCGCACGTGAAGACGATGACGAGGATCTTGGCTGAGTTGTAGTCAGCGAGCGAGTGCACCTGTCCGTCGATACCAGGCAGATGGAAGTCGGGGGCTGGCGAGCCGATGGCGAGCGTGGGAACTGTTTCTCCGGCAACAAAGGAGGCCGCGAGCAGTCCGAGGAGGGCCAGCGTGGCGGTTCGCGATGCAAGCTTCATGATTCCTCATCATACGCGCGCGCCCGGCCGGTGAACGCCAACTGTGGGCCTATGATAGGATTCCGGACGTGGGAGGGGCGGTGACAACGCAGGAATTCACGATCGGCACGGAGGAAAAGCGCGCGGCGCTCGAAGGCGTGCTCCGAAGCCAGGCGTTCGCGCGCAGCGATCAGCTAAAGCGTTTCTTTCGTTATATTTGCGAAATGGAAATCGCCGGCCGGGCGCAGGAGATCAGCGAGTACACAATCGGCATCGAAGCACTTGGCCGGCCGCGGGGCTACACGCCGCACGACGACTCTTCGGTCCGCAGCCGCGCGTATGCGCTGCGGCAGAAACTGCAGGAGTACTACGAGAAGGAAAACCCGGGCGCCGAGGTACGGATTGAACTGCACAAGGGATCATACACACCCTCGTTCGTGAGCCGGACAGAAGCGTCGGTGGAGCGGATTGCTCCGGCGCCGGAACGGGTGTGGCGGTTCGATGTCCGTCTTACGTTGGGTGTGGTGGCATTGACTTTGATCGCGGCGTTCGCCGGATGGATGGCCGGTTCGCGGCGCAGCCTGCCCGACCCCGTTCTGCGGGAAGCCTGGGGGCCGATGCTGGCGCCGGATGGCAACGCGATGATTACAATCCCCTCGCCGCCGGTGATGATGTTGATGAATTACCCCGAAGATAGCGTCCCGCCGGTGGAAGGGATCGTGCCGGCGCCGCCGGTGGCCGCGGCCTTCTTTCGGGCGCTTCATCCGAATCGCGGCGGCGGAGTGTATTTGCAATCCACCGTGAACGATGCGCTGCTGGGGGACGCCCTGGCGGCGTCGGTCGGCGTGCGTGTGCTGGCGAGCGCGGGGCAACGGGCGCAGGTGCTGCCGGAGAACGGGATGCGGCCGATGGCGCTTCGCGGGCGCAATGCGCTCATCATCGGATCGCCGAGCTACAGCCACCTCGCGGCGCGCATCCTGGCCAACATGCCGTACTCGGTCTATTTCGATCCGGCGGCGAAGCAGGAGGTCGTCTCCGATGCGCCGCCGGGAGCTAATCCAAAGCATGAATTCCGTCCGGTTTACGACGAGAACGGACAACTGAAGGAAGTCTATGGACTCTTGACCGTGCTTCCGGTTTCGTCCGGGTCGAGTAGCGGGACGCGGCTGGCGGTGTTTTCGGGCATCACTTCAGCGGGACCGCAGGCCGCGATGGAGTTCTTCTCCTCGCCGGCGAGCTTGCGTGTCCTCAAGGCCCGTCTCGCCGCGCAGGGTGTCCAACACTTCCCGCCTTCCTACCAAGTGGTGGTGCACTGCGTTTTAGATGGTACGCTGGCCTTCAGTTGGACTTACCAGACGCACGCTGTCGTCTCTCATCCGACGTTACTGGAGTAAACAGGCGCCGGCAGCAGACCCTCCCAACTTATTCCAAATACAGGCAAATGACGTTGCGTAACCGTGACGCGACGGCGAGTCGGTATGTTTCTCCTTGCTTTTTTCTTCCGCCGGTATTAGGTTGTCAACAAAGTGTTTTTCTCGGTCGCTCGTGGTCTGCGGTCGAGCCGCGCTTGGGGGCGTAATCAAAACATAGGAGTCACAGCCATGACGCTGAAAGTTTGGGCCTCGCACGTTGGGAGGGGAATTTTGTTGACCGCTGCCCTCGCCGTTCCGCTGGCCGCACAAATCGGGATGTTCAGCAAGGAGCAGTTGATTGCTCTAACGAGTGAATGGAAGGGGGAGCGGTTCCCGGACGGGCGTCCGAAGGTTCCCGATTCAGTTCTCGACCGGTTGAAAGACACGACGGCGGAGGAAGCCTGGAGCACGCTGCGCCACGTCGGCTACCGGCTGCAGTTTGAAGGCAACTGGAAGGAGATCAACCCTGGCGAGCGGTTAATCGGCCGCGCGGTCACGGCGGTGTTCATGCCCTACCGTCCGGACATCAACGCTTACATCAACGGAGAGGGCAAGCAGGAAGGGCGCGTCGGGCACGGGCAGAATTCCTGGGTGATCGACACGCTCGTTCAGCGTGATGTCATGGTGGTGGACCTGTTCGGTAAGGTGGATGGCGGCACCATCATTGGCGATAACCTGGGCACGTCAATCATGACGAAAACGGGAACGGGCCTGGTAGTGAACGGGGCAGTTCGCGACCCAACCGGGATATCCGAGATCAAGGGCTTCCACGTGTTCGCACGGGCCTTTCACCCCTCGGCGATCGCCGAGGTGACGCTGATGGGGATGAACGTGCCGATCCGTATCGGTCAGGCGACGGTACTTCCGGGCGACATCGTTCTGAGCGACCCGGACGGGATTACGTTCATTCCGGCGCAACTGGCCGGGATGGTGGCTGACGATTCGGAATTGACCCACTATCGTGACGACTGGGGCCACGAGATGCTGCGTGAGGGAAAGTACGCGCCGGGGCAGGTCGACGGGCAGTGGTCTCGGCAAATGATCGAAGAATTCAACAAATACCTCGAAAGCAAGGGCTCGAAACTGCGCTTGCCGGTCAAGCGGCAATAGCAGAGGGA
Source organism: Acidobacteriota bacterium (assembly GCA_021778335.1). Taxonomy (GTDB): domain Bacteria; phylum Acidobacteriota; class Terriglobia; order Bryobacterales; family Bryobacteraceae; genus JAJYKC01. The sequence goes on along the minus strand of JAJYCN010000076.1, from coordinate 14,480 downwards.
ATCGGAGACGGATTCATATGGCAAATATACTCAGTGGAAAATTCGGCCGGCGGGCACTCCTGAAGACTTCGGGCGGCCTGTTGACAGCGAAGATGATCGAGCGGGAACTGGAAGCTCAAGAGGCGCCGCACCGGAACGTCAACACGAACTCCAGTCCATCGACGCTGAAGATCACCGACATGCGGATCGCCACAATCGTGAAGCCGGGGCCGAGTCCCTGCACGATCGTGCGACTGGATACGAATCAGGGTGTATACGGGCTAGGTGAGGTGCGCGACGGCGCCAGCGCCACGTATGCCTTGTTCCTGAAGAGCCGCGTGGTGGGTGAAAATCCTCTCAACATCAGTAAGATCTGGGAGAAAATCAAGCAGTTTGGCTACCACGGGCGGCAGGCGGGCGGTGTCGTGTCAGTCGAAGAAGCGCTCTGGGACATCGCCGGCAAGGTGTACGGAATTCCGATTTACCAGATGCTGGGCGGCAAGTTCCGCGACAACGTCCGTATCTACGCGGACACCACCGAGTCCGAAGATCCGGCCGTGTACGCGGCGCGGGAGAAGGCTCGCAAGGAAGAGATGGGCCTGACGTGGCTCAAGATGGATCTCAACATCAACCTGATCTCGAAGATTCCGGGTACCGTGATGCAACCGTCGGGGATGAGCCCGTGGGAGATGCGCAATCTTCCGCATCCGTTCACTGCGATGGAGATCACCGACAAGGGCATCGAAAAGCTGTGCGAGTATGTGGCGGCGGTACGCGGCGCGGTCGGCTACGAGATTCCGCTTTCTATGGATCACCTGGGCCATCTCGGTGTGAACTCCATCATCCGGCTTGGCAAGGCGTACGAGAAGTACAACCTTGAATGGATCGAAGACGTGATCCCCTGGCAGTATACGGAGCTACTGCAGCGCATCACGATGGAAAGTCCGACGCCGCTGATAACGGGCGAAGACATTTATCTCAAAGAGGGCTTCATCAAACTCTGCCAGGCGCACGCGGTTAGCAAAATTCACCCGGATATCTCCACGTCCGGCGGCATTCTGGAGACGCATAAGATCGGCGATGCCGCCTGGGAGTATGGCGTTCCGATGGCGATGCACTACGCCGGAACGCCGATTGGCGCGATGGCCTCGGTACACGTGGCGGCGGCGACGGAGAATTTCCTGGCCTGTGAGAACCACTCGCTCGATGTGCCATGGTGGCAGGACCTCGTGGTAGGGATCGAGAAGCCGATCATCAACAAAGGTTTCATAAAGGTTCCGGACAAGCCTGGGTTGGGCGTGACGCTCAACGACGAAGTGGCCAAGCAGCATCTGATGCCGGGGACCGGCTACTTCGAGCCGACCCCGCAGTGGGATCACGAACGGTCGGGAGATTGGTTGTGGAGCCAATCTGGCCGGCCGGGCGATCCGAATTCCGCGGCTTAGCACGCGGAGCGTCCCGCGGAAGAGTCTTTGCGGCGCGTCTGAATGGGTGGAAGACAGAAGTAACCGAGGGAAGTGGTTGGGAATGTATTGCTGGAAGCAATCCTGTACGTAAGGGGGCCAAAATCCATGTTGAAGAGATTTTCCGCGCTGGTTTTCCCGGCGCTGATCGCGTTCGTATTCTGTGTGCCAGCCGCGGCGCAGGTTACGACCGGGACGATCCTCGGGACTGTCCGAGACGCTTCCGGAGCGCCGATTGCCGCCGCGAAGGTGACAATCACGGACGTTAACAAGGGTACTGTCACGACTTACGCGACGGACCCGACGGGAACGTACAATGCTCCGTTCCTGATTCCCGGCACTTACAAAGTCGTTGTCGAGGTGCAAGGATTCAAGCGCGCCGAGACGGATAATGTGACCCTGGACGTTGACCAAAAGGCGCGTTTGGATTTCGCGCTGGAAGTCGGTGAACTGACGCAGACGATGGAAGTCGTTGCCCAGGCGCCTCTGGTCCGCGCCGACAGCGCGGAACTAGGCGAAGTGGTCACGCAACGCTCCGTGCAGATGTTGCCGCTGAACGGCCGGAACTTCGCGCAGCTCGTGTACCTGGTGCCGGGCGTGACGCCAGGCCAGGTGGGCGAGAATCTGTCGGGCGCAAGTTCGTTCAACCCGCGTGCCGCTTCCGACTTCAACGCCCTGGGCAGCCAGGCCAACGCGAACGCATGGCTGGTGGACGGCATCGACGACAACGAGTACACGTTCAACACCGTGATGGTGCAGCCGTCGGTGGAGTCGATCGGCGAGTTCAAAGTGCTGACGGGAACGTTCTCCTCGGAGTTCGGCCGGGGCGCCGGCGTGGTCAGCGTCTCGACGCGGTCCGGCGCCAACGATTACCACGGCGAGTTGTTCGAATTTCTTCGCAACAGCTACATGGACGCCCGGAATTACTTTAATCCGACGACGCAGAGGCAACCGGAGTTCCGGCGGAACCAGTTCGGCGCGGCGGTCGGCGGCCACATCATCAAGGACAAGCTGTTCTTCTTCGCCGACTACTATGCGATCCGCGCGCTGAAGGGCATCACGTTCGTCAATAGCGTGCCGACCGCGGCGGAGCGCACGGGCGATTTCAGCAACTACTTCAACTCGAAGGGGAATCTGATCACGATCTACAATCCGTTCACGACGCAGCAGGTAGGCAATCAGATAACCCGTCAGCCTTTCCCGAATAACACTATCCCGTCGAATCTCATCAATCCGGTGGGCTTCAACGTGGCGAGCATTTATCCCCTGCCCACGCTCCCGGGAAGCTTTAACAACTACACATCCGCCGCGAATCAAATCACCGACGACAACGGAGGCAATTCCCGGCTCGACTATCGCATCAGCGACAAGGACTCGATGTTCTTCCGCTACTCGTATGAGTACTTCAGCTTCACGAACCCCGCGTCAGGGCAAGGCGCCTGCTGTCTTCCGACTCCGGCCTCGGCCGCGCAGCAGTTTCAACTCGGTCCCTTTGTGGCGGGCCCGCAGACCACGAACCTCGCCGCGCAGGGCGCGGCGCTTAACGAAACGCATATCTTCAGCCCGACGCTGCTGAACGAATATCGCATGGGCTATGCCCGGACGAACCCGTACACGGTGCCTTCCGGCTACGGCATCGCATCCGCGACTTCGCTGGGAATTCAGGGCATCAACATCTCGCACTTCACCAGCGGGCTGCCGAACCTGGGCATCCAGGATTTCACGGGCATCGCCAGCGGCGCCGCGTTCCTGCCGGCGAACCCGAAGCAGACCAACATCCAGTTCGAGGACAACCTCTCCTGGACCAAGGGCACGCACCAGATGAAGTTTGGCTTCCGCTATATCCGCGAATTGGTGACGCCATTTACCAACACGAACACGCGCGGCACGATCAACTTCAACGACAACTTCACGAACAATCCGGTGAACGCGACCGGTGGCTCCGGCATCGCCACGATGCTGCTCGGCTATTCGACCGGCGGCTCGCGGGGATTCCTGATCACGCCGTATTACATGACAAATCAGGAATTTGCCGGCTTCTTCCAGGACGACTGGAAGGCGACGTCGCGGCTTACCTTCAACCTCGGCATCCGTTACGATGTATTCACTCCGGATGTGGAAATCCGGAACCGGCTGGTGAATTTCGATTTCAATTCGCTCAGCCTGGTGTATGCGGGCGTGAACGGGACCTCGAATACAGCGGGCGTCCAGACTCGGTATAACGACCTTGCGCCACGGTTCGGCTTCGCTTACGATCTGACCGGAAAGCAGACGACGATTCTGCGCGGCGGGTTTGCGATCTCGTACTTCCCTGGCCCGTTCTCCGGTTCGAACGAACTCGGACAGCAGGTTCCCTACACGATTTCGCAGAACTACGCGGTGAACACCTATCCGTTAAGCTTCACCAACGTTCCACAGATTCAGAACCTGTTCCCGCCGGTCGCGCCAATTCAGCCCATGAACACGGCACAGCTTAACGCCGCTTCCCCGGCCGTGATCGGACATCAGTTCAATAACCTGACTCCGTACATGGAGAGCTGGAACATCGACATTGAACGCCAGATCTCCTCGAGCACCATGCTTGAAGTCGCCTATGCGGGAAGCCGCGGTGTTCACCTCACTTACTGCTACAACCCGAACGAGGTTTTACCGGGTACGCCGGGTGTGGATTCGGCCGGTTCGCTGGCTTCGCGCCGCATCATTCAGCCGCTGAACAACGTGTCGAACATGACCCAGTGCGACGAGCGGAACATGTCGAACTATCACGGGCTGCAGGTAAAAGTGACGAAACATTATTCGCACGGCATGTCGGCGCTGCTGAGTTACAGCTACAGCCGTTCGCTCGACTACGGCGGATCGGCGGCTAGCGGCGGCGGCGCGGTGGGCAATCCGCAAACGATCACCGACCTTGCCGCGGGTTATGGGCCGTCCGGCTTCGACCAGATGCACCGTTTTGTCGGCAGCTACACGTATGAACTTCCTTTCGGGAAGGGAAGGAAATGGCTGCAGCAGGGCTTCGCCTCCTACATCCTCGGCGGATGGGAGATGGACGGCATCGTGACCTTCGCCAGCGGGCTTCCGTTCACCGTGTTTCTGAACAGCGGTGTCAATTTCGGCGCGCCAAGTTGGCCGAACCGCATCGCCTCCGGTACCTTGTCGAATCCGCAGCAGTCGCTGTGGTTCAATCCGGCCGCGTTCAAAGCGCCGCCACCGAATACCTATGGGAACTCGCCGCGCGGCGCGCTCTATGGCCCGAGCACGTCGAACTGGGATCTGTCCATGCTCCGGCATATTCCAATCTGGGAGCGCGTCAGCATGGAACTGCGCATGGACTTCTTCAATGCGTTCAACACGCCCAACTTCGGATTCCCGAATGCGAACATCGGATCGCCGACGGTCGGTGTAATCACTTCGACGGTGATCGATAACCGCGACCTGCAGGCCTCGGTCCGTATCGTGTTCTAACAACAACCCCAACCCGCGCGCTTGGCATCGGATCGCCCTTCGCGGGGCGATCCGATTTTTTCCGCGCCTTTTGCTAAAAGAGTTGAGAGACACAGCGGCCGGCGTAACCAAGCGCGCCCAACAGGAAGGATCTCGCCATGCTGGAAAAACTCATTCGCACGAAGAACGACCACGGGTTGACGATTGCGCGACTCGTGCTGGGTATTGTCTTCCTGGCCCATGGTTCCCAGAAGATGCTGGGCCTTTTCGGCGGCTCCGGGTTCAGCGCGACGATGTCATTCTTCGAGCACGGCATGGGGATTCCGGCGCCGCTGGCGTTTCTGGCCATCGCGGCTGAGTTCTTTGGCGGGCTCGGGCTTGTGTTGGGTCTGCTCGGGCGGGTGGCCGCCTTCGGCATCGCGGTGAACATGCTCGTGGCAATCTTTACGGTCCATATAAAGAACGGTCTATTCATGAACTGGAGCGGGACGCAGAAGGGCGAGGGGATTGAGTATCACCTGCTCGTGCTCGCGATCGCGGCGGCAGTGATGATCGGCGGTTCGGGCGCGTGGTCGGTGGATGGGATTTTGGGAGAAAGTTTCGTGGCGGGGCCGAACCCGATACGATGAGTCGAGCGGGGACGCGAGGCGGTCCCCCGTGCCATGGCGAAAAACTTCAAAGATCTTACGGAGAAGGAAATTCTTGCGCTGGCGATTTCGCTCGAGGAAGAAGACGGGCGGATTTACGGCGATTTTGCGGAGGCGCTGCGCGCCGGTTACCCGGCCACGGCCCAGATGTTCGAGGAGATGCAGGCCGAGGAGTCCCAGCATCGGGCCTGGCTGATCGAAACATACCGGCAGAGGTTCGGCGAGCACATTCCCCTAGTCCGGCGCCAGGATGTGAAGGGTTTTGTCGAGCGCAGACCAGTGTGGCTCTACAAGCCCTTGGGGGTAAAAGCTGCGCGGCGGGCGGCGGCGACGATGGAGAGCGAAACCCGCCAGTTCTACGAGCGCGCGATCACGAAAGTGAGCGACGCTTCGGTGCGAAAACTGCTCGGCGACCTCGTTGAGATCGAGCAAAGGCACATCGCGACAGCCGGCGCGATGGAAGAACGGCTGACGGCCGACACCAAACAACAGGAAGAGGATGTGGCGCGGCGGCTGTTTGTGCTGCAGATCGTGCAGCCGGGCCTGGCCGGGCTGATGGACGGCTCGGTGTCGACGCTTGCGCCGGTTTTCGCGGCGGCGTTTGCGACGCGCAATAGCTGGGACGCATTTCTGGTGGGCGTTGCGGCTTCCGTCGGCGCGGGCATTTCGATGGGCTTTGCCGAGGCGCTGTCCGACGACGGTTCGCTCACCGGGCGTGGGCATCCGTGGGTGCGCGGGGCGGTATGCGGGCTGATGACGACGGCCGGCGGCATCGGACACACGCTGCCGTATCTGATCCCGGATTTTCGCGTAGCGACTTCAGTTGCAGTGGGGATCGTGGCAATTGAACTGGCGATCATCAGTTGGGTGCGGCATCGTTATATGGACACGCCGTTCTTAGGCGCCGCGATGCAGGTGATTGTAGGCGGCGTGCTCGTGTTCTTGACGGGCATTCTGATTGGGAGCGCATAGGGAATCATGGCCGAGATACCCTCGTTCGCGGTCATCGCCGACAGCGGTGACGCGTCCATTTATTCCGTGCGCTCACAGGCGGCGGGCCCGGAAGGCAAGCTGCCCCTGACGGAGAAGATGTTGCGGGAGCGGCCGTCCGGCGATCTGTTCGGGCTGACGCAGGACGTCGGCATGGGCTGGAGCCCGTCCCGGCTGACAGGCGACCAGACGCTGATCTTGAGCACGCACGGCGGTGTGCGAGCGCCAGATGGGACGCCGGTGGCGCTGGGTCTTCACACAGGGCACTGGGAAGTGAACCTGCTCGTGGAGGAGGCGGCACGGGAGTTTAGCGCGGCGGGCGGCGTGCCCTTCGCGGCCTATTGCACGGATCCCTGTGATGGGCGGACGCAGGGGACGGCCGGCATGTTCGACAGTCTGCCGTACCGCAACGACGCGGCCATCGTTCTCGGGCGGCTGATCCGCTCGCTGCCGACACGGCGCGGAGTGCTGGGCGTGGCGACCTGCGACAAGGGATTGCCGGCGATGATGATGGCGCTGGCCGGTGCGCGCGATCTGCCGTGCGTGCTTGTGCCCGGCGGCGTGACTCTGCCAGCCGAGGGCGCCGAGGATGCCGGGACGGTGCAGACGATCGGAGCGCGGTTCGCGCACGGGACGATCACGCTCGACTACGCGGCGGACATGGGCTGCCGGGCATGCGGCACGCCTGGCGGCGGTTGCCAATTCTTGGGAACGGCAGCCACGTCGCAGGTCGTGGCCGAGGGTTTGGGCATGGCGCTGCCCCATTCGGCGCTGGCGCCTTCGGGCGAGCGGATCTGGCTCGATATGGCGAAGCGCTCGGCGCGGGCGTTGCGGGCTCTCGTCGCTCGCGGACTCTTGATGCGCGACCTGCTGAGCGATGGCGCGCTTCATAACGCAATGGCGGTGCACGCGGCATTCGGCGGCTCGACGAATCTGCTTCTGCATTTGACGGCTGTTGCGCATGCGGCGGGACTGCGTCGGCCGGCGCGGGCGGATTGGGAGCGCGTGAACCGGAGCGTGCCGCGGTTAGTGGACGCGCTGCCCAACGGCCCGCGGAATCATCCAACGGTGCGCGTGTTCCTGGCCGGCGGCGTGCCCGAGGTGATGTTGCATCTGCGCCGCGCCGGATTACTCGAAACGAGGGCGATGACGGCGGCGGGTGTAAGCGTGGGTGAGGCGCTCGATTGGTGGGAGAAGTCGGAGCGGCGCGTCAAGCTGCGGGCTTTGCTGCGCGAGCGGGACGGCGTGGATCCCGATGAAGTGATCTTTTCACCCGAGCGCGCGGCGGCCAGCGGGTTGACTTCGACCGTTTGTTTCCCAGTGGGCAATCTGGCGCCGGAAGGTTCGGTGATCAAGAGCACGGCGATCGATCCCTCGGTGGTGGACCCGGACGGCGTGTACCGTATGACCGGTCCGGCGCGGGTGTTTTTGACCGAGACGGCCGCGATCGGTGCCGTCAAGCGGGGCGAGATCAGGGCCGGGGATGTGATGGTGCTGATCTGCCGCGGGCCGCTGGGCTCGGGGATGGAGGAAACTTACCAGGTAACCTCGGCTCTGAAGCACCTGGAGTTCGGCAAGCACGTGTCGCTCATCACGGACGCGCGCTTCAGCGGAGTTTCGACCGGGGCCTGCATCGGGCACGTGTCGCCCGAGGCGCTCGCCGGCGGGCCGGTGGGAAAGTTAGTAGACGGCGACGTGATTGAGATCATCGTGGACCGCGCACGGCTCGAAGGAAGCGTGAACTTAGTCGGCGCGGCCGGGCGCATGTTCGGGGCCGAGGAAGGCACACGCGTGCTCGCATCACGGACGATACGCGACGACCTTCGGGCCGACGAGGCGTTGCCGGAAGCGACCCGGCTCTGGGCCGCGCTGCAGCAGGCGAGCGGCGGGCCCTGGGCCGGCTGCGTCTACGACGTGGAGAAGATTCTGCGGGTGATCGAAGCGGGGCGCCGGGCGCTGGGGGAGTAGTGGAGGGCAGGCGCCGGAGCGCCCGCCGTGCGTGTGCGCGATATTGCGGCCACCACGCTTGCGCAGAGTCGCAGATGTCAGTGGAAGTCCATCTCCTCAGTGAGGATTTTCATGACATGCGCCGCCTGCTCCCGCTCCTTGACCTCCTCCTCCGCCCATCGGCGCACGACCGGGATCGGATGGTTGAGGAACTTCTTCGCGACCGCGGCTTCTTGGCGGTGCTGTGCCGAAATGTCGCCCACGTACGTTTGCAGGTTGTGAACCGAGATCGTGAACCTCGTGAATGTCGCGTCGTCGTCTCCCCAAGTTTTTAGCACGTACTCGGTAAGCGCCGGAACCGCTGGAGAGGCATCCTCCTTCAGGTATGGTGGCTCCAGGTGGCTGGCGATCGCCCTGGCGCCTTCCACTCCGGCTTCATCAAGCCAGCCGCGAACTGTCTCGAACGGCAGTGACGCGAAGATTCCCGACCGTCCGGTCACCGCGAGGAGCCAGCCGCGCTCCTTGTCGAGGAGGGCTGGCCCTAAGACGCGTATCACGGCGTCGGGATTCTTCTTGGCGACCGCTGTTAGGAGACCCCAGGCATCGCCGCGTTTCGCGTGGTCGTCGCCGGAGAGCGCGAGAACAGCCACCCGGCAAACGCGTTGCGGATCCTCATCCGATAGCTTTTCCAACGCTGTGCGCCATTGGTAGTCGGCACGGTCGAACATCGTGGCGCTTGCTTCGAGCGCGCGCCACATCGCGGACCGGGCAGGCGCAAAGGCAGCCTTTCTCGGCGTAAGCAGCGCATGGCCGACAAAGTCCACCGCGACGTGCCGGGCGCCAGCGTCGCCTCCCCGTACAAGAAGGTCTAGGACCGTTGTCAGGTCGTCAGCGGTCATCACGTCGAAGCTTCCTCCAAAGAGAAAAGACTGGAGGGTATGGACGGGCAGCTTGGAAGCTCGAATCATACGCACAGCCCGTTCGAGCGATCTGCCTATTGCGGGTGCCGATAAGGCAACGGCTAGCGCCGCGTCAGGTGTCTCGATTTCAAGCCGATCGAGCCGGGCATTGAATTGATCTTGATGCCCAGTCAGCACAGAACCAAGTCCGAACACGTAGCCGCGCAGAAACCCGAGCGACACGGCGCCGGAGGCGGTGGCCATGATTTGGTCGAAGCGGCTTAAGCTCTTGTCCAGTGCGGCGATGGCGGCGCCAAGCAACCCAGCGCTCGCCGCGTCACGCGAGCTCAGGAACGGCAGCGACGCTTGGAACTTGGCGTCGTCGTCCACAAGCTCCTTGGCCAGGGCTTCAATCTCGCGCGGAATCTCGTAGCCCAGCGTGCGCGGAGAGTGTCGCCACGGATCTCTTCCGATCAGTGCAACTAGTCGACCCTCGAAATCAGTGGGCGTTAGCTCGCGTCTCCACTCGGCCGCGCTCACTGCATAGGGATCCTCGCCGGTCGACGCGTCCCTCCCGGGGCGGTCAAGAAACGCGTCGAGTGATTCGAGCATGGCTGGCAGACTCGCGGACGGCACCGGGTGCCGCTCTCCGATCGCCCTGAGTAGCGCAAGCGCGCCGTGATCCAGTAGCCGTGGGATGCTTGCGATGAGCGCTGTCCACAATGCGCCCCTCATCGCGTCTGTTCCTTCGGCAATTCCGCGCTCGGCGAGGCCTAAGATGCATGCCAGACACTCCTCAAACTGAGCGGGTGTTGTCGGACGCCACTCTGGCGGGACCCATTGGCCCGCGACGACCTCGGGGCCGAGTGGGCGCGACGATCGAGACAGGCTGATTAGCACTTCCAGACCCTTCAGCGCGAGTGCGCTCTCGGCCGCGTCCGTCGAGAACAGTAGTGAGTCAAGGAGAGAAAGACGGAGCTTGAAGGGGACGGCTGCCCCCGAATAATTGATTCTGAAGAGTTCCCGCCAAACGCCAGTCGCGTTATTTGCGATGTGCTCCTCTGTCTCCGCGATGGCCAAGCGGCGCAGGATCAACTCGGAGTCTTCGAAGAGGTGAGGAAATGCGGCGAACCGCTCGGCAATCGTGACGAGGGTCCTTCGGCTTCCGTGGCCGCCGAGGCCACCTTGGGCTCGGCGAAGCTGTTCGACAGATGCCTCTCGCACAAGCAGCGCAAGGCGGGGTAGGAACGCTTCGGGATCGATACTGATGAGGGTTGCCACTCTGGTGACAGTCTCCTCGTCCGCGAGGTCATCCGGTCCCAGCCTGGCAATTGACTCTCGAAAAAAGCCGCTCGTTAGAGCTCGTACCCCCTCGGACCCGCTTTGGGCGATCCGCAACTGAAGGGGGGGCCGCAGGGCCGCCGGGAAGCGAGTCAACGCATCCTGGGGGTCGGCCTCGAACCAGCGTCGCCACGCGCGCTCAAACGCCACGCTCGCTACGATTTCCGGTGTGATGTAAAGAAGGCGGGTCGTCTGGGCGACGAAACCTGGAGCATCCTTGACGGTCCGGACCGCATCGAGAACTTGCTGGCGGGTCAGGCCAACGAAGTCGCATAGGGCCTCAAGCTCGTGGTCGACGCCTTCCCTGTAGCCAACTTTCTGGCAGAGAGCAATGGCCTCGACTACTTTACGGACTCCGTCATCCTCCAGTCGTGTGTCGAAGTATTCCCCGACGGTTCTGAGTCCAGGGCCAATGTTTCCCGCGCGCTGGATCTTCGCGTCCTGCCCGCAGAGATCAGCAGCGAGCCGCACGTACCCGCCCGAGAGCCGTGCGTATACGCGGCGGTTAACCTCAGGAACTCCGGGGAAGTTCAAGCGCAGGACCTCATCGAGAATCCCTTGGGGAATCTGCTCAAGTCGCAACTCCTCCTCTGTACTCCCGCGCAGGCGGTCGGCGGAGTTGTCGATGCAAACGACGCGGGCTCGGCTCGTGTGGCCTCGCAGGAGATCTGCGATTTTTAGCCGTGAATCCAACGGACACTCGTCCGCGACGAGAATTCCTCGTGTGGTCCCGTTGTTAGCCAAGAACCGCGCTGCGTCCTCCGCGTGAGCTCCGCTGTCCGCGTAGCAGACGAGATTTCTTGCTCCTTGGAGCGAGGCAAGGGCCTCGTAAACAAGCCGCGTCTTGCCCACCCCCGCTAGGCCCTGCACGGTGATTGTAGGTCTCGCGACAGCCTGCGCAAGGTCCGTGTGGGCTAGAATCTTCTCCGTGGCACCCCTAAGACGGGGGTCCGGCACGTACTTCGGAGTGACATAGCTCGCGTTCTGAGCCCAGGCCTCGAAATGGAGTACCGGCCCAACGTTGAGCCTAAAGTGCATCGGAAGGAGGGCCGGATAAGCGTTCGCCCATCTGGAGAGAACTGACGCCGTGACGACAAGCGCGGCGGGCGCCTTCGGGTTGATCTTATGTGCTTCGTCACTGAGTAGCTTCGACCATTTCTCCTGGCGCTGCGGGGGCATGTCGTCGCAGATCGCCAGGCGATAGGCGTAGCCTTCGGCGATCAGCCTCGAGGAGTAGGGCTTGTTTACCTCCGCCAGAAGGTCAGATTCACCGATGTCGGAAAACCGCTTCGATTTGTACTGCCAACAGGTAGGAAACGTGAAGCAACCGCTGGAGTCGTTCGGCACTGCGCGATTGACCTGGGTGTCGACACCGCCGTCGCTTACGTTGGCGCGGCAGTTAGTCCGCAATTCGGCGTCCGGTATACCAAAGGCAAAGCAGTGAGCGCGGATCAGCGCGTCCACGAACTTCGTGAAGGGCTCGCCGCCACCCGCGCCCTGGAGGATTAAGATATCCCGAGCTTCGATGGACCACATGTTGTCGCTTTCTGCCTGCTGTGGCTGCCTGCGCCGGATGCACGCTTGGATACTCCGTTTCTACCACGCGGCAGCATCAGGCTATCCGAGTGGCTTGCCCGGATGTCATCCCCCAAGCGAAGCCCCACGCACCCGTCCGAGCCTTTTCGCCGGTGCCCTCTGGCTAGACCATGAGGACTTGTGCGGGGCTCCGGCCGATGCGGGACGTCCCAACAAGAGACTCAGACATGCTTTCGCATCTCTCGCCGGCCATATAATCGGGGCTGCGGAGGGCGGATGCGCAAGGCGCTTTCAATAGGATTCGGACTGGTTGCGGCTGCGGGGATGGTGTGTCTGCTGGCCCAGACACCGCTGCGGCTTTCCCGGCCGGAAAAAACCGTCGTCGTGAACTGGAATTTCGCGCACCAGGGGGTGCCGAAGTGGGAGCGCGGCGTACTGCTCGACCACGGCGTCGAGGACGGGAAGATCGTAGTGATTGGGGTGGATGGGCAGGTGAAGCTTCAGACGACGGTGGGGCCGCCGGGAGCACAGAAAGTCCGTATTTCCGATGTGACCATAGCTCCGGATGGAGGGTTTGTGGCGGCGATCGGGGTGGCGGCGGAAACGGGCGAATCGCGGGCGTATCTTGCCTGGCTGGACGCTGCGGGCCGGATGCAAAAGCTGCAACCGCTCGAAAATGCCGCGGCGGTCGGCGTCGAGTTCGCCCGGGACGGGACGCTCTGGGCGCTCATTCGCAAGCATGACGCCGACGATAACGAGATCGCCGGTTACGACATGCTCCAACACTATTCGGCGGACGGGACGACAATCGGTTCGGCGTTGCCGCGGCAGTCGTTTCCCATTGACGCGACGTATCCGGCGTGGTTCCCCTGCCTGCGGGCGACGAAGGACCGGGTTGGGTTTCTGTCGAATGGAACAAACGAGTGGGTAGAGGTCTCCCCCAACGACGGAAAACTGCTCGGGCGGTGGGGGCTGCAGGCGGAGTGGGGCGCGCGCGGCATGAGGATCGACTCGGCCGCGATGACACCCGAGGGCGACGTATATTTGAACACGTCGGAAAGGGACCCGAAGGGCGTGCGCAAGACGCGATTCGGCGTGTTCCGCCTTGACCGGTCGAAGAACGACCTGGTTCCCATGGATGTGGCGCCGATTGCGGTCGAGGGTGTGCAGGCGACCATTCTTGGAGGGGACGGCGGCCGCCTGGTCGCCACCCAAGGTTTCGCGACACTTGATTGGGTGCGGGCGGAGTGAGGGGCGATGGGGACCGGAGACCGAAACTGGTACAGGAAGCTTGGGTTTGGCGGGCGGTTTCTGCTGCTTTGGGCACTCCTTTTCGCGCTTGCGACGCACGATTGGAAGGCCCGCGAGCCGGGCGAGTGATCTAGCCGAACGCCATGGCCCGCCTCCGGCCCTGGCGCGTATTATCCTGGTAGAAGGTTGAGTTTGGCTTCCGATTTGGCAATCCGGCGGCGGGTAAGCGGATGGAGTTCCGCGGGCTCGTTCCTTTTGTTGCTTGCCGCCGTGTGCACGGCGCCGATGGCGCCTGGCGTGGCTGCGGCGGCGGGGCCGAACGGTCCGGCGCTGAAGGCCGCGAAAATGCAACCCACGGCCATCCGGGCGAAACTGCTCGGCAGGCTGTCCATGGCCCGGCGGCAGGCTCTGGGCGCGAGTGCGCGGGAATTGTTCGCCAGCCTGCTCGGCATGCCGGCGTCGCTCGCCTACACGGCAACGTGCGAAGCAGGGACCGGCCGCGCGGCGCAACCGGCGCCCGAAGCTACGCCCCGGACAGGCCATGCTCCCCAACTCGACGCTCGTCCTCCTCCTTTCTCTCTGCCTCTTGTGTAATGACCCGGCGCCGCGCTTGCGTAGGCGCGCGGGCGGGATTGGCGGCAAGCGAAACAAGAGCTGACAGAGAGAGGTTGAAATGTTTCTCGATAAAGCATTAGCGAAAGTATTCGGCACGCGGAACGACCGCGAAGTGAAGCGGATGCGTCCGATGGTGGCGGCCATCGGCGATCTGGAGCCGTCAATGCAGGCGTTGAGCGATGCCGAACTGGCGGCCAAGACGGCCGAGTTCCGCCAGAGGATCGAGCAGGGCGCGGCGCTGGACGATCTGTTAATCGAGTCGTTCGCGGTTTGCCGCGAGGCGGCCCGGCGCGTGCTTGGCATGCGCCACTTCGACGTGCAGTTGATCGGCGGCATTGTGCTCCACCGGGGCAAGATCGCCGAGATGA
>JAJYCN010000378.1 GCA_021778335.1 Acidobacteriota bacterium | reverse complement strand
CGGCGCCCGAGAAGTGAAATCGTGCTTACATTTTCAAAGAAACAACGACAAACGTGGTTGGCTTTTGCGGCGCTCCTCGGTGCGGCGGGCTCGCTTCGAGCCGCCGACGCGGCCTCGGTGGGCATGGACGCAGCGAGGCTGCAGATCATTCATACGCGGCTCGAAGAACTGGTAAGGAACCAGACGATCCCCGGAGCAGTGGCGCTGGTGGCGCGGCACGGCAAGGTCGTCTATCTCGATGCGGTGGGCGACGCAGACCGGGAAAACCACCGGCCGATGCGCGCGGATTCGATTTTCCAGATCATGTCGATGACCAAGCCGTTCACCGGCGTGGGAATTATGATGCTGGTGGAGGAAGGGAAAGTCGAGCTGCGGCGGCCCGTCTCGGACTACCTGCCCGAGTTCAAAGGCCAGTTGATGGAGACGCCGTCGGGGCTCAAACCGCCCGCAAATCCGGTGACCGTGTGGGAACTAATGTGCCACACGTCGGGACTGAGCGGCGATCCCGATGGCGCGCTTGCCGACAATCCGCGCACGATGCGGGCGACGCTCAAAGAAGCCGTGGAGTTCTACGGCCACCAGCACCTGAAGTTCGAGCCCGGCACGCACTGGCGGTATAGCAACATGGGGATCGCGACGCTGGGGCGGATCATCGAAGTGACAAGCGGCGAGGAGTACACGCACTTCATCCGCCGCCGCATCCTGGATCCTCTCGGAATGAAGGACACCTTCTACTTCGCGCCGGAGGACAAGCGAGCGCGGATTGCGATGGTTTACAAGCACGAGAACGGAAAACTGGTGCGCTCCGGAGATGAGATCCTCGCGGGAGATCCGGCCAAGTTCCGGGCCGGGGCGAAGTATCCGGCGCCGGAGTTCGGGCTGTATTCGACGGCGGAGGATCTCGAACGTTTCTACCAGATGTTGTTGCAGGGCGGGGAGTACGGCGGGCGGCGGTATATGTCGCGCGAGTCGATCGACACCATGCGGCAGGTGTTCACGCCGGATGTGAAGCCTTCGGGTTGGCTCGGCGGGACCGGCTACGGGCTGACTTTTGAAATTGTGAATCATCCAGAGGGCATGCTTCTGCTGCATCCGATGGGCACATTCGGCCACGGTGGCGCGTTTGGAACCGAAGGATGGATGGACCCGGTGCACGACCTGATCCGCATTTTGATGACGCAAGTGTCGGATGGAACGGCCGGGCCGGCGCGGGCCGTGGTGATGCAGATCGGCGAGGCGGCAGTGACGAAATAATAAGGAGACGATTGATGACAAGATTACTGGCCGGTGTTGCGCTGGCCGCGATGATGCCGGCGCTTGCGGCCGCCGCGGACGCGAACACGCTCACGGATGCGGAGAAGACCGCGGGTTGGGAACTGCTGTTCGACGGCAAGTCGCTCGATAAATTCATCGACCCCTCTAAGCTGAACCCTACGGGCGACGCCTGGCATCTTGACGGCGACATGATCGCGGCTAAGCCGCATGCGTTCATCACCGAAGACCTGATCAGCAAGGAAACCTTCGGCGACTTCGAGATGGAATGGGACTGGAAGATCTCGCCGGGCGGCAACAGCGGTGTGAAGTACCTGATTCAGGCGCTTCCCGTGCTGACGCGGGCGACGGCGAAACCCGGCGCGCGGAAGTTCGAGGACCATGTCGATTACGCGCTCAACCAAGGTGCGACGGACCGCTCGGTGATCGCGCCGGGCTCACGCGCGCAGATCTACGTGGTCGGCTTCGAATATCAGATGATCGACAACCACCGGCATCCGGACGCCCTTCGCGGACCGTTATATCAGACCGGCGCGCTGTACGGACTCTTCGCGCCGCCCGAGGATGTGACCAAACCGGTAGGCGAGTTCAACCATTCGCGCCTGGTGGTGCGCGGCGCCCATGTCGAGCACTGGCTGAACGGCGTAAAAGTCGTCGACGCTTCGCTGGACGACCCGCACGTCAAAGAGACGCTTGATGAGCGCTGGGGCGCCGGTTCACCCGTCACGCGCCTGCTCACCCAACGGCCACGGAAACAGTGCCCGGTCAGTTTGCAGAACCACGGCAACGCGGTGTGGTTCCGCAACATCAAGATCCGCCGCCTGTAGTTCCGCGGGCGCGGAGCTACATCGGCAGGGGCATCGGCAGGGCGCACTTGGAGAGTGAGCGCTCGATGAGCGCGCCCGCTTCCTCTTCCGAAACCGCGCGGCAGATCGAGATCTCGGTGATCAACATATGCCGGGAGCGGTCGAGCATCTTCTTTTCCCGGAACGACAGCGGCTTGCGCTGCTGAAGAATGACCAGCGTCTTCATGACTTCGGCAACTTCGAGCATGCTGCCGCTGTTCATTCGTTCCGTGTTTTCCTTAAACCGGTCCTTCCAGTCGCACTTCCAGTGACAGACGCCTTCGGCCAGAAAGTGGAGAACTTTCGCAACCTCACAATTGCGTGTCACTCTACGAAGACCCACGTTCGTGACGTGAGAGAAGGGCACCATGACGGTCATACTGCTCGAGGTAAGACGGAGGAGATAAAAGCGTTCGAGTTGCGTGCCGAACGACCGGGTGCTGATGTTTTCTACGGTACCGATGCCGTGGTTTGGGTAGACGATCTTTTCGCCGATTTGGAAATTCATGCGGGGGTCGTACACCTGCCTTAAGTTGTCAGCTACGTGGACACTGCAGCATATGAATGTTAAGGCGCTTTGAATCGTTTGTCAACAAAAATTCGCAATGATTCGAAGATCTTCGAAAGTTAGGCGAAGGCGGTCTGAAACGATAAGCAACCTTGTTGCCACCTTTGCGAGGTGCTTGCGAGGAGAAACAGGCCGGCTCGATACGTAAGACAAGTAACAGTGGGCTGCGCCAGGGCTCGACTAGGCTGAGACTGATGCGTGCAACGAGTCTGATTGCTCTTCTGGCCGCCACGGCCGGGATGCAGGCGGCGCCCCGAATGCTCAACCTGGATGACCTGGCGCGGCTGTCTGTGGTGTCCGATCCGCGGGTTTCGCCGGACGGCAAGTGGGTGGCTTATACGGTGTCGACGGTTGATGCGAAGGACGACAAACGTGTCTCGCATCTGTGGATGATCTCGTGGGACGGGAGCCAGAACCTGCAGCTTACCTTCGACGCTGAAGGGGAGAGCGCACCGCGCTGGAGTCCCGACGGCCGCTACCTGGCGTTCCTGTCATCGCGGGCCGGACCGGCGAAAGGATCGCAGGTCTGGCTGATGGACCGGCGCGGGGGCGAGGCGCGGCAGGTGACGGCAGTGAAGGAGGAGTTATCGGGCTTCGAGTGGTCGCCGGATTCGAAGCGTCTGGCGCTTCTGATGACGCCGAAGAAGGACAAAGACGAGGAGACGAAGCCCGGCGCGCGGCCGAAACCGCCGAAGCCGATCATTGTGGACCGCTACCACTTCAAAGAAGATCGGGAAGGTTATCTGAGTGGAACCGAGCGCACGAAAATCGATCTCTACGACCTTGCGGCACAGAAGGCCGAGCCGCTCACCTCGCAGACATCCTTCGATGAGCGGAGCCCGGCGTGGTCGCCCGACGGCACGAAAATCGCCTTCGTCAGCAATCAGGACAGGGATTGGGACCGGACGGAGAACACGGACATTTTCGTCACCGAGGCCAAGCCGGGCGGGGTGGCGCGCAAGCTGACGCACTTCCCTGGACCGGACACCGGACACCTCTCCTGGAGCCCGGACAGTACGCGGATCGCTTACTTGCAGGGCAGCGCGCCGGAACTCACCGCCTACAACCAGTTCAAGCTGGCAGTGGTTCCCGCGGATGGCGGCGAACCGCAAGTGCTGACCGCGAACCTGGACCGGGCGGTAAGCGCGCCGCTGTTTTCCCCCGACGGCCGGTCGATCGTATGCATTGAGACGAACGACCGCCGGGAGTATCCGATCCGCGTTTCGCTCTCGGGCGGGGGCGTGACGAAAATGATCGACGGCGACGTCACGGTAATCGCACAGAACGAAGCCGCGGGCCACTACGTGGTGCTGGCGACGCAGGACGACAGGCCGGCAACGGTGTTCGCGCTCGAAGACGGCGCGCTGCGCAAACTGGCTGACGCGAACGCGCCGTGGCTAAGCGAAGTGACGCTGGGCCGGACTCGCGACGTGAGCTTCCACTCCAAAGACGGAACGGAAGTCCACGGGCTCCTGACTCTCCCGCCGGATTATCGCGACGGCTCGAAAGTCCCGCTGCTGCTGCGGATCCACGGCGGACCGGATGGCGAGGACTCTCATGCATTTCAGTTCGAGCGGCAGTTGTTCGCCGCCAACGGCTACGCGGTGCTGAACGTGAATTAAC
>JAJYCN010000075.1:10135-20634 GCA_021778335.1 Acidobacteriota bacterium | reverse complement strand
TGACTGGCGAGTGTCGCCAATGCCAGCCTATCAGATTACGTCACCGAATGGGGCCACATAATACGTCACCGTATTTACGAACGGGAGTACTTAGCTGAAACAAAACCCAGGCCAGCGCGGCCGCACCGGCGACTGCGGCGGTGGCGCGGTGCATTCCAAGGGCATCCATGGTTAGTACTTTACATTGTAAAGTAGTCAGTATCAATAGATGAAAGCGCCGAGGGCATCGAGAGCATCGCGGCGGATCGTTCGGCTAGAATCGAAAAAGAGCGAGTGGGCCGGTGTAGCTCAGCAGGTAGAGCATCTGATTTGTAATCAGAGGGTCGCAGGTTCGATTCCTGTCGCCGGCTCCAGGACTTTACTTCCCGAACAGCGACTTCAGGAACGCTCCGATGCGCAGATGGCGCACGCCGGGGCAATCGTCGAACGGGGCGAAGCCGATGACACCGGTGCCGCGTTCGACCCAAAGGGCGGTCGACTGCTGGCCGGGGATGTTGACATGGATCAGCACGCCGGACCCGCAGGCCTGTACGTCGCCCAACTGCGCGGCCTCGACATTGGCGTGCGTGCTGCCCGGACCCCAATCCTGGCGGAACTGGGGGAAGGGGTAGTTCGGGCAGGGCGTGGCCTCCGAGCAACCCCACATCAGGTACGCATCCTGGTACTGTCCGGCCTGCAACAGGCGCAGGAACGCTTTTACCTGATGCTCCTGGGTGTAGTTCCGGAACGAGCCGTAGAGAATGGCTCCGACTACGAGCACGATGGCGCCGATGCCGGCGCCGAGACGGATGCGGTGCGAGCGCTTGGCGCGCAACTCCTCCTGCGATCCGTAGGCCTCCAGGTAGCTACCCATAGCGGCAGCGTCCTCCTCTTTGATGTTACTTCGCCGCCGCGGTTACCGGGTACGCCTTGTCGTAAGCGGCGACTGCATCCTGCGTGATCTCCATCGTGGGCTTAAAGAAAAGCATGGTGGAGGAATCGAAGACCGCGTCGAGGCCCTTCTCGGCGGCGAGTTTCTTGATGACGTCCTGCATGCGGCCGTTGGCGCGGCTCAGCACGTCCTGCCGCTCGCGGTCCACGTCGTCGCGCAGATCCTGCTCCTTGCGCTGGAACTCGCGCTGCTTGCGCGTGCCCTCCGCGTTCAACTCCTGTTCGCCTTGCGGACTCAGCTTGCCGCCCTGAAGCTGGGTCTGGATGTTTTGCAGGTCCGACTGCAGCTTGGTCAACTCGTCCTGGCGCGGCTTGAACTTCGCTTCCAGGTCCGCCTGCGCCTTCTTGATCTCCTCGGTGCTGGAAATCGCCTGCGCCGAATTTATGATTCCGATCTTAACCTGCGCGGCCGCGGCGGCCGCGGTGATGACCACCAGGAAGGCGGCGCGAAAAACCCTATGCATTCGTCAACACTCCTAAAATTTCCTCTTCGCGGAGGATCAGATATTCTTCCCCATCGATCTTGATGTCCGAGCCCGAGTACTTTCCGAACAGGATCCGGTCGCCGGGTTTGAGGTCCAGCGGCGCCCGCGCTCCGTCCTTGTTCACCTTGCCCTCGCCCACCGCGATCACTTCGCCCTGTTGCGGCTTCTCTTTCGCCGAATCCGGAATGACGATCCCGCCGCGCGCGGTCTCCTCCTGTTCGATCCGGCGGATGACGACATGGTCGTGCAACGGACGTAGATTCACGCTGGGCTCCTTAGTCCTCGGGTCTGAAACGACCGGCCTTGCCGCTGCGTGCATGGAAACTCCTCAGGCGCGCAGCACCCGGCCTGGCTTCTGAATATAGCATAGTACGCCGCGGGCTCCCCGTGCGCCGATGCGCTATGCTTGAATTTACCCCTCCACGCGGGGACCGCAAGTGGGGGTGTGTTCCGGGAGTGAGGTGAATTCGATTGGCGGAAGTTGTCGTTCAAGACGGCGAAACGGTAGAAAGCGCGCTTCGCCGCTTTAAGCGCAAGGTACAGCAGGAAGACATCATCAAGGAAATCAAGCGTCATTCCTACTACCTGAAGCCCGGCGAGAAGCGCCGGACGAAGGAAGCCCTGGCGCGCAAGCGCAACCGCAAGAAGCGCCGCGGCGACGTCGAGTAGACGCGCGCAACCGAAGCAGTTTATCCGCGGCCCCGGACATGCTCTCCGGGGCCGTTGTGTTTTTGGCGGCCGGCTTGGCCGCGCCCGCGCCGACCGGCTACGCTAGGCTCATGCCGCAATCCGCCGCCACGCCACCCGCCCTCCCGGTCTCCAACGGCTGGGCCGCCACGGCCGCGTTTCTCCTTGCCGCCGCCGTCGCTCTCGGCGCTTTCGGCGCCCACGGCCTGAAGAACCGTCTGGACGAATACCGGATGTCGATATACGAGAAGGCCGTCTTTTATCACTTCGTTCACGCCCTGGGTCTGATGGCGGTGGCCCTGCTCGCCCGCGCCGGTTCGCTTGGACCCGTGCAGGCTGGACGGATCGGGTGGCTGCTGACGGCCGGCATCGCGCTGTTCTCGGGCAGCCTTTATGTCTTGGCCATTACGGGCGTCCGGGTGCTCGGCGCGGTGACTCCATTCGGAGGCGTTTCGTTCATCGCGGCCTGGGTGTGGCTGGGGCTCGCGCTGCTCAAGAATTCCCGCTGAAGCGGCTGCCACCTTACGCCTTTCCTTCCTCCCGAACTTCTGTCCGAGTGGACAGTGCAGGGAGAAAATTTCCCGGGTACACTGAGTTACGGGAAGAAGGGTTTGCACCGCATGCTCAAGCCATCCAGCCAAGCCACCGCGGTTCACGGCGCCGCGAGCGCTCCCGTCCCGGGTCTGTCCGATCCGGCCCGTGAGGAGCTGTTGCACGCCTTCCGCGTGATGTATCTTTCGCGGCGGCTGGACGACCGCGAAATTCTGCTGAAACGACAGAACCGTATCTTCTTTCAGATCAGCGGGGCCGGGCACGAAGCGATTCAAACCGCGGCCGGCATGCTTCTTCGAGCTGGGCACGACTGGTTTTATCCGTACTATCGCGACCGCGCGCTGGCGCTCTCGCTCGGGGTCACGAGCCGCGACATGCTTCTGCAGGCCGTGGGCGCGGCGGAAGACCGGGCCTCGGGCGGCCGGCAGATGCCGTCGCACTGGAGTTCGCCGGAGATGCACATCGTCTGCGGCAGTTCTCCTACCGGCACGCAGTTCGTCCAATCTGTAGCCTGCGCCCAGGCGAGCCGCTACCTGAACCCGGACTCCGACGAAATCACCCTCGTCACGACCGGTGACGGCGCGACGAGTGAAGGCGAATTCTGGGAGGCCCTGAACGCCGCGTGCCTGGAAAAGATTCCGGTCCTGTTTCTGGTCGAAGACAACGGCTACGCGATTTCGGTTCCCGTCGAATACCAGACTCCCGGCGGCAGCATCTCCGCCCTGCTCAGCGGCTACGCGTCGCTGGCGCGCTTCGAGGTGGACGGTTCGGACTTCAACGCCTGCTGGCGGACGATGTCGCTCGCCATCGCGCACTGCCGGCAGACGCGCCTGCCCGCGCTGGTCCACGCGCACGTCATCCGGCCGTACTCTCACTCGCTTTCCGACGACGAGCGGCAGTACAAGACCGCCTCCGAACGCGCCGCCGAGCAGGAGCACGATCCGCTCACGCGCTTCCCCGAGTTCCTGCTCGCCGAAGGAATCATCGACCGCCATGGCCTCCAGACGCTGGCCCGGGAGGTGGATCAGGAAGTCCAGGAAGCAACGGACTACGCGCTCAAAGCCGCGCCGGCCGAACTCCGCTCCGCGCTCGAATTCCTGTATTCGGACCGCATCGACCCCACCTCATCCAAATTCGACGCCGAGCCGCGGTTTGAAGGCGAGCCGCGCACGATGGTGGACGAGATCAACCTCACCCTCGCCGAGGAGATGCGCCGCAACGACCGCGTCGTGGTTTTCGGCGAGGACGTGGCCGATGCCAGCCGGGAAGAGAGCCTCGCCGAGGTAAAGGGCAAGGGCGGCGTATTCAAGGCGACCGGCGGCCTGCAGATCGAGTTCGGCTCGCGGCGCTGCTTTAATACGCCGATCGCCGAAGCCGCGATCCTGGGACGGGCCATCGGGATGGCCACGCGCGGCATGAAACCGGTCGCCGAGATCCAGTTTTTCGACTACATCTGGCCCGCGATGATGCAGATCCGCGACGAGATGGCGAACATGCGGTGGCGCTCCAACAACGGATTCGCCGCGCCCGCCGTGATCCGCGCAGCGACTGGCGGGTATCTCAACGGCGGCGCCATTTATCATAGCCAGTGCGGGGAGAGCATCTTTACGCACATCCCCGGCCTGAGGGTCGTCATGCCGTCGAACGCTCTCGACGCCTGCGGCCTGCTGCGCACGGCCGTCCGCTGCGACGACCCCGTTCTGTTCCTCGAGCACAAGAAGCTGTATCGCGAGCCCTACAACCGCTCGCCGCATCCCGGGCCGGAGTATACGATTCCTTTCGGCAAGGCGCGCATCGCGAAGCCGGGCGACGCGCTCACGATTGTGACCTTCGGCGCGCTGGTGCAGAAGTCGCTGCTTGCCGCCGCGCAAGTGGAACAGAAGCTGGGCCGGGGCTCCATCGAAGTCATTGACCTGCGCAGCCTCGCCCCCTATGACTGGGAGGCGATCGCCGAGTCGGTGGCCAGGACCAACCGCGTGATGGTCGTGCACGAAGACACTTTGAGCTGGGGCTACGGCGCCGAGATCGCCGCGCGCATCGCCAACGAGCTGTTCGAACATCTCGACGCGCCGGTGGGCCGCGTGGCCGCCATGGACACCTGGGTCGGCTACCATCCGGTGCTGGAAAACGAGATCCTGCCGCAGGTGGAAGACGTGGCGGCGGAAGCGGAGCGGCTGCTGCGCTACTAGCTCCGTTGTGCGCGAAATTCATTGAAAGAATGAGTCGAATCCTTTTTGCGATTGCGGCAGCGGCGGTGTTGGCGGGCGCGGCATTCTCTCAGCCGATGAGCGCGCGGCGCATCGCGTGGAACAAGCCGTTTCCGCCGTTCCACCTTGCCGGACCGATCTACTACGTGGGCTCGGCGGGCCTCGGCTGCTATCTGATCCACACGCAGGCCGGCGACATTCTGCTTGATGCCGGACTGCCGGAGATGGCGCGGCAAGTGGAAGGGAACATCGCGAAGCTGGGCTTCCGCGTCACCGATGTGCGCATTTTGCTCAATACGCACGCCCATTTCGACCACGCGGGCGGCCTGGCGGCGCTGAAACGGAAATCGGGAGCGATGCTTTATGCCAGCCAGGGCGACGCGGCTCTGCTGCGCACCGGCACGACGTTTCCGGCGGTGAAAGTGGACCGTGTGATTCACGACGGACAGCAGGTGAGGCTGGGCGGCGTGACGATGACCGCGCATCTGACGCCCGGTCACACACCGGGATGCACCACCTGGACGATGCCGATCACCGAGGGCGGCAGGACGCTGAACGTGCTGTTTTTCTGCAGCATCTCCGTGGCGGACAACCGGCTTGTGGGGCACACGACGTACCCTGGCATCCTCGCCGACTATGCGCGTTCCTTTGCCCTGCTGAAGACGCTGCCGTGCGACATCTTCCTTGCGCCGCATACGGAGTTCTTCGGAATGCAGGAGAAGGTGGCTCGGATGAAGCCCGGCGCGCCGAATCCTTTCATCGAGCCCGGCGAGTTTCAGCGGTTCCTTGCCGGAGCGCAGCGGGATTTCGAACAGCGGTTGGCGCAGCAGAAGGCAAAGTCAGCGCGGCGATAGGCGCGGCCAGGATAGCTCGAAGCCGGCGGCGGTGAGGTTGCGCTGAAACGCGGCCAGCGCTTGGGATGAAGCACGGATGGCGGAAGGCGAGCTCCGCGTGCGAAGAGCTTCGGCGGCCGCCATGCCCGCGGCTTCGCCGATGTTCCACTCGACGGGATGCAGACGGTAGCAGCCGTTGGAGATGTGGGTCGAGCCGATGTTTTTCGCTGCGGCGAGCAGGTTGTCTCCGTTGCGCGGAATGAGCGCGCCGAACGGGATCTGAAACGGCAGGCTGCTGATGTCGACGTAGTTTTCTCCGCCCGTGGAGGGATGGAGGTCGATGCGATAGCTGCCGATTCCGACCGAATCCGTGAAAACCTCCGCGGTCAACTCCTCGCGCGGCTTGCCGGTGAGCGCGGCGCGGGCATCGGTGCCGACGTGTTGTTCGAGGATGGTGAATTCGGCGAGGATGCGGCGGCCCTCGCGGATGTAGGGAAAGAGCGCGAGGCCGTCTTCGCTGCCCACGACATCGGCGCGCAGGCTCAGGCCTTTCCAACCGGCGCCGCCGTCGGGGCGCGGGGCTTCGGTTTGGAGCCAGTAAAGCAGCGAGAAGCTCAATTGTTTGGCTTCTTCGCGGGCCCTGGCCGCGGCTTCGGGCGCTACGTCGACGATGGATTTCAGCCAGTAGTCGTTCTGCGGCCAGTTGACGAGCGTGATGCCGGCGGGCGAGTAGCCAGGTGTGAAGTTCCTGGGGTCGAGGATGCGGCGGTAGGTCCAGAGGCCGCCGTCTCCGCCGTGCTCGTTGACCAGCGGATCGAAGGAGTGAGTGCGCGGCTTGAGGGTACGGGGTTCCACGGCGGTCCAACTGAGTAGTTTTCCGGGCCATTGCGGGCGGAGCGTGGGCACATAATCGCGCCAGAAAGAGTAATCGCGGGGGCGCTCGATGGTGTGGTCCTCGCCGGGGCGGTACTCCATGGCGAAGCAGTACGTGATGCCCTGAATGTCGCCGGGACGGGCTTCGGCTGGCGCGTGCGGCTCGTGGGTCGAACTGGAAGATTCCGAGCCGAGGAAATACTCGATGTGGGCGAGGGGGAGCAGGTCGCCGACCTCAGTCGCGTCGAGGAAATAGTCCCCGTGCAGGACGCGGGAAACTCCGCCGCCGGTGGGCTGTACCTCAACCGAGCGGATGTGGCCATCTTGCGCGTCGGCGGCGACGGCGCGATGCTCGAGCAGGATGCGCAATTGGCCGTTGGCGGCGTAGGGAGCGAGCATCGCTTCAAGCACGGCGAGCGACACGCGCGGGTCGTGGGTGAGGCGGGACACAGAACCGTTGCCGGGGTTGAGCGTGGGGTTGGCGCGGGCGGCGGCGGTGAGCGGGAAGTGCTCGCGGTAGTACCGGCGGACGCCGTTGCGGTAGTCGCGGTAGGCGCGGGTGCAGCCGAACATCTCGATCCAGGGATGTTCGTCCGGAGGAACCGCCTGGGCCGTGAACTGGCCGCCGATCCAGCGTGTTTCTTCCGTCAGAAGCACGCGGTAGCCGGAGCGCGCCGCGGCCAGGGCCGCCGCGACACCACCGACGCCGCCGCCGATGACAACGACATCGGCGTGTAGTTCGCGCTCCTGGCCGAGCGCGTAGAGGGAGGCAAGGGAACTGCCGGCGAGCGTCAAGAAGCGTCTTCGATTCATCGGAGAAACCAGAGGCAGGATATCAATTCGAGGGCCGGGAACGATACTCTATCGTTTGGACAACGCCCTTCCTGCTTCCGGACTCTTTCTTGCGCTTGCCTCAGGTCTCGCCAACGGGCTGTTTACGACGCCGCTGAAACTCGAACGCCGCTGGCGTTGGGAGCACACGTGGGCGATCTTCATCGTCACGTCGTGCCTGGTGATGCCGGTGGCGATGGCGGCGGCGGCGGGCGGCGGGGTCCGCGCGGCGATCCAGGCGGCTCCGGCGGCGGCGGGCTGGGCGGTGGGCTTTGGCTTTCTGTGGGGGTTTGGCGCGATCTGCTTCGGCCTTTCGGTGAAGCATATCGGTGTTTCGATGGCGAACAGCCTGGTGCTCGGCGTGAGTTCGGCGGTGGGCTCGATCACTCCTCTGGCGCTACAACACTCGCTCGGCTTCGGCGAGAGCCAGATGTGGCTGTATCTGGGGATCCTGGCGTTTGTGCTGGGAGTAGCGTCGTGCGGGCGAGCGGGCGTGCTGCGAGACCGTTCGCAGACGGGCGCCTCGACGGCGACCGGCTATCTGTTGGCGCTTACCTCCGGACTGATGTCGGCGATTTTCAACATCGGGTATACGCTGGCTCTGCCGTTGGCCGCGGCCGGCGAGCGGCTGGGTGATGCGCCGTTTCCGGCGGCCAACCGGATCTGGCTCCTGATGCTCGGCGCCGGAGCCGTGCCGAATCTTGTCTACTGCGGGATGCTGATTCAACGCGGGCGGAGCGCCTCGCTGCTGGCCGCGCCGGGCACGGCGGCGAGTTGGGGCCGGGCAGGATTGATGGGGCTGCTTTGGGGCGGAAGCATTTTCCTTTATGGCGCGGCTGCGCCGTTGCTCGGCAAGTTCGGTCCGGCGCTGGGATGGCCGATCAGCCTGGCCGCGGGGCTGGTTACAGCGAACCTGATGGGTGTGTGGCTGAAGGAATGGCGCGGCGCGGGAAGGAGCGCCGCGCGGCTGATGTGGGGCGGCCTTGGCTGGCTCGGCGGAGCGATTGTGTTCTGCGCCGCGGCGGGGTTCGCCCAATGAGCGCGCTCGACACTCTCGAAGGAAGGCTGATCGTTTCCTGTCAGGCGTTCGAGGGCGATCCGTTCCGCGATTCCGGGTCGATGGCGCGGTTTGCCCGGGCGGCGGAGTTGGCCGGCGCCGCGGGCATCCGGGTGAACGGCGTCGAGGATACGCGGGCGATTCGCAAGGCCGTGAAGCTGCCGCTCATTGGCATCGAGAAAGCCGCCATGCCCGATGGGGCGATTCTGATCACGCCGTCGTTTGAAGCCGCGAAGGCGCTGGTGGAAGCGGGCGCGGACTTGATCGCGCTGGATTGCACGGCCCGAGGGCAAGCCTACGGTGCGCTCGAGCGGGTGCGCGAGATCCGGGCCGGGTTGAGTGTCCCCGTGCTGGCCGACATCGCAACGGAAGAAGAAGCGGAGGCGGCGCAGGCGGCTGGGGCGGACGCGGTGCTTTCGACTATGCGCGGATACACTGCCGAGACGGCCGGCGTGACGCGGTTTGATCCCTTGTTCATTGAGCGGCTAGTGGCGCGGCTACGCGTGCCGGTGATCGCCGAAGGACGGATCGACTCACCGGCCGATGCCCGCGCCGCGATCGCGGCGGGAGCGTACGCGGTTATTGTTGGCACCTCGATCACGCGCCCCCGCGACATCGCCCGGCGGTTCGCCGCCGCGGTGGAGGACGAGTATCGGGCCCGGCGCGGAGGGGGCTATGTCGCGGCCATCGACATGGGCGGCACGAACACGAAGTTCGGACTGGTGTCGAGCGCGGGAGAGATGCATTGGTCGGCGACGGAGCCGACGCCGGCCGCCTCAGGCGCGCGAGGACTGCTGGAACACTTGCAAGGCGCGGCTGGACGAATCGTCGAGCAGGCGCGCGCCCGCGGCGCCGAGGTGAGCGCGCTGGGAATCGCCACCGCGGGATGGGTGGACACGAACCGCGGGGTGGTGGCGTACGCGACGGACACGCTGCCGGGCTGGACGGGTACGGCGGTGGCCGGACCGCTCAGCGAAGCCCTGCAGATTCCGGTGTACATCGAGAACGACGCCAACGCCCTGGCCCTGGCGGAACAGCGCTTCGGCGCCGGCCGCGGGTTGAGCGACTTCGTTGTGATCACGCTCGGGACCGGGGTGGGCGGAGGGTGTGTTGTAGGAGGACGCCTGCGGCGCGGGGCGCACTTCGTGGGCAACGCGATCGGCCATTTGAGCATCGATCCGGCGGGTCCGGTCTGCATTTGCGGACAGCGCGGATGCCTGGAAGCGTACGCGAGCGGCGCGGCGATGCTCGGCTACGCCGGCGACGCGTATGCGAATACCGAGTCCCTGGTGGCGGCTGCAAATGCGGGGGAGGCGAAGGCGCAGAGCGCCATTCGGGAGACCGCACGCCACTTGGCGCGAGCGTGTGCGACTGTGGCTAACTTATTGGATCCACAAGCCTTGATCTTGTCCGGCGGCCCGGCGCAGAACAATCTTTTGCTCGCGAAGGAAGTCGAGGCAGAGGTCAAAGGGCTCGTCCCCGCGTGGGAGCTTCGGCGGCTTCGAGTGAGTTGTTCGACGCTCGGCTACCACGGCGGTGTCCTGGGGGCAGCCGCGTTAGCCTTGTCGCACGAGGCGGTTTAGAAACTGAACCCGAAGTCGAACATCAGGTTGAACCAATGGTCCTTCGTGGAGTTCGCCGGAACATTGCCCACCGCCCCGCCATTGGTGGTACCTGCGATGTACTGCAGGATCGTACCGACTTTGAAGTTGTGGTTCGAATCCAGGTAATAATCGGCTTCGGCGAGTCCATACCCGCCCCAGCCGCCCCGCGACGTACAGGTGTAGCACTGCGTGGAATAGTAACCGCCCGATGGAGCGGTTTCCGAGTAGTGCAGATAGGCGGCGCCGCCACCGACCGAGACGGCAAACCGGTCCGAAGGCAGAGGAAGGTAGACACGCCCGCCCAGGGGGATCATGAATTCATGGTCTCCACCCTGCACGGGGCCCAAATTCGTCTGCACCGCGTTGACATTGTTCGCCGCTCCAAACGCGATCTGCATGCCGGCGTCGGCCTGGAAATACTTATCAAACCGATAGCCAAA
>JAJYCN010000075.1:0-10125 GCA_021778335.1 Acidobacteriota bacterium | reverse complement strand
GCCGGTCGGGATGGCCGGCCCAAGTCCCACCCACAGGTTGTACTTGTGGAAGTCGTCGCTGCTTTGCCCGTACGCGACCGTGGCGGCGAGCAGAAAACCACAAACGAACAGATTTCGACGCATATATCCCTAGGTTACAGATGAGTTGCGTTCGCGGGTATCCCCAGATTCCATGATTTTCCAAGAGATATGGCTTGAGCCGTCCCTGGGAAGGCATGGATGGCGCCATTAGGGCGCGCCGGAACGGAAGCACGGGGCACAGCGGGAACTTTTCTTTCCGAAAGAGGGTCTAAACTGTTGACAGATGGTGTCTGGGCGTTTCAGGATGTCCAGAGAATGAATTTCATGGCCGCTGCTGTGCGTGGGCTTACATCGGAAACCTTGAGTGACGCCGCGGATGGGAACCAGCCGTCCGCCCTGGAGCAGGAGCGCGAGTTGATTGCGGACCTGCGGGCCGGGCGGGAGCGGGCCTACGAAACGCTGATCGCCGAGTATCAACATCCGGTGTATTGCTTGATATACCGGCTGCTGGGAGACGCGACGGAATCGGCCGACGTCACGCAGGAAGTTTTCTTAAAGATTTTCCGGAATATCGGCACGTTCCGGGAGCACAGCAGCCTGCGCACGTGGATCTACCGGATCGCGGTGAACGAGGCCTACAACTACAAGCGGTGGTTCTCGCGGCATCACCGGCAGGAGATCAGCGCGGACCCGGCCGAGCCGGACCGGCCGGGGACGGTTTGGCAGGCGAATGGGCCAAGCCCGTTTGAACTGGCGGCGGGGCACGAGATGCGAGCCAAGGTGGAGCGCGCACTAACCCTGCTGAACCCGAACTTCCGGGCGGCGGTGGTTTTACGCGACATCGAGGACCTCAGCTACGAGGAGATTGCGGCGATTCTGGAGGTATCGCTGGGAACGGTGAAATCGCGGATTCTTCGGGGGCGGGAAGCGCTGCGGCGCCTGCTGACCGCGGAATTCGAAAACGAGGCTCAGTCTGCCTGGGTTCATCGAGGCCTGGGGCTTGCGAAGACGGTGGATTAGATTCTATGGACTGCAAGACGGCAATGCGCGCCCTGCTCGCCAGTGAAGCCGGGATGGGCAACCGCGATGAGTTTGGCGGCGAGGGGGCGGGCCCGGACATCATCGAAGGCCATTTGCGGGAATGTGTGGACTGTACACGCCAGATGGAAGAGCACCAGCGGATCCGCCGGGCTCTCGGCAGTCTTCCGCGGCCCACGGCGCCCGTGGAGCTTTCCTGGAAGCTGCGGTCGACCGCGGCGCGCGAGCTGACTTTGGCGCGGCGGGCGGCGGGATCCGGTTCGCGTTGGGGGGACTGGCTGTCGCGGCAGCGTCTCGCTTTCCGGAACGAGATGCGGCCTCTGGCCCTGCCGTTGGCGGGCGGCGTCTGCTCGGCGGTGTTGCTGTTCAGCATGGTGCTGCCGACGTTCACGCTGGCCCGGGGCACGTCTCCGGACGTACCGACCAATCTGTCCACGCCGGCGAGCGTGAGAAGCATGGCGCCGCTCGGGTTCGGCGCCGGTGAAGCGGTGGTGGACCTGACGGTAGACGGGAGCGGGCGGATCGTCGATTACGAAATCGTCTGCGAAAACGGGGCATCGAAAGACGCGATTCGCCGCAGCATTGAGAACACCCTGCTGTTCACGACGTTCAACCCCGGCACTTCGTTCGGGCAACCGACGTACGGGCGCATCCGCCTCACCTTCCGCAGCAGCCGCATCGAAGTTCGCGGCTGACAGGAAAGCCGGGATCGCCAAGCAGGCGCGACGGCGGTTGTTATCATGGACTTTAGATGCCGGAAGTGCCCGTTGTGGTCATCGTCGGACGGCCCAACGTGGGCAAATCCACCCTGTTTAACGCCATAACGGGGACGCGCCGCTCCATTGTCGGCGATGAGCCCGGAATAACCCGGGACCGAATTCACAGCGAGGCGGCGTACCGCGGCCGGCGGTTCGAGTTGATCGACACGGGCGGGATCATCCCCAACGACGAGGAGCTGATTCCGAGCGAGATTCTGCGCCAGGCGCGCGTGGCGCTCGATCGGGCGAGCGAGATTGTTTTCCTTATCGATGGGCGAACCGAGATCACGTCGGCCGACCGCGACCTCGCGCAGATGCTGCGCAAGCTGGGGAAGCCGGTGACGCTCGCGGTGAACAAGATCGACAGTACCCGCCGCGAGGACCTGACGCACGAGTTTCACGTCCTCGGCTTCGAACCCGTCGTGCCGGTGTCGGCCGAGCACCGGCTGGGAATCGACGACTTGCTCGAGCACGTGACGCGGGACTTTCCAGTGAGCGAGGAGCAAGTCAGCGAACGGGAGCAGGTAATTCGTGTCGCGATCATCGGGCGGCCGAATGTGGGCAAGTCGACGCTGCTGAATGCGCTCACCGGCTCGGAGCGCTCCATCGTGTCTCCGGAAGCGGGAACGACCCGGGATGCCGTGGACGAACGGGTGGAGGCGGAGGGGGCCGTATTCGAGTTCGTCGATACGGCCGGGATCCGGCGCAAGGGCAAGACTCACCAGATGGCGGAGAAGCTGAGCGTGGTGATGGCGAGGCGCCACATCCGGATGGCCCACGTGGTGTTGCTGCTGGTGGACGCGGTCGAGGGCGTGACCGGGACCGATGCGACGATCGGCGGCTACGCGCACGAAGACGGGCGCGCGGTGGTGCTCTGCGTGAATAAGTGGGACACGCGAAAAGATCAGGACCGGAGTAAGTTCGAGGAGCAGGTGCGCGACCAGTTCAAGTTTCTGGAATACGCGCAGATTGTGTTTCTTTCGGCGAAGACAGGGCGGGGCGTAAAGCGGTTGCTTCCGCTGATCCGGCGCGCGTACGATTCGGCGTCGACCCGCGTGCCGACGGGCGAACTGAACCGCTTCGCTGAGATGCTTCACTTCGAGACGGACGTGAAGATCAAGTACATCACGCAAGCCTCCATCCGTCCGCCGACGTTCGTGGCGTTCACGGACCGTCCGCTGCACTTCTCGGCCGAACGGTTCCTGGCGAATCAGCTACGAAAACGGTTCGGCTTTGAAGGCACGCCGATCGTGATCAAGACAAAGCGGCGGTAGCGCCGCTACTGGACGGCGAGCGTGACGGTGTTGCTGGTGCGCGCGCCGGCCGTGACGTAGAGCGGCACGGCGGATCCCGAGGGTATCCCGGTGGGGATCTGGAAGTTCACTTGATAAAGTCCGGTGAACCCAGGGGCAAGGCCGGAGAACACGACGGGCGCGGAGACCGCCGGAGAGCCAAGAAACACTTGTACGGCCAGGGTTGTCATGTCCAGGCCCCCGGAGGCGTGGATGGCGCCGAGGCCGGTGCAGTATAGCTGAACATACTCGCCGGAAGCGGCGGGGTTGGAGGCGCTGACCGGGAGTTCCGAACTGTTATGGAGCGCGGAGGCGGCGCCCGCACCGCTGGCGTCCTGCGTAAAGATGGCCGGGACGGCGGGGTCGAGGAGAAGGTTCAGCGTGACCGCACCGTCCGGGTTCTTTACTTCGAGAGGGACGAGGCCGGACAGATTCGCCGGCAGGTAGGCGTTGATCTGCGCCGGGCTCACGTAAAGAAGCGGGATGTCACTGCCCCCCGCCGAGACAGTCACATTGCCAAGTTGTAGCGGCAGCGCCGCGGAAGAGGACGAGGCGGTGAGGGAACTCAGTCCGGCGCCGTAGATCGAGATGAGCGAGCCGGCGGCGAGATCGAGAGTGGGAACGGCGGCCGCGGCCGTCTGGACGCGATAGACGAGCGGCGCGGGCTTGATGAGGGACGCGCGGGCGCCTCCGGCGGGAAGTGTGAAGGCGGTGGTTTGGGCGCTGGCGGAGGTGGTGTAGTGAAGCGAGCTCGAGGCCGCCGGAACAAATTCTGCGTAAAATGTTGCGGTGGCGCCGGACTGAAACGCGGTTGCCGGGGTTCCGAATGTGACGCCGGCAGCGCTCGGATCGAGGGATCCGGCGGCGGTTTCGAATTCCAGGAGGCTGCCGCCGTATTTGGAAAGCACGGGATCCTGGTCCGGCGGCGTACCGATGGATGTCCAATCCGTGGCGCCACCGAGGAAAGAGCGAATGATCTGACCCGGCAGGTGGGATGTCGAGGTCACGTTGGCGATGGCGGGACCGTTGCACGGAAAAAGCGACTGGCTGGTGTGACAGTAGGGGACGACGCGGGTGCGCTGCGGCGGGGCGAAGGGCGAAAAGGCGAGCGACGCCGAGGTCAGCGAGACGACGCCGTCGCTGGCGCTCTGCAGGGTGAGCGAGCCGTTTGAATAGATGGCCGCGTTGCCGACCACGGCGAGTGCGTCCACGTCTCGGAGGTCGTCGGCATCCTGATTCCACGTGTTCAGGTCCCAAAGGAAACCGCTGCCGAGGGCCATCTCCGCGGTCTGCGGGCCAAGGAAGGAAGCGAGGGAGGCGACAGGCGTGCCGAAGTTCGGCGTGGCCAGCATAACGAGTTTGCGGATGGCGGGGGTGGCGGGAGGCTGGAACAGTCCCGTTGTGTTTTGTTTCCCTGCCAGGTAGCTGCGCACGATGAGGCCGCCCATGCTGTGCGCCACGACGTCGACGTTGGTGACGCTGGATCCGTCCAGATTTTTCAGCGAGCCCAGATACTGTCCGAAGTCCTGGCCCAGCGTTTCGATTGAGGCGCCGGGATACTGGCAGTTATTGAAAAAGTACACGGCGGCGCCGTCCTGGGTAAGATACTGCCGCAGGTTTCCGAATGTGCCGCTCGAGGTCGCGGTAGGGTCGCAGGCGATCTGAAAACCGTTGACCAGAACGACGGGCGGCCGTTGCTGTGCACTCAGCAGGAACCAGGAGTTCAGTAAGAGAAGCGCCGCGCGAGACCTCATTTCGTCAGTATGCCGCAGAGCGATGGCCCCGGCAGGGGCTAAAATTGCGGTCATGGAATACCGTCACCTGCTGGTTGGCCGGGAAGGCGGGGTGGGGACTCTGACGCTGAACCGGGCCGAGCGGCGCAATGCGCTCTCGCTCGATCTGATGCGCGAGCTCATCGCCGGGCTGGAAGAGTTTGGCCGGGACGAGGACAGGAAAGTTGTCATCCTGGCCGCCGCCGGGACCGCGTACTGTTCGGGGCACGACTTACGGGAACTTCACGAAGCGGCGCCGGAAATTCATCGGGAGACGTTTGCGACCTGCACGCGCCTGATGGAAACGATCCAACAGATACCGCAACCGGTGATCGCGCAGGTGCAAGGCATCGCCACGGCGGCAGGCTGCCAGTTAGTGGCCACCTGCGACCTGGCCATCGCGAGCGAGGAGGCCGGCTTCGCTACGCCGGGAGTGCGTATTGGCCTGTTCTGCAGCACCCCGATGGTGGCGCTCACGCGGGCGATTGGCCGGAAGCGGGCGATGGAAATGCTGCTTACGGGAAGGCTGGTGAGCGCGGACGAGGCGGCGGACTGGGGTTTGGTGAACCGCGCGGTGCCCGCCGCCGAACTCGAAACGGAGACGCGCGCCCTTGCGGGGCGCATCGCGGAAGCAAGCCGCTACATAGTTCGTACGGGGAAACGGGCATTTTACGCGCAAATTGAACTCGACCAGCACCGCGCCTACGAGTACACGAGCGATGTGATGACGCAGAACGCCCAGGCGCCGGACGCGCACGAGGGAATCGGGGCGTTCCTGGGAAAGCGGGAACCGTGCTGGACCGGCCGCTGACTTTGCTTGCGCCGGGCTTAGCCAGACTCACCGTATCGTTGGGCATTGTGGCCGCGATCACGGTGGTCTGCTACGCGATCGTGCCGGTGAACGCGGCCACCGCCGGGTTCATCTATCTGCTGGCCGTGTTGTTGATCGCCAGCACGTGGGGCCTGGTGGAAGCGGCGGGAGCTTCGATTGCGGCGGTGTTCTGTTTCAACTTTTATTTCCTGCCGCCGGTGGGCACGCTCACCATCGCGGACCCGCAGAACTGGGTGGCACTGTTCACGTTCCTGGTGACGTCGATCGTGGCGAGTCAACTTTCGCGGCGGGCGCAGCAGCGGACGCTGGACGCCGTCTCGAGCCAGCGCGAGATGGAGCGTTTGTACGCGCTGGGCCGGGCCATTCTGCTCGCCGGACCGCAGGAAGACGCGGGTCGTGAGATTGCGCGCCAGGTGGCGAGAATTTTCGAACTCGAAGGAGTGGCGCTGTACTCGCGGCGCGACGGCGTCACGTATCAGGCGGGCGCGGCCGATCTATCGGATCTCGAAGACAAACTTCGGCAGGTGGCCTTAGAGACGAGCGTGGTGACGGACAAACCAACACGGACGATGCTGGTGGCGATCCGTCTGGGAGGCGAACCGATCGGCAGTCTGGCGGTCCGCGGCACGGCGCCGTCGGATGCGGCGCTTCAGTCGGTGTGCAACCTCGCCGCCATCAGCCTGGAGAGGGTGAAGATCCAGGAAACCTTCACGCAGGCCGAGATCGCGCGGCGAAGCGACACGCTGAAATCCACGCTGCTCGACGCGATCGCGCATGAGTTCCAGACGCCGCTCACCGCGATTCGCGTCGCCGCCAGCGCGCTGCTGGACGGACCACCGCCCGACACGGATTCGCAGACCGACCTGCTCAGGGTGGTGAACGAGGAGTCGGCGCGCCTGAGCCGGCTTGTGCGCGAGGCTATCCGCATGGCGCGCATTGAAACCGGGAAAGTGCAATTGCAGCGCAGCCCGCTCAACGTGCGAAATCTGATGGAGCGAACGCTTGCCGACATGAGCGCGAAACTGGACGGCCGTCCGCTCACGGTGGCCGCCGACCCGGACCTGCCGGAGCTTTTGGTGGACGCGGAGCTGATCGAGCTTGCGCTGCGCCAGATTCTGGATAACGCGGTGAAGTATGCTCCGCCCGGCTCTCCCTTGATCGTCGAAGCCAAACGCGACGAGGCCGGAGTGATTCTGAGCGTCACGGATCGAGGACCGGGAATTCCGGAGTGGGAGCAGTCGCGCATTTTTGAGAAGTTTTACCGCGGCATCGAGATGCCGAGTCCGACAGCCGGTTCCGGCATGGGTCTGGCGATCGCGCGTGAGATTGTGCAGGCTCACGGAGGAGAGATCTGGGTGGACAGCAAACTCGGGGAGGGATCGCGATTCTCGATCTCCCTGCCGTCGAACCCGGAACCCAATATATGAGCGCGGGCCGGATTCTGGTGGTAGACGACGAACCGCAGGTGCGGCGGGTGATGCGAACCACGCTCACGGCCCGAGGCTACGAGGTGGGCGATGCGCGAACGGGGGAAGAGGCGCTGGAGAAAGTTCGCCAGGAGACGTATGACCTTGTGCTGCTCGACGTGAATATGGCGGGCATGGGAGGCATCGAGACGTGCCGCGCTTTGCGGGCGGGTTCCGACATCGGCATCATCATGCTTACGGTTCGCGACTCGGAGAAAGACAAGATCGAAGCCCTCGACGCCGGCGCGGACGATTACGTCACGAAGCCGTTCAGCTCGCCGGAACTGCTGGCGCGAATCCGCGCCACGTTGCGGCGTTCGCCCACGGCCCCCGACCTGGGCCCAAGACTTTTGCGGCTGGGCGAGATTGAAATCGACTTTCAGGCCCGCCATGTCCGGACGCCCGCGGCCAGCCTGCACCTGACTCCGAAGCAGTTCGACCTGCTCCGCTATCTGGCCAACCATCCCAACAAAGCGATCTCGCACCGGGAACTGCTGCAAGCGGTCTGGGGCCCGGATTACGGCGACCAGATCGAGTACCTGCGCGTATTCATCAATCAGCTCCGCAAGAAGATTGAGCCGAACCCGGGCAACCCGCGGTATTTGCTCACCGAACCGTGGATGGGTTACCGCTTCAACCTTCCTCCCGAGCCATAAACCGGCGGTTTACAACTTCCTCACGGCCCATTTATGCCTTCTTAATGCGGACTGTCCTATTGTCAAAGTGGAGACGAGCCCGGAAAGGTCCAACACGTATGCTTGACGTTCTTTACCTCCTTGCCGGAGGGTTTTTCTTCGCGATTCTTTGGGCCTTCACGAAGGCCTGCGAAAGGCTTTGACAAGTCCCATGGACTACGCATTGGGTGGAATCGTGGCTGTCTTTCTGTTCGGATATCTGATCTACGCGCTGCTGAAGCCGGAGAAGTTCTGAGGCCGTTCGATGACATCTTACGGAATTCTTCAAATCCTGCTGTACTTCGCGGCAATCGCCGCGCTGACCAAGCCTGTTGGCGCCTTCCTGGCGAAGGTGTACGACGGGGAGCGGACGTTCCTCCATCCGGTGCTGCGCCCGGTGGAGAGGCTGATTTACCGCCTTGGGGGCGTACGGGAGAGCGAGAATCAACGGTGGACGCAGTACGCCGGCTCGCTCGTCGCGTTCAGCCTGGTGAGCTTTTTGTTTGTTTATGCGTTCGAGCGCCTGCAGGGGTTGCTTCCGCTCAATCCGCAGCATTTTGGGGCCGCGCAGGTGAGTCCCGACCTCGCCTTCAACACGGCGGCGAGTTTCTTGAGCAATACGAACTGGCAATCCTATAGCGGCGAATCGACGTTCAGCTATCTGGTCCAGATGGCGGCGCTGGCCGTACAGAACTTTGTGTCGGGCGCGGCGGGCGTAGCCGTCGCCATCGCGATGGTGCGAGGCTTCGCGCGGCAACAGGCGCACAGCATCGGGAACTTTTGGGTGGACTTGACGCGGGGCGTGCTCTACGTGTTCCTTCCCTTGTCGTTTCTGGGAGCGCTGGTGCTGTGTTCGCAGGGTGTGATTCAAAACTTCCACCCTTACCAACAGATAAAAACCATCGAGGGCGGGACGCAGGTGATTCCGCAGGGCCCGGTGGCCTCGCAGGAAGCGATCAAAATGGTGGGCACCAACGGCGGTGGATTCTTCAACGCCAACTCGGCCCACCCGTACGAAAACCCGACGCCGGTGACGAACTTCATTCAGATCGTCATGATCTTCCTGATTCCGGCGGGACTCACTTACACATTCGGGCGAATGGTCAAGGATACGCGCCAGGGATGGGCGCTGTTCGCGGCGATGTCGATTCTGTTTCTGGCAGGCGTATTTGTGGCGTACCCCGCCGAGCAGGCGGGCAATCCGATCCTGGCGAAGTTGGGAATTGAAACGGCTCCGACGAACACGCAGCCGGGCGGAAATATGGAAGGCAAGGAGGTGCGCTTCGGCATCGCCTCCTCGGCGCTGTTCGCCGTCGTGACCACGGATGCAAGCTGCGGGGCGGTGAATTCGATGCATGACAGCTTCACGCCGCTTGGCGGGCTGGCGCCGCTGTTTAATATTCAACTCGGCGAAGTGGTGTTCGGCGGGACCGGCGCGGGACTCTACGGCATGTTGTTGTTCGCGATTCTCGCCGTGTTCATCGCCGGCCTCATGGTGGGGCGGACCCCGGAGTATATCGGCAAGAAGATCGAACAAAAGGAAGTGAAGATGGCTATGCTGGCGTTGATTTCGACGGCGGCGAGCGTTCTCGTGTTCGCGGGGATCAGCGCCGTGGTCCATTTCGCCAAGGGCGGATACTTCAATCCGCCTGGCGCCGCGATCGCGAACCTGGGCAACGGCGGACCACATGGTTTTTCGGAATTGCTTTACGCCTATTCGAGCGCCGCGGGGAATAACGGCAGCGCATTCGCCGGCATCAATACGAACACGCCATGGTTTAACCTTTCCATCGGGTTCGGCATGCTGATTGGCCGGTTTCTGTTCATCATTCCGCTGCTGGCGGCCGCCGGAAGTCTGGCGGCCAAGAAGCGCATACCCGCGACGAGCGGAACGTTTCCGACGCACGGAGGTTTGTTCACCGGACTGCTGATCGGCACGGTGATCATCGTCGGCGCGCTCACCTTTTTCCCCGCGCTCGCGCTTGGCCCGATCGTCGAGCATTTCCTCATGCACGAGGGCAGGCTGTTCTCCGCGTTGTTCGTGGGAGTGTGGGGCTAAACCATGGCCGTAATGACGCAAGAAACGCGAACCGACGAAACGGTTCTGATTCCGAAGCGGGTGGCAAAGGCGCGGCCGCTACTTGATCCGTCGATCGTGCGGCGGGCGCTGAAGGATTCTCTGCTGAAGTTGAATCCCATTACGCTGGTGAAAAACCCGGTGATTTTTGTGGTCGAGACCGGCGCGGCGGTCACTTCGGTACTGCTGATCCGC
>JAJYCN010000377.1 GCA_021778335.1 Acidobacteriota bacterium | reverse complement strand
TCCGATCTTATCGACTCGACCAACATGGGCAATCAGAACGCGTGGAAGTGGAACTCCGGGTTTCAGGTTGCCGCGCATGTGGATGCGGCCGCGCACGTATGGTACGGCGCGATGAAGATTCCGTATCACGCGCTCGACGCGCGGAAGCCGAAGCCGGGGCTGAAACTGCGGGCGAATTTCTACCGCCTGCAGGGACCGGCGGCGCACCGGGCGTTCCTGTCCTGGCAGCCGACCGGCAAAGATTCCTATCACGTGCCGGAGTCGTTCGGCACGCTCGAATTGACCCGTTAGCTTCGCACTTTCACTTACGGGTGGACACCCGGATACACTGGTAGCGTGCCCGAGTATTGCTCCTGTGGGGCTCAGCTTCCGCCCGACGCGCGCTTCTGCCACAAGTGTGGGAAGCCGCAATTCGACTATCCCGAGCCGGAAGAACCGGAGGAAGTTGTTGTTGCGGCAGTGCCGGCGCCGGTCGAGGCCGATATCGGTTTCCACAACCGGGCCGCGGTGCGGGCGGGATTCGTATCGGCGCTTTTGGCCTTCATTCTGATGCCGCTGCCGCTTCCTCCGGCGCTCCAGGTGCTTTGGCTGATGGCGTGTCCGGTGGGCGCGGGCTTCATCTCCGGTTTCCTCTATCACCGCCGCACCGGGCAGCGGCTGCGCATGGAATCCGGCGCGCGGCTGGGCTGGATCACCGGCGTGTTCGTGTTTCTGATTGTGCTGGTGATGGTGGGCATCGAGATCGTCTACGCCTCGGCGAACGGCGGGCTGCTGAATAACCTCCGGCAGCAGTTCGCCGGGAAGAACCCGAACATGGAGCAGGCGCTGAAGACGCTGGAAGACCCGACCACCATGGCCGGCGGGCTGCTGCTGACACTGGTGCTGATGTTCTTTCTGTTTACGCTGCTGCCGGTGGTGGGCGGCGCGTTGAGCGGCAAGGTGCTCGACAAAGACTGAGCCGGGCGAAATGCGCAAGCTGCTGTTGATCCTTTTGTGCGCCACTGTCTGCGCGCGGGCCGCCAGCGCCCTGTTGAGCGCCGAGGACCGCAAGCAGGAAGTTGCTTCGTTCGAGCAGGTCTGGAACACGGTCAACTCGAGCTTCTGGGATCCGACGTTCGGCGGCCTTAACTGGCGCGCGGTGCACGGCGAACTGCTGCCGAAGATCGAGCAGGCGACGACCCACGAGGAAGCGCGGGCGGTGCTCGAAGAGATGATCGGGCGGCTGCACCTGACGCACTTCGAGATCATCAGCTCCGACGTGTCGTCCGACTTAGACGATCTGACGGCGCGGCGCGGCCTGGGCGAGACCGGAATCGACGTACGCGTCATCGGCGGCAAGGCGCTGGTGACGAGCGTGGAGGACGGCACGCCGGCAGCACGAGCTTCGGTTCGGCCGGGATGGGAGATTGTTCGCGCCGGCGACGCGCCGGCGGCGCGGATCATCGCCAAGGCGGGCAGGGCCTACGAACACTCGACGCTGCGCGAGTTGATTCTGCGGGAGGCGCTGACCGGGCGGATGAGCGGGCCGATCGGCAGCCAGATCGAGATCGAGTTCCGCGACGGCGCGGACCGGCCGGTGGTGAAGACGCTCGACGAGGGGCGCCCGAATGGCGTGCTGAGCCGGTTCGGTTACCTGCCACCGACGTATGTATGGATAGAGCGCCGGATGGCGGCGCCGCAGGTCGGGCTGGTGCGATTCAACATGTTTCTCGACCCGGTGAACGTGATGCGGACCTTTGGGGACGCGGTAACGGCGTGTCTCAATTGCCGCGGGTTCGTCATCGACCTGCGGGGGAATCCCGGAGGCATCGGCGCGATGGCGATGGGGATGGCGGGCTGGTTTGTCGATAAGCCGGATGAGCGGTTGGGGACGCTCTACATGCGGAATGGGAAACTGAATTTCACTATCAATCCGCGGCCGCAGGTTTTCGACGGGCCGCTGGCGGTTCTGGTGGATGAAACATCGGCGTCGACCTCGGAGATCCTCGCCGGCGGGTTGAAGGATTTGGGCCGGGCTCGGATTTTCGGTTCGCGCACCGCTGCCGCGGCTTTGCCTTCGGCGATCATCATGCTGCCCAACGGCGACGGGTTTCAGTACGCCATGGCGGACTACATCAGCGAGGGCGGAAAGAGGTTGGAAGGGATCGGCGTGACACCCGACGTCGAGGCGCCATGGACCCGCGAGGCCCTGCTGGCCGGCCACGACACGGCGCTCGACGCCGCGCTTCAATGGATTGACACTGTGAGGCCGGCGGACAAGCCGCTGACCGGGGCCCGCCTTCTCCACAAGCAGGATGCCCAAGGAGCGGGCAGCGGTCTGTTGTACGCGAATCATTAAGGAGACCATCCATGAAACGGCTCACTGCCATCCTGCTCGGCGCCGCGCTGGCGCTCACCGCCGCGGACCAGCCGCCAACAGCGGAGACCATCCTGGACCGCTTCGTTCAGGTGACCGGCGGGAAGGCCGCGTACGAAAAGCGCCACAACAAGGTTTCGCGCGGCACGATCGAATTCGTGGGCCGCGGCATCCAGGGCACGATGACGGAGTACGAAGAAGCGCCGGACAAGCTCTACCGGACCGCCGAGTTCGAGGGGATCGGCAGCGAGGAGGACGGCGTCTCGGCCGGCGTGGCGTGGGAGAAATCCGCGATGCAGGGTCCGCGGATCAAGGAAGGCAAGGAACGAGAGGAGGCGCTCGAAGAGGCGACGTTCAACGAGCCGATTTTCTGGCGGAAGTTGTACACCAAGGTGGAGACGGCTGGCTCGGAGACGGTGGCCCAAGAGGACTGCTGGAAGGTGAACGCGAACACGCCGGAGGGCAAGACCGAGACGATGTACTTCAGCAAGAAATCCGGCCTGCTGCTGAAGCAGAACGCGGTGGAGACGACGCAGATGGGCGAGATTCCGGTGGAGACGCTGCTCAGCAATTACCGCGATGTGGGCGGCGTGCTGGAGCCGGGCGAAATGCACCAGAGATTCGCCGGGCAGGAACTTGCGCTACAGATTCATGACGTGAGGGTGAACACAGATATTCCGCCGGACCGGTTTGCGCTGCCCGCCGACATCGAGGCACTAGTGAAGAAGGCGAGCGAGCCGAAGCCGGCTCAACCGCCCGCGCCCGGGCCGGGCGGAGAGTTGACCGTCTACATGGGCGGGATGAAGGTGGCGACGGAAAAGTACAGCTTCACGTCGGTGGCCGGGCGAGACACCTGGAGCGGATCAGGCGAGGCGCACCTGGGACCGATCTTGATGAAGGTGGATAACTACACGATCGTCACCAACAGCAAGTACCAGCCGCTCGAAGCCGATCTGAAGATCGAGATGGGCCAGATCACGCGCCAGATACGGACGCGGTTTGACGGAGGCGTGGCGGAAAACGAGATCATGACGCCGCAGGGGCCGCAGAAGAAAGAGGACGCGGTGAGTGCGGACACCATGGTGTTCTCCTATCCTTTCCCTGTGTTTCCGCTGGCTGTGCTGGCGAAGAAGGTGAGTTTGGATACACGCGCGCCGCAGCAGTTCCATGCCTACCTGATGGCCCAGAGGGAAGTGCCGGTTACGGTGGAGTATGCCGGCAAGGACTCCGTGAAGTTCGCTAACCAGATTGATGAGCTCGAACATCTGACCGTGACGGTGGCGATGAAGGACAACCAGAACGTGAACGCGGATATCTGGATGACGCCGGAGAGAAAGATCGCAAAGATCGCGCTGCCGGCGCAGCAGGTGGAGGTGTATCAGGCGGGCTATGAGCCGGTGGCGCCCGCAA
This sequence comes from Acidobacteriota bacterium, assembly GCA_021778335.1. Classification (GTDB taxonomy): domain Bacteria; phylum Acidobacteriota; class Terriglobia; order Bryobacterales; family Bryobacteraceae; genus JAJYKC01. The sequence continues at coordinate 565 of JAJYCN010000377.1, read as the reverse complement.
ACCCGCCGGCTCCGAATACGCCGCCCACGCCGCCTGCGCCGAACGCCGCGACTGGTGCGGATGCGCCTCCCGCTCCGCCGGCGCCGCCAACACCTCCGAACTGACTGGGTGGGCGACAAAAATGTAGAACGTCATGCGGCTGAGGAGCGATCAGTCCAGTAGTCTTCGAACCTGCGACTGAGGCGGCAGCACCGCAGGGCGATGATAGCGTTGGCGCCGCGGATGGTCCAGAACATGCCGGAGCATTTCAGGCGCGCGCCGATCACGGTCTTGCAGGCTGCCTCAATGACACCGGAGCCGACGAACAGGCCTTGGGCGCGGAAGCTCGGATAGCGCATCCTCGCGGCGTTGCGTTCAAAGTGCTCGGCTTCGGTTCTAACGGACTTGGCGAGTTCCTCCGAACCGGGCTGGAGCGCGCCAAGGATTTTCACCAAGGCTTCGATCCGGCCCTTGTCCAGGCGATCCAGACAGCGGGCGAGCCAACGTTTGCGGGCCTTTTCCTCGCCCGGAAACAGTTTGGCGGAGAGTTCCCAGAGGTGCTGGCGGGCGTGATAGAGGTCGACGA
>JAJYCN010000074.1 GCA_021778335.1 Acidobacteriota bacterium | reverse complement strand
TGTCACTGTAGAGCCGATCTGCTGTGTTACGCTTGAGCGTTTGGCGCCGATATGCCGCAAACGCGCGAAAAAGCCCAATTGATGAGTTCCTCGGAGATCGACCGGACGCTGGTCCGGCTGGCGCACGAGATTCTGGAAAAAACGCAGGACCTGAACAAGCTGGCGTTCGTCGGAATCCGGCGGCGCGGCGTGCCCCTGGCGATGCGTCTGGCCGCCAAAATCCGGGATCTCGAGAAGCTTGAGATTCCGGTCGGCATCCTCGACATCAACCTCTACCGCGACGACCTGTCGACGGTATCGGAAAAACCGGTCCACAACGCAACCGAGATCAATTTCCCCGTCACCGGCAAGGACGTCGTGCTGATGGACGACGTCCTCTACACCGGCCGGACGGTGCGCGCGGCGCTCGATGCGCTGTTCGAACTCGGGCGGCCGGCGCGCGTGCAGCTTCTGGTTCTAATCGACCGCGGCCATCGCGAATTGCCGATCGAGGCGCGCTACGTGGGAAGAATGGTGCAGACCAGCGACCGCGAGATCGTCGAGGTGAAATTCCACGAGATCGACCAGACTGAGCGGGTGATGCTGGCGGAAAGGGTCGACTAGCGGGGCTCGACGATGAAAGATCTCCTCGGCATCGAATCGCTGGACCGGAGAGAGATCGAAGCCATTCTCGATCGCTCCCGTGCCTTTCAGGCGCGCGACAACCATAAAGACATTCTGCGAGGCCGGATGGTCGTGAACCTGTTCTTCGAGGCCTCCACCCGGACGCGCACAAGCTTCGAAATCGCCGCCCGGCGTCTGGGCGCCGAAGCCGTTTCGATCACCGCCTCGGCGTCGAGCGTGTCGAAGGGCGAGTCGCTGGTGGACACGTTGAACACGCTAAACGCGATGCGGCCGGACGCAATCGTGATGCGGCATGCGGCATCCGGGGCGCCGCACTTCCTGGCCCGCCATCTCACCGAAACCCCGATCGTGAACGCCGGCGACGGCACGCACGAGCATCCGACGCAGGCGCTGCTCGACGCGCGCACGATCCTCGACCGCGGCATGATGCTGGAAGGGCTGCGCGTGGCGATCATCGGAGATATTTCCCACAGCCGGGTCGCGCGCTCGAATGTATACCTGCTGTCGAAGTTCGGCGCGAGTATCGTGCTCTGCGGCCCGGCGCCGCTGGTGCCGCCGGAGTTGACGGCGCTCGCTCCGGGAGTCGAAATCGCCCACGGCATCCGCGATGCGATTCGCGACGCCGATGTCATCATGATGCTGCGGGTGCAGCTCGAGCGGCAGCATGAACCCGCGTTTCCGGCCGGAGAGTACTTCCAGTTTTATGGCCTCCGCCTCGAGCATCTGGAACTCGCCAAGCCGCGCGCGATCGTGATGCATCCGGGGCCGATCAATCGCGGCAGGGAAATATCCTCCGAGGTCGCCGATTCCCAGCGTTCCGCGATTCTGAACCAGGTGGAAAACGGCATCGCCGTGCGCATGGCCGTACTCGAAAGGATTTTGAGCGCACAGCGCGAGGCGCGCTCGATTTGACCAGGAAACGCCGCGCCCCGCTGCGTTGTGCGCGGTGTGAACTGGAGAGGAGCTAGACGATGGCAAGGCTCATCGTGCGAGGTGGCCGGGTGATCGACCCGGCGTCGGGATGGGACGGCGACGCTGACGTCGCCATCGAAGACGGGAAAATCGCGGCCGTCGGAAAGGACCTGGATGCGTCCGGGGCCGGGCAGTTCGACGCGCGAGGCTGCATCGTGGCGCCCGGCTTTATCGACATGCACGTCCATCTGCGCGAGCCGGGGTTCGAGCACGCAGAGACGATTGAAACAGGCTCGCGCGCCGCCGCTGCCGGCGGCTTCACCTCCATCTGCCCGATGCCGAACACCGCGCCCGTGAACGACAACGCCACCGTAACGCGCTACATCACAGGACAGGCCCGGCGGCTCGCCAAGGTGAATGTGTTTCCCATCGGCGCCATCACCAAGGGCAGCATGGGCGAAGAGCTTGCCTCGATCGGCTCCATGCGCGAGGCCGGCGCCGTGGCCATCTCCGATGACGGCAAGCCGGTGATGAATGCCCGCTTGATGCGCCGCGCCATGGAAACCGCGGCAGCAGTCGGATTGCCCGTCATCGAACACTGCGAGGACCTGAACCTCAGCGCCGGCGGCGACATGAACGAGGGTGTTCAGAGCGTGCGCCTCGGATTGCGAGGCATTCCGGCGGCATCGGAAGACGTCATGGTCGCCAGGGACATTTTGCTGGCGGAACTGACCGGGGCGCGGTTCCATGTCGCGCACATCTCGTCCTGGCGCTCGGTGGAAATGGTGAAATTCGCCAAGAGCCTGGGCCTGTCGGTGACCTGCGAAGCCACGCCCCATCACTTCGCGCTCTGCGACGCCGACATGCTTCCTTACGACAGCAACTTCAAAATGAAGCCGCCCCTCCGTGGGCGCCGGGACATCGAAACACTTGTGGACGGAATTGTTTCGGGCACGGTAGACTCGATCGCCACCGACCATGCGCCGCATCCGGGCAGCGAGAAAATGCAGGAGTTCGAGCAGTGTCCCTTCGGCATCCTGGGCCTGGAGACGGCGCTTGGCCTCGCGCTCGAAAAACTGGTTCACTCCGGCCGCATCAGCCTGGCGCGCATGGTGGCGTTGTTCACAACCGGACCGGCGCGGATTCTAAACCTGGATCGTGGCGCCCTGCGTCCCGGCTCGCCCGGCGACGTGACCATATTCGACACGGACAGGCGCTGGACTTACGACGTCAACCGCTCTCTGTCGAAAAGCCGCAACACGCCGTTCCACGGGCACGAGTTCACCGGCGGCCCGGTGGCGGCGATCGTGGACGGCGCCGTCGTCTGGCGTCTGAACTAGAGTAGACTTCAGAAGGACATCCCCTTGCCCTTCCCACAAATCGCGACCGCTCACAAACGCCGGCGCCTGCTGCCTCTTCTGGTGGCCTTGGTGATCCTGGCGGCGATTTTTGCCCGAACCGCCGCCGGATACCTGATCGACTTCGAGTGGTGGCGCGAGATGGGTCAGATCTCCACCTGGTTCAACACCCTGATCTACGGGACCGTCCCCATCGTTGTCGCGACGATCGTCGCCTACATCGCCTTTTTCGCCGCCCACATGGCCGGGATGAAGTCGGCCGGAGATCGCATGGGCCGGCATCCGCTTTACGCCAAAATTATCTCCGTGGCCCTGCTGGCCGTGGCCGCAATCACGGCGCTTGCGACGATGGACTCCTGGACCGCCGTGCGATACTTCGGCGGCCGCGGCCTCGCCGGCGGAGCCGCCGAATGGAAGGACCCGGCGTTCGGCAATCCGTTGGCCTTTTACCTGTTTGAGCTGCCCTTCTATTCGATGGCGCTCACGCTCGCCGAGGGCGTTGCTCTGCTGTCGGCGCTCATCTACTGGCTGACATCGCGCTTGTGGCGCCTGGGTTCATCACTGCCGTTAATGTGGCGCGGCGGGGTGATCGACCTGTCGAGCATACATTGGGCGGACGCGCTCTCCTCCCGATTCCTGCGTAGCTGCGGCGCGGCTTATCTGGTCTTTCTGGCAATCCGCTATTCGCTCGACCGCTACGGGCTCCTGCTGTCCACCCATGCTTTCCTCACCGGCATGGACTACGTGGACTCAAATGTGGTTCTGCCGCTGCTCTGGGTGCTGGCGGCAACCTGCCTGATCGGCGCGGCGGGCCTGCTGATGGGCCGTTTCCGTTGGCTGCTGCTGTTTCCCGCGGCATTACTGCTGCGCGCCGTGGTGCCGGGCATTGTTTCGCAGACTTATGTGAAGCCGAGCGAGGTGTCGATCGAACGCCCCTACATTCAGCGGCACATCGACGCGACCCGGACAGCCTTCGGCTTGAACCGGAAGGCGAAGGACGTGACGTTCGACGCCCGCACCGAGGCCAAGATCGACCTGGCTGCGAATAAGCCGCTGCTCGACAACGTCCGTCTCTGGGACTGGCGGGCCTTTCACGCCGCCGTGACACAGTTGCAGCCCTTGCGGCCCTACGTCTACACGTCCATCGATGCGGACCGCTACACGCTCGACGGCCAACTGCGCCAGGTGCTTCTGACGCCGCGCGAAATCGACGTCGGCGCCCTTGGCGAAGCCGCCAACCAATGGATCAACCCGGCGTTCATCTACACGCACGGCTACGGCCTCGTGATGGCCGAAGCCAAGAGCATCGCGCCCGACGGTTCCCCCGTGTTGTTCATCAAGGACGCTCCCCCCGTGGTGAGCGTGAGCGGGCTCAAATTAACGCGCCCGGAGATCTATTACGGCGAGTCGGTTCACGAGCCGGTCTTCGTCCGCACGGCGCAACCCGAATTCAACTACCCGGTAGGCAACAACGTGGTGCATACCCGCTACTCCGGCGCCGGCGGCATTCCGGTTTCTTCGTTCGGAATGCGCTTGGCGGCTTCGTTGGCCGAGGCGGACTGGAATATCCTGCTCACCAGTTACCTCACGCCGGAAAGCCGGATGATGATCCGCCGCGGCGTCGCGAACCGCCTGAACACGCTGGCGGGGTTCATCGCCTGGGACAGCGACCCCTATCTTGTAATCACCGGCGCCGGCAAGCTCGTCTGGATGGTCGACGGCTACATGACCTCCGACGCGCATCCCTACTCGAAGGAGGTGACGCTGGACGGCGTAGGCGGCGTGAATTACATTCGCAACTCCGTGAAAGCCACGGTCGACGCCTACGACGGCGCGGCGCACCTCTACGTTTTCGACGAAGACGACCCGCTGCTCCGCGCCTACCGCAACTTATTCCCCGCTTTGTTCGAGCCCGCGTCCAGGATGCCCCCCGATCTGCGGCGGCACGCGCGCTATCCGGAGCAAATGTTCCGGCTGCAGGCCGAAATTTACCGGATGTATCACGTGCGCGACCCGGAGATTTTCTATAGCCGCTCGGACGCCTGGGACATCGCCAAGGATACCGGCGGCGACAACCAGGCGCAGTTTGTCGCGCCGAACTATGTCGTCGCGTCGCTGCCCGGCGAGAGCCAGGCGGAGTTCCTTCTGATGCTGCCGTTCACGCCGCGCGACCGTGAGAATCTGATCGGACTAATGATGGCGCGCTGCGATGGGGAGCACCTCGGCGAGATGCAGTTCCTGGAACTCCCCCGCCAGCAGATCTTCTACGGACCGCGCCAGGTGGAAGCGTTAATCAATCAGGACCAGAACATCTCCAAGGACCTGACACTTTGGAATCAGCAAGGCTCCCAGGTGCTCCATGGGCAGATGCTGGTGCTTCCCGCCGGCAACACGATCCTTTACGTCGAGACGATTTACATCCAGGCCGCGCAGGCGAAGATGCCCCAGTTGAAGAAAGTGGTGATCATCATGGGCAATACGCTGATCTACCGGGACACCTACGACGAAGCGCTGGCTCAGTTGGCGCAGCAGATGGGCGAACAGGCGCCTCCGCCGGAAGCCGCTCCCGGTACTCCCGCGCAGGCCGGCGCCCCGCCCGCGCCGTCCACCGGGCCCGACCCGCGTATCGCCGAAATCCGCCAGCACCTCGAGCGCTATCGCCAGCTCGTCGCGGCAGGAAAATGGTCCGAGGCGGGTAAGGAACTCGAGGCGGTCCAGCGGCTCGTCGGCCAGTAACGCGCCCGGCGCGCTCTACAGATTTCCCGTGTGGCGCTTCAGAATTTGAAGCAGGTTCGTGGAAAACGCCGACCGCGTCATCACCAGAGTCGCGCCGGCCTCCTGCGCTTTCTGTTTCAACTCGCCGTGAAGATGGGAAAGAAATCCGAGGATGTTCACGCGGCGCGTTTCCTCATTCGTGCGCAGGGTATGGATGAGCTCAACCGTATCGACGGAGTTCGAGTTGAGGTCCACGATGAGCATCAGCGGCTTCTCTTTCGCCTGCGCGACGACATCCTCCGCCGACTTGAGGAAAACCGCCTCGAGGCCATTCCGCTTCGCGGCGTCGTTGATCTTTACGGTGAACATCAGATCGTCCACCACGGCCAGAACCTTTTTCGGCTGCGTTGGCATAAAGAACTAGCGGCTAACTCCCGTGATTTTACGATTTCGAAACTTTGCCGTCCGGATGGAGCGGCTAACTTCGGAAGGACTTCTCTATAGTATCACGCGGAGTTTCCGGCAGGACGGCGGCGGCGCGCCAAGACATCCGCGATACGATGATAGTTTCACCGGCATGGCTTTGCATCTATTTAACACGCTCACGCAGCGCGTCGACGACTTTACCCCCTCCGACGGCCACACCGTGCGTATGTACACGTGCGGCCCGACGGTTTACAACTACGCGCACATCGGCAACCTGCGCACGTTCACGTTTCAGGACCTGCTGCGGCGCTGGCTTCGCTCGCACGGCTGGCAACTCGACCACGTGATGAATATCACCGACGTGGAAGACAAAATCATCCGCAACGCCGCGGCCGAGGGGAAAACGATCTTCGAATACACGGACGGTTATACCAAAGCGTTTCTCGAAGACGCCGCGCGCCTGCGCCTCGAGCGGCCCGAACGGATCGCCAAGGCCACCGATCACATTCGCGAGATGGCGGGTTTGATCGGGCAGCTCAGCGCGAAAGGTTACACATACACTAGCGACGGCTCCGTCTATTACCGGATCTCGAACTTCCCCGGCTACGGCAAGCTGTCGCACAGCGACTTCGGCGGCATTCGGCCCGGCGCCCGCGTCGATGTCGATGAATACGAAAAGGACGACGCGCGGGACTTCGTGCTCTGGAAGGCGGCCAAAAGCGGCGAGCCGTCCTGGGACACCTGCGTAGGGAATGGCCGCCCCGGCTGGCACATCGAGTGCTCCGCCATGGCCATGAAGTACCTGGGCGAGACTCTCGATATCCACGCCGGCGGAATCGACCTGGTTTTCCCCCACCACGAAAACGAGATCGCGCAGTCCGAGGCGGTCACCGGAAAACCATTCGCCCGCTTCTGGGTGCACAGCGAGCACCTGTTCGTCGAGTCGAAGAAGATGTCGAAATCGGCCGGCAACTTCTACACGCTCCGCGAGTTGGAAGCGATGGGTCACGCGCCGGAGACCATCCGCTATCTGCTGCTGTCGGTTCCCTACCGCCAGAAACTGAACTTCACCATGGACGGGCTGAAAGCCGCCGCAACCTCGATAGCGCGCCTCCGCGGCTTCGCGCTCCGGCTGAAGACGGACCGGCTCGGCGACGGACGCGACGAAGCGATGACGAGCCGCACCGCGGAGGCGCGGAAAGCCTTCGACGCCGCCCTCGACGACGACCTCAACAGCGCGGCCGCGCTCGGCGCAATCTTCGAATACGTCCGTGATGCGAACTCGGCCCTCGATGCCGCGGCCTTCCTGAGTGGCAACGCCACCGAAGCGCTCGCCTTGCTCGACCGTTTCGACTCGGTTTTCGACGTGCTTCGTCCCACCTCGGAAGGCGGCCTCTCCGATGCGGAGATCGAGAAGCGCATCGCCGAACGCACTCAGGCGAAGAAGGCGCGGGATTTTGAGCGCGCCGATTCGATCCGCGCGGCGCTTCTCGAAACCGGCGTGATTCTCGAAGACACCAAGGACGGAGTTCGATGGAAAAGAAAATGAAGCTGGAAACGCGCGCCGTGCACGCGGGCGACCGCAAACAGCCCGCCAACCGCGACGCATTCGTGCCCGTCACTACGCCCATCTACGCCTCGTCAAGCTTTCTCTATGCCGACACGGCGAAGCTCGACCGCGTGTTGGGCCACGAGGAAGAAGGATACTCCTACGCGCGGTATGAAAATCCGACGCGTTCCGCCCTCGAAGAAACTCTCGCCAACCTCGAAGGCGGCGCCGGAGCGGTGGCCTGTTCCTCCGGCATGATGGCTATGGAACTCGCGCTGCAAGCCGCGCTGATGGACCGTCCGAAGGCCATTCTGGCCGCCAACGCCCTCTACGGCGCGACCCTCAGCTTGCTCACCAAGGTGTTCGAGCCCATGGGCGTCGAGTCCGATTTCGTCGACATCTGCGATTTCGACACGGTGCGGGCGAAGCTGGCTTACCGCCGCTACGCCTGCGTGACGATGGAGACAATCTCGAATCCGTTGCTGCGCGTGGGCGAGATCGACCGGATTGCCGTGGCCGCGCGCGAGCAAGGCGCGCTGCTCGTGGTCGACAACACGTTCGCCACGCCCATGCTGGCGCGCCCGCTCGAGTTGGGCGCGACATACTCGGTGCACAGCGTCACGAAGTTTCTGGCCGGCCACGGCGACGTCCTCGGCGGCGCCGTGATCTCCGATGCCGATGGCCTGCCAGGTCTCACCGCGCTGAGCCGCATCACCGGGCCCGTTCTCGGCCCGTTCGAGAGCTACCTCACCATGCGCGGCATCAAGACCTTCCCCCTCCGGATGGAACGCCAGTGCGCCAACGCGTGCCGTGTCGCGGCGTGGCTCCAGGCGCATCCGGGAATCGAGAAAGTTCACTACTGCGGCGACCCGGCGCACCCCGACGCGGCCACCATCCGCAGACTGCTGCCGCAAGGGTTGCGCGGCGCGCTGGTAAGTTTCTCCATCGCCGGCGCCGGCCGGGAGCAAGTGTTCCGTTTCATGGACCGGCTGAAGCTGGTCGTGCGCGGCACGTCCTTGGGCGACGTGCATACCCTCGCCCTCTACCCGGCCATCGCTTCGCACCGCGACCTCGCGCCGAAACAACGCGCGCGGCTCGGCATCGGCGATGGCCTGGTCCGGCTTTGCCTGGGCATCGAGGCCGTGGACGACATCATCGCGGACCTTGACCAGGCCCTGTCGGAATGAGCGGGGCTCCCGCCGGGAGCCTCAGTTTTTTGAGCCTCAACCGGGCTTGTGAACCGGCACGGATTCTCCCGGCCGGAACGGCGGAATGCCCGCCCTGCGCCCGAGTTCGTCCAGATCCGCCTTGGAAAAACCGCTTCCCGCCAACGCGACGTTTAGACTCGAATCTACGAGAAACACCGTCGGCACAGATGCAATGCCGTACTGATTGCTGACCGCATAGCCCCCGGCGGCGTCGTCGAGCAAAGTCAAAAACGTAATGCCGAAGCGTTCGTGGAAGGCCCGCGTGGCTTTGGCGTCATCCTGAGAAATTGCCACTACGCGGAGGCTGCTCGACGCGGCCATCCGTTCCAAAAACGGCAGCGTAAACTGGCAAACCGGGCACGACACTTTGAAGAAGATAAGCGCCACGGGCGAATGCTCGGCCAACTCGGCAAGCGAGTAGCTCCTCCCATCCAGCGCCTCCAGACGAAACGGGGGCGCCGGGGATCCGGCCGCGGGCAGTTTCTTCATGGTTCGGTCTGCCCCTTATTCTCCTGAACGAACTCGAGGATGTCGAAACGCCGGATCTCCCGCTCCGGGTAGAAGCTGTTCACGGCGTCCTGTTGGTCCTGAAACACCTCGAATACCGTCGAAAGCTTCGTCAGAACGAGGAGTTCGATGTTGCGGCGGTTCAGGCCAATCAGTTTGAGCGCTCCTCCGGCCCTGCGCAGCGTCGTGAAACAAATGACGAGCGCGCCGAGGCCCGTGCTATCGATGAAGTCCACCTGGGCAAGGTTCATCACCATCTGCTTGCGTCCCCGGCGGATCTGCTCGTCGATGGCTTCGCGCAGGACGTTCGCCGGCCCGCCGGCGACGAGACGGCCGCTGAGTTCGAGTATGAGGATGCCGTCCGAATCGTGAGATTGGACCGTGAGACCGGCGCCCATGGGTACAGTGTAACGGCTTCGCCGCTAGCAGGAAACTCTCGCGGATCGGGAGGGCAGAATTCGGCAGGCACTTGAAGCCCGTATAATCAATGTATGGGGAACAGCAGCCGCTCTTTCGCCCTTGCCTCGGCAGTCGTGCTGGGCTCCGCTCTGCTCGGCGGGTTGCTTGGGCCGGAGACGACAGCCGTCGCGGCGTCCGGGTCGGCCGACGACGTCAAAGCAAACCTGGAATCTTTCTCGCGCGTATACGGCGCCGTCGAGGCGAACTTCTCCGACGCGCTCAGCCCGGACAAAGCCATCTATAAGGGCGCGATCCCGGGCATGCTCCGCACTCTGGATCCCCACTCGACGTTCTTTGATCCCAAGGACTTTCAGTCGCTGCGCGAGGATCAGCGCGGCCATTATTACGGCGTCGGCATGCAGGTCGGCCCGCGGGACGGAAAAACCATCGTCATCGCCCCATTCGGCGGCGGACCGGCCTACCGCGCCGGCTTGCGTCCGGGCGACGTGATCCTGGAAGTCAACGATAAGCGGACCGATAACCTGAGCACCTCGGAAATCGCCGACCTGCTGAAAGGGCCGAAGGGCACCAAGGTCGCCATTTCGGTCGGCCGCGACGGCGTTGACAAGCCGCTGAGTTTCACCGTGATCCGCGACGAAATCAAGCGCAACAGCGTCGAGGAAGCCTTCTGGCTGAAGCCCGGTATCGCCTACATGGCGATCACCTCGTTCAACGAAACAACCAGCCAGGAAATGGACCAGCAGTTTGAAAAGCTGGGCGAGGACACCATCAAGGGCCTCATCATCGACCTGCGCGGCAATCCCGGCGGCTTGCTGAACGAGGGCGTGGGCGTGGCCGGACATTTTCTCCGCCGGAACGAACTCGTCGTCTCACACCGTGGCCGGAACTCTCCGGAGAAGCCGTATTTCGCTAAAGGAAGCCCGTACGGCGAAAGCTATCCGATCGTCGTGATGGTGAATAGCTACACCGCTTCGGCCGCCGAGATCGTCAGCGGCGCCCTGCAGGATCATGACCGCGGTTGGATCGTCGGCGAAATCACCTTCGGCAAAGGACTGGTTCAGACGGTATACCCGCTGAACTATGGCACCGGCCTCGCCTTGACCACCGCGCATTACTACACCCCGAGCGGACGCCTGATTCAACGCGACTACTCGAATATCTCGTTCCTCGATTATTTCTACGGCAAGCACGTTGAGCCGAGCCATCCCACCGACGTGAAGATGACCGATAGCGGCCGGACCGTTTACGGCGGCGGCGGCATCACCCCCGATGAGAAGATCCCGACGCCGAAGTTGAGCAAGTTCCAGACCGATCTGCTTTTCCGGAAGTACGCGTTCTTCAATTTCTCCGCGAGTTATTTCGGCGGCCGCTCGGCAAAACTGCCTGCCGGATGGTCGCCCGACAACGACGTGCTGAACCAATTCCACGATTTTCTGCTGAAGCAGAAGATCGGCTTCACCGAGGCCGACTGGACGGAGAACGTACAGTGGATCAAGGATCAGTTGAAGCGGGAGATGTACATCACGGCCTTCAGCTATGAGGCGTCGCAGAAGGTGGCGGCCGAAACCGATCCGATGGTGATCCAGGCATCCGAAGCGATGTCGCAGGCCAAGGCCTTGCTCGAGCGCTCGAAGAAGCTGATGGTTCAGCGTCTGGACGGCGCCGCGATAGAGCGGTGAACCTAGCCGGCGAATGACCCAGGAACGTAAGGCGCCGCAGATTACGGTACTGGACGCCGGCGGCCAGTATTGTCATCTCATCGCGCGGAAGATTCGCGAACTCGGCGTTTCGGCCGAAGTGCGCGCAAGCGACACTTCGGCCGGCGAGTTGCGCGGACGAAAGGGAATTGTGATCTCCGGCGGCCCGGCCAGCGTATACGAAGCCGGCAGCCCGCGCATCGACCCGCGGATTCTTCATCTTCCCGGCGCCGCCGTGCTCGGCATCTGCTACGGACTGCAGCTCATGGCGCACGAGTTAGGCGGCGAAGTCATCCGCGGGGAGCAGGGCGAGTACGGAATGGCCGTGCTGCGGACCGCCGGGTCGCATCCGCTTCTTGCCGGGCTTAACGGCGAAACCCGCGTGTGGATGAGTCATCGCGACCGTGTCGAGGCCCCGCCGCCGGATTTCATCTCTATCGCGGCCACAACGGAATGCCCGGTCGCCGCCATGGCGCACACCACGCTGCCGCTGTTCGGCCTCCAGTTCCATCCCGAGGTCGTCCACACCGAGCACGGCAAGGAGATCTACGCGAACTTCCTTTTCCGGATCTGCGGATGCGAACGGGACTGGGACCCCCGCGGCCGCGTGCTCGAGATCGAAGCCGATATCCGCCGTTTCGCCGGGGACCGGAATGTCTTCTTCTTCGTGAGCGGCGGCGTGGATTCCACCGTCGCCTTCACCCTGTGTTTGCGCGCGCTCGGCCCGGAGCGCGTCTACGGCGTCTACGTCGACACCGGCCTGATGCGCGAGGGGGAAACAGAATTCGTAGAAAATGTCTTCGCTAAACTCGGCGCGGCGCAGTTTCACGTCGAAGACGCACGCGCCCGCTTCCTCGGCGCGCTCGAAGGCGTAATCGAACCGGAAGAGAAACGGAAACGCATCGGCGAAGAGTTTGTCGCCGTGCAGGAGCGAATCCTCAGCGGCGGCGATTTCCTGAGCGGGCGGTGGATTCTCGGCCAGGGGACGATCTATCCCGACACGATTGAAAGCGGCGGCGCCGCAAAGGCCGATGTCATCAAGACCCATCACAACCGCGTCGCCGGCATTCAGATGCTCATCGACGAGGGCCGCATCGTCGAGCCGCTCTCCTCGTTCTACAAAGACGAAGTCCGCCAGGCCGGCGGCGAGTTAGGAATCCCGCGCGAATTTCTCGACCGCCATCCGTTCCCGGGGCCCGGCCTGGCGATTCGTTGCCTATGCTCGGAAAGCGAAGCGCCGGTTGAGCGCGTTGGGGACGGCTGGATTCTTCCCGTCCGCTCCGTCGGCGTCCAGGGAGATTCGCGAAGCTACCGGCAGGTGCTGCTCGTCGACGGCGCGCCGGGCGATCCGGGTCTGCACGAGCGCGCGACAACACTCGTGAACCGCGAAGTGCGCGTGAACCGCGTGATCGTCCGTGGGGGTGGCGCGGCGCCGGAAACGCTGCGCCGGACGCGCGGAACCGTGACAAAAGACCGGCTGGACCGGCTTCGGGCCGCCGACGCCGTGGTTCGCCGGCTCGCTGCCGGACAGGACTTCGACGGCGGCATCTGGCAATTCCCCGTCATCCTGATTCCGATCGGCGCCGCGGACCGGCCGGACTCCATCGTTCTTCGCCCCGTGCATTCGGTTGACGGCATGACCGCCGAATCCGTCTCGATTCCCGCGCCGCTGATGACGGCTTTCTGCCAAAGCCTGCTCGCGCTGCCGGGCATCGCCGCGGTATTTCACGACCTCACGCACAAACCCCCCGGCACCATCGAGTGGGAGTGAGCGCTTCTCCTCAGATCCGGTGGAAGCTGCGCAGGATCTCCCGCGTCGTGTAACGCAGCGCGATCGGGCGCCCATGAGGGCAGCTCATCGGACAACTGGTGGCCGCGAGTTGGCGCAGCAGCCAGTCGATTTTCGCCGCATCGAGCCGCGTGTTGATCTTGATCGCCGCCCGGCAGGCGATGGAAGCCGCCATGCCGCGGCGCAGATCCTCGGCGGACGCCTGCCGCAGCTCCTGCTCGGACACGTCCAGAATTTCAGATACCAGCGACTCGGCGTCCGCGGGACTCACGCCCGCCGGCACCGCCTGGATCGCCAACGTGCGGTTGCCGAACGGCTCGCATTCAAATCCGGAACGCTCCATCTCCCCGGCAATACGCGCAAATTCGATCTGCTGCGGCGGCGTCAGGCGAACGACGATCGGCATCAGCAGCCTCTGACTTAGAGCCCGGCCCCCGGCTTGCTGATCCAGCACCTGCTCGAAGAGTATGCGCTCGTGCGCCACATGCTGGTCGATGATCCACAGGCCGTCGCGGCCGGCGGCGATGATGAAGCTGTCGTGAAGTTGGCCGAGAGGGTGAAGGTCCGCCAGCGAGGCGAGCGATGCGTCGGCTAAAGGCAATCCATCGGGCAGCAGGCCGTGCGAGTCGGGAGCGCCATGGAGGACGGGCTTGGGATCGAGGTCAAGCCTCGGGGCCGGACGTTCGAACTCCAGACGCGGCGGCGGCGCCTGCTGAGGCCGGAGGTCGAAGCCCGGCACAGCCCGCTCCGGCGCGCTTTCAGACCCCGGAGCCCGCTCCGGCGCGGCGTAGGCGCCGGACTCCATTCTTTGGCTGAACTCCGAATAGGGCAGCCCTTCGCCCGGCTGCGGCGGCCTCGGCGGCAGCGGCATGGCGGCCGCCGGCTTAGCGGCGATCAACGCCTCCCGCACGGCGTCGCGAACAAGATCGTGCACAAACGAGCCGTGACGGAAGCGCACCTCCGTTTTCGCCGGATGAACGTTGACGTCCACTTCCTCGAAATCGCAGTCGACAAACAACAGCGCCACCGGAAAGCAGGCCGGCGGCATCAGGTTGTAATAGGCCGCCGAAAGAGCATGAAGTAGCAGCCGGTCGCGGATCAGCCGGCCGTTGACGAACAGATAGATCGAGTTCCTGTTGAGCTTCTGGACGCTTGGGACCGAGACGAAGCCGCGCACGCGGAATCGCGGCGGCTTGACCTCGCCGGAAGCCGCTTCGAGCGTTCGTTCCGCCGGTTCCAACTCGATCAGGTCTTCGAGCATCCGGCTCCCGAAGACCTGGTAAACGCGTTCCCGCGGCGTTTCAACCGGCGTCAGGTCGAGCAGCTCGGATCGGCCGTGATTCAATACGAATGCCTTTTCCGGATGCGCAAGTCCGTAGTGGGTCACAAGCGAAGCAATGTGCGCCAACTCCGTCTGCTCCGACCGGAGAAACTTCTTCCGGGCGGGGACATTGAAGAAAAGATCCGCGACCTCGATGGATGTTCCGCGCAGCGCCGGCACATCGTCGCACCGGAGCAGGCGTCCTCCCGCGATTTCCACTCGCGTTCCGGTAGAGTCGCCGTCCGCCCGCGTCTCCAGCACGAGCCTGGATACGGAAGCAATCGAAGGCAGCGCCTCGCCGCGGAAGCCGAGCGTGGCAATCGACATCAGGTCCTTCGCGTCGCTGAGCTTGCTGGTGGCGTGACGCTCAAATGCAAGCAGCGCGTCGTCGCGAAGCATTCCGCAACCGTCGTCGGCGATGCGGATGAGCCGCCGGCCTCCGGCCTCGACGTCGATGCGGATGGTCGTCGCGCCCGCATCCATCGAATTTTCCAGAAGCTCCTTGACGGCCGAAGCCGGCCGTTCGACCACCTCCCCGGCCGCGATCTTGTTGGCGATCTGATCGCTCAGAATGCGAATCTTGCCCATGCTTGTATGGATTCGGGGCGCCGCTTACTTCGCCCGCATCGCCTCCACCGGACTGACCATCGACGCCTGCCGGGCCGGTTGCAGGGCGAACGCGACAGCCGCCGCGAGGCTGATGCCGAAGGCGGCAACGAGGTCCAGCCAACTGGCCGTCACCAGCCAGCCCGTGGCCCTTTCGACGGCGCTACACAGGGCCGCGCCCAGTAGCAGTCCGGCCAGCCCGCCGATCGCCGCAACAGACGCCGCTTCCGCGAGAAACTGACGGGCGATATCCACCTGCCGGGCGCCAAAGGCGCGGCGGACGCCAATCTCCGTGGTGCGCTCGAGAATCGCGGTGAACATCATGTTCATGATGCCCAATCCACCCAACAAAAGCGAGAGGATCGACACCCCTACGGTGACTAAGAGAAACGGCACCCGCCTCCGGCGCTGCTGCTCGATCAGACCGCCGGGCGCGGCCATGCGGATGTCCTCCATGCCGGGACGCGAGCCGCTCAGAATGGCATGAACAGCCGCCGCGGCGACGCCCGGATCGCTGCCGGAGGCGACACGCACGGCGATCCCATCGATCTGATCGACGGCCGGCGCCGGCTCCATCCGCCGCTCGAAAGACTTCAACGGCATCAGGATCAGCCGGCCGCGATCGGCGAGTTGAAAGCCATTCAATTCGGCCGGCAGCCGCGGCTGAGTCTTCAGCACGCCGATGACACGGAGCCAGACACCGTTTATCTTGATGTATTTTCCCACCGCCGCTTCGAAACCGAGCAAGCTCAACTTCGCAACTTCGCCGAGCACGCAGACCGGGGCCGCGATCCGGTCGTCTTCGCCATCGAAAAAACGCCCTTCGGCAAGCCGGACGTCGAATACCGAGGCAAAGGCGGGTGAGACTCCGGCCAGCAGCGGCACGTCACGGGACGGCTTGGGGAACGTGTCCATCGGAACGAGAATGCGCGCGGGAGCGAGCGCCGCGATTCCCGGCAGTTGCTCGCCGATTGCCCGCACATCGCTCAGCGTGAACCCGTCCGGCGCCCTCGACTCGATGAGAACGTTGTCCTGGCCCAGAGACTCCGCCAGGCGCTCCGCACTCCTTGATCCCCCTGCCGCCAGCAGAACCATGATCGCCCCCACGCCGAGCGCAAGACCGAAGATCGTAAAGGCGGCTCGAAGCTTCCGCCCGAGGAGCACCGAGAGCCCGATCGATAACTCCTGCCAGTACCCGGCAATCCTCGTCAAGGCAGAAGCCTCCGCCGAGGCGGCGTCGTAAAAGCAACCTGTTCACCGGCGCGGAGATTTCCCGCAACCACGATCCAGGCGTTATCGCCATGAAGCGTCGCGACAGGTTGTCGGACGAAACGGCCCGAACGCCGGACCCAGACAAACGACGCACCGGCCGAGTTGAACACACTCGCGCGCGGCACCGACAGCGAATCGGAATAAGTACCGGTGAGCACTTCCACACGGCCAAGCGTGCCGGGCCGAGGCAGCCGCGTCCAGGCTGACCCCGGAGCGGGAACTTGGGCGAACGCGGACGCGGCCCGCGCCTCGGTTGCCCGGCCCGCCTCGACTGCCGCCGCCTGATCGGCGGGAATCCCGGCGGCCTTGAACACGTCCAGCATGTCGAGACGAATGGTCACCTCATGGCGTCCGGGCAAGCCGGACGATTGCGCATCGCCCGCGTCTCTTGTCACACCGGTGACTTCGCCCCGCAAAGGACGGTCCGGCCACGCATCGAGCCACACCTTGGCCGTCTGCCCGATCTGCAGGCGCGTATCGTCGCTGTCATTGGCCCATGTGCTCAGTTCCAGCCGGGAGGGATCGCGAATCTCCGCCACCGCCGCCCCGGCATCCAACTCGTCGCCGGCATGCACCGATGGCGCGGCCGCACTCTGGGCCGGCGAATCGCCCACGCCACGCGCCAGCGCCACCCATCCGGCATGAGGCGCCACAATCTTGAGACCGGCCAAACCACGCCGGTCCTGCTCCAGCTCCCGTTGGCTCTCGGCCGCCCGGCTGCGCAGAAGCACCAGTTCCGCCACGTCGCGGCCGCGCCGGTTCTGGTTGCCGGATTCGAGCTCATCGAGGCGTCCGCGCGCATCCTCAAGGGCCCGCGTATTTCGCAGGGCCTCCGCCGGGGGCAATAGCTCGTTGCGCTTGACGTCCAATTCCGCGCGCCGTACGGCAAACCGTGCGTGCAGCAGCCGGGCCTGGTCCTCGCTCTCATCCAGCGCCAGCTCCGCTCGAGCTTTCGAGATCTGCGCCGCAAGCCTCTCCGTTTCAATCTGCCGCTCCTCGATTCCGGCCTGCGCCTCGGAGGCGTCAAACTCGGCGATCAAGTCGCCGGCGGCCGCGAAAGACCCGGCCGGCGCCAGCCTCGCGATCCGAAGCCGGCCCTTCGCTCCGGGCACGCGAAGCACATCGGTGTGGACCGCCCGCAGTTCGCCCTGTGCGAGCCATTCGAGCGTCACCGCCCCCTGCCGCACGGCCGCCACGGGAACCCGCTCCTCGACGGACGGCAGAAACCGCCACGCCGCCCACGCAACCCAAAGAGCGGCAAGGACGAGCGCAGCCTCGAGCGAGAGGAAAAACGTCCGGGCGCTCATCGGCGATGCACCTTGTCCGAGGGATTCTCGATCGCCACCAGGTCGCCTTTACGCAAACCTTGAACGACAGCCACGTCCACGTCGTTCCGCAGTCCGGGCACAATAGCGTGCGGTTCGAACTCATGGCCCCGCTGCACGTAAACCACGGGTTCTCCATCCGAAGCGAATACGGCGCGGGCCGGGATAAGCAACTGGCGTGGGACCGTTCGCACGGTGATCGCGATCGACGCGAGCATGCCCGGGCGCAGCCGCGGGTCCCTCTCTTCGAGCGATACCCTCACCGCGAACCGGTGGTCCGGTCCGGCAAACGCGCTCACGCTCTTTACGCGCCCCGCAAACGTTCGGTCGGGAAGTGCATCGAGCCGAACCGTCGCGGCTTGGTTCACACTCACTTGGGCACGGTCGACATCTTCGAGTTCCAACACGGCGGAGGGGCCCAGCCCCCGGTCGATCTGGAGAATCGGCATGCCCGGAAACACGGCATCGCCGGGCGCGAACCCGGCCGGGTTCGCGCCGGCGGCGCGTGCGGGATTCGGCAGGAGGCGAACCACTCCGTCCACCGGCGCGCGCATGGTCGGCGAAGCCCCCCGTTCCAGCCCTTCGTCTTCAAACTCGACGACCACGTCGCCCTTGCGCACTCTCTGTTCCGGCGTGGCAATCGCGGCGATGGTCGGCCTCGCCCCTTCAGGCGCGCTCATCACAACCGGCTGCGTATCCTCCACCACCCCTCGCGCGCTGGTCGATATCACCAGGTTCGCTTCCCTGGCTTCCGCCACGGGAACACTGACATTGGCTAGGTCCGAACCGTAATGGTAGGCTGCCAGCAAACCCGCCAGTCCCGCGAGCGCGACGCTGCCTCGGAGCGCCCATCGTCTGCGGCTCATGGTCCCGCGAGGGGAAATAGCAACAACTTCCATAAGCTACCGCTTCATCTCGAAGGGCCGGTCGAGCGCGACCACATCCCCCTTGTTCAAACCGCGCGAGATCGCCGCCTCTATCTCATTAGAACGCGCGATCTCCACCGCGCGGCGCCTCCACCCGCCCGCGGTCTTCACGAACACGAACGGCTTCCCTTGGGCTTCCAGAAATACCGCTCCCTTCGGAATCACGGTCGCACTTGCTTCCGCGGGTGCGAGTTCGACATCGCAGCTCACCGAAAGATCCGGGATAACGCGGTCTTCCGTTTTGTCGAAATTCAGCCAGACGGGCGCCTCCCTCACGCCCGCATTGGCTGCAATGCCGCCGATGGACTCCACCGTCGCTGGCAGCGTCAACGAGGCATACGCGTCAAACTTCACCGCGGCCTTCGCGCCCGGCTGGATCCGGCTGAGGTCCACCTCGTTCACGACGGCTTCAATCCGAGTGGCTTTCGAGCCGGCAACCCGCAAGAAGGCCTGGCCTACCGGGATCTCGTCGCCGGGACGAATCGGCCGCCGCTCTCCGCCGTTGCTCACGTTGCCGAGTAGCACCACCCCGGAAGCGGGAGCCATCACGACGGTCGTTCCTCCGCTTTGTTCGGCCCGCCTCAACTCCAGCTTCGCGGTCTCCAGATCCAGTTCGGCCGCGCGCAGGTCGGCTTCCTCGGCGGCCCGGCGCAGTGGCGCTTCCGTTTGAAGCTGCTGATAACGCGCCTGCGCTTCGTCGAAGTCGATCCGAGTCCGCTCCGCATCCACAGCCGGCAAAACAGGGATGGCGCGCATGTCCGCGCGGGCCTTGTCCAACGCCGCTTCCGCCGAGGTGAGTTGTTCCAGGCGCGCGCGCGAGGCGGCTTCAAGATCCGCCCTCACCGTCCGCGCCGCGGCTTCGCGCTCAGCCACCGCGGCCCGGTAGGCGTCGAGCCGCACCGGTGAGATCCGCCGCTCAAAACGGGCCACAATCTGTCCGTCGGCCACTAGGGTTCCCGCTGGAACTACATCCTGGAGAACTACGGTGTCGGCCGCGCCAGGCGGCGTCCTGCGCGCCGTGCCGGCCGCCGGCTCCGGCGCCAGGAGCGGAACCGACGCACCCTCCGGCGCGCGAAGCGTCACGGAGTTCCGCGACACAGTGACGCCGGCAAGACGAAGCGTCGAGTCCACCACGCCGGGCCGCGCCTGCGCGACGCGAACGTCAGAGGGAGGCGAGGGCGGCGGCAACTGTGCTCTCTGCCGCCAGGTGAAAACCGCGGCGACCAACGCGAGAAAACATAAACCCGCCATCGCTGCCACGGACCGATAGGGCCGGCGGCCCTTCTTCCCGTTCCGTGGAGCGTCGGCCGTTACGGAAAAATCCGCCTCGGCTTCGCGAATAATTCGTTCGCGCGGTACCACGCTTCAGCGTACACTGTCGCGGCCGCCGGTTCGCTCCTCAGCCGCTCATCGAGGAAAGAAACTCGCCGTTGCTGCGCGTCTTGCCCAGCTTGTCCAGCAAAAGCTCAATCGATTCCACCGGCGACAGCGGGCTCAGCACCTTTCTCAGCACCCACACGCGGTTCAGTTCCTCGCGTGGCATCAGCAGTTCGTCCTTGCGCGTACCGCTGCGGTTGATGTCGATCGCCGGAAACACCCGCTTGTCCACAAGCTTGCGGTCCAGGTGAATCTCCATGTTGCCCGTGCCCTTGAATTCCTCAAAGATCACGTCGTCCATCCGGCTCCCGGTGTCGACCAGCGCCGTGGCGACGATCGTCAACGAGCCGCCTTCTTCGATGTTCCGCGCCGCGCCGAAGAACCGCTTCGGCCGTTGCAACGCGTTCGAATCCACGCCGCCCGACAGCACCTTGCCCGATGGCGGCACAACCGTATTGTAGGCTCGCGCCAGACGCGTGATCGAGTCGAGAAGAATCACCACGTCGCGCTTATGTTCAACCAGCCGTTTCGCCTTCTCGATCACCATCTCGGCCACCTGCACGTGGCGCGACGCCGGCTCGTCGAACGTCGAGCTGATCACCTCGCCCCGCACCGAGCGCTGCATGTCGGTGACTTCCTCGGGCCGCTCGTCGATCAGAAGAACGATGAGCGTCACTTCCGGATGATTCGTCGTAACCGAGTTCGCGATGCTCTGCAACAGCA
>JAJYCN010000073.1 GCA_021778335.1 Acidobacteriota bacterium | reverse complement strand
GTGAATTTCACGCGCGGGCTGTTGCTCGGCTCGCTGCCGTTTCTGCTTCCCAAGGGACGGACGGTGATCGAAGTGCTCGAGGACGTCGCATTGGATGCCGAGGTGATTGAGCGATGCCGCGAGTTGCGTGACGCCGGCTATGACGTGGCGCTGGACGATGTGGAGGATTGTTCGCGGATCGGGCGGATGGCGAAGGTAGCGAACTATGTGAAGGTGGATCTTCGGCTGGCGGGGCGGGAACGGGCCGCGGAGATTGCGCGGTACTGCGCGGGCCTGCCGGTGTGTCTGCTGGCGGAGAAGGTAGAAAGCCGGGCGGAGTTTCAGTTTGCGCGGGCCATCGGTTACACGCTGTTCCAGGGCTACTATTTTGAGCGGCCGGAGGTGGTGAGCGGCCACTCGTTCGCGCCGATGAAGGCGACCTTCATGGAGATGGAGCGGGAGCTGGAGCGGGAGGATCTGGATTACGCGAAGCTGGAGAAGACGCTGCGGGCGGATCCGGCGATGACGCACCGCCTGCTGCGATATCTCAATTCCGCCTCGTTTGCCATATCGGGGCCTGTGAAGAGCGTGCACCAGGCGATGGTTTTGCTGGGTGAGACGGAGTTGCGGCGGTGGTTGTTTCTGGTGGGTTTGACGAAACTGGCGGGGCCGGGTAATGAGGCGGCGGTTCGCGCGTCCCTGCTCCGGGCGCGGTATTGCGAGCTGCTGGCGCCGCGGGCGGGGCTGGGCGCGCGGGGGCCGGAGTTGTTCCTGATGGGGCTGCTTTCGGTGCTGGGTGGGATGCTGGGCGCGACGATGGAGGAGACGGTGAGCGGACTGGGGCTGAGCGCCGATGTCAGCGAAACGCTGATCGGCGACGGTCAGACGCCGTCGAGGCTCGGGACGCTGTACTCACTGGCGCGGGCGTACGAGCGGGGCGATTGGGCGCCGGTGGCGCGGCTTCTGCGCCCGCTGGGCCTCGAGGAAGACGAACTCGGAGCGTGCTACGGAGAGGCCGCAGAGTGGACCGAGCAGGTGTTTGGTTCGCTCGGGTAGCTACTCGCCGGCGACGCTGCGCGATTGGATGAGCTGCGAGATTGAGGCGATGACGTCGTCGAGCGGCTTGGCGCCCTGGTCGCCGAGTTTGCGGTGGCGCACGGCGACGGTGCCGCTTTCGGCTTCGCGGCCGCCGGCGACGAGCATGAAGGGAATCTTCTGCAACTGCGCCTCGCGGATTTTGAGGTTCACCTTTTCCTTGCGGTCATCGAGAGTGGCGCGGATGCCGGCCTGGACGAGGCGCTCGTGGACCTGGCGGGCGTAGTCGAGTTGCTTGTCGGTGATGGGCAGGACGACGGCCTGCACGGGGGCGAGCCAAACCGGGAACGCGCCGGCGTAGTGTTCGAGCAGGATGCCGAAGAAACGCTCGACCGAGCCGTAGAGGGCGCGGTGAACCATGAGCGGCTGGTGCTTGTGGCCGTCCTCGGCGATGTATTCGAGTTCGAAGCGGCGCGGGAGGGTGAAATCGAACTGGACGGTGGATAGCTGCCACTTGCGGCCGAGGGCGTCGACGAGTTTGACGTCGATTTTCGGGCCGTAGAAGGCGGCTTCGTCGGCCATGACCTTGGCTTCGAGGCCGACCTTTTCGACCGCGCGGGCGAGGGCTTTTTCGGCGAGTTCCCAGAGTTCGGGCGCGCCGTCGTATTTGCCGCTGACGCCTTTGTCCCAGGTGGAGAGTTCGGCTTCGTAGCTGGAGAAGCCGAAGGTTTTTAGCACGTCGATGGCGAATTCGAGGCAGGAGACGACCTCGCCTTCGATCTGGTCCGGGGTGCAGAAGATGTGGGCGTCGTCCTGGGTGAAGCCGCGGACGCGGAGCAGGCCGTGCATGGTTCCGGAGCGTTCGTACCGGTAGACGGTGCCGAGTTCGCCGAGGCGGACGGGGAGATCGCGGTAGCTGCGCTGGCGGTCGCGATAGATGAGGATGTGGCCCGGGCAGTTCATCGGCTTGAGCTGGTACTCGGCGTCGTCGAGCTCCATGGGCGTAAACATATTCTCCGAGTAGAAATTGGCGTGGCCGGAGGTCTTCCAGAGGTCGCGGCGCATGACGTGGGGGGTGTAGACGAGCGAGTAGCCGCGCTGGAGATATTGCTCGCGCATCCAGTCCTCGATGGTGCGGCGGACGATGCCGCCTTTGGGATGGAAGAAGATGAGGCCGGGGCCGGCGAGTTCCTGAATGCTGAACAGATCGAGTTCCTGGCCGAGCTTGCGGTGGTCGCGCTTGCGGGCTTCTTCGAGGCGTTCGAGGTACTCGGCGAGTTCTTTCGGTGTGAAGAATGCGGTGCCGTGGATGCGCTGAAGTTGGGGTTGTTTTTCGTCACCTTTCCAGTAGGCGCCGGCGACAGAGAGGAGCTTGAAGGCTTTCAGCTTGCTGGTGTTGGGGACGTGGGGGCCGCGGCAGAAGTCGATGAAGCCGGGGCCGAGGGTGTATTCGGTGAAGACGTCGGCGGCCTTTTCCTGGATGAGCTGGCACTTCATCCAGAGGCTCTTGTATTTTTCCAGGCCGTCGTCCTTGCGGGTGAGGACGCGTTCGTAAGGGAGATTGCGGGCCTGGATTTCGCGCATGCGTTCTTCGATACGCTGGAGGTCTTCGGCGCTGAAAGGTTCGGAGCGCTGGAAGTCGTAGAAGAAGCCGGTTTCGGTGGGCGGGCCGATGCCGAGCTGGGTGCCGGGAAAGAGTTCGAGCACCGCGGCGGCGAGCAGGTGCGCGGTGGAGTGGCGGTAGACCTCGAGGGTTTCGGGATTGCGCGGGGTAAGGATCTCGACTTTGGCGTCGGCTTCGAGGGGACGGGTGAGGTCCCAGAGGGAGCCGTTGACGCGCGCGACGATGGCGTCGTTGGCGAGGCGCTCGCCGATCTGGCGGGCGATATCGAGGGGCGAGGTCCCTTGGGGGACGGATTTGTGGCTGCCGTCGGGCAGGGTTATGTCGAAGCTCTGGCTCATGCGGTGAAACTTCAGCGTATCAAGGATGCGAGGGCGTTTGCGGCGGAGGTGGGAGAAGGTGGGTGCAGGGGTCCGATATAACGCCCTGTTGCAACATATCGTTTCAGGGCGAAACCTATTGTTGCATGAGCGCGTATTCCCGCATCATGCGCCAGAGCGTGGTCCGGCTCAGGCCGAGTGCGCGTGCGGTTTGGTCTCTGCGCCAGCGATGCCGTTCGAGGGCGGCGAGGAGGCGTTCGCGACCCGGGTTGACGGAGGGCGGTACTGGTTCCGGCGTGGCGGCAGGGGGAGGCGGCAGAGGAGGCGGAGCGAGGATCTCCGGCGGTAGATCCTCGGGCAGGATGGTTTCCTTGTTGGAAACGGCGACGGCGTATTCGATGGCGTTGGACAGTTCGCGGATGTTGCCCGGCCAGTTGTGATCCAGAAGGACGTGAACGGCTTGGGGAGAGAGTCTTTTTACGAGGCCGCGCTGGCTTGCGGCGCGGGCGAGGAGGTGGATGGCGAGAGGTTCGATGTCTTCGCGGCGGCTGCGGAGGGGTGGGATGTCGATGGGGACGACGCGGAGGCGGTAATACAGGTCTTCGCGGAGGCGTCCGTCGGCGACGGCGCGGTGGGGGTTGGTGTTGGTGGCGGCGACGATGCGGGCGCTGCTGGTTCGGGGTTTGCTTTCTCCGACGCGTTCAAACACGCGTTCCTGGAGCACGCGGAGGAGTTTGACCTGCGCCGGCAGAGGCAGGTCGCCGATCTCATCGAGGAAGAGCGTGCCCTGGGCGGCGAGTTCGAAGCGGCCGACGCGGTCCCGGACGGCGCCGGTGAACGATCCGCGGGCGTGGCCGAACAGTTCGCTTTCCACCAATTCGGCGGGAAGTGCGCCGCAGTTGACGGCGACGAAGGGGCCTTTGACGCGCGGGGAGTGTTCGTGGATGGCGCGGGCGATGACCTCCTTTCCCGTGCCGCTTTCTCCGGTGATCAGGATGGTGGCGTTGCTGTCGCGCAGGTTTTCGATGAGGCGGAAGATGCGGAGCATGGCGGCGGAGCTGGCGATGGCGCCGGAGAAGAACGTAGGACTGATGCCGGGGCCATCCTCGTCGGCGGCAGGGCGCATTACGACGATATAGGCGATGCGAGGGTCACAGATGGCTGGGTTTTCATGGTCGAGGGGGGCGGCTGTGAGCGAGAACAGGCATGGCCGGCAGCCGGCAAAGCGGAGCGTGGCGCGCCAACCTTCGCGGCGCTCGCCGGCCCCAAGCGCCTGGCGCAACGGGCTGTCGGGTCCGAAGACATCGTCTCCGAAAATCTCCTCGATTCCGTGGCCGGGAAGGCGCTTTGCGATTTCGGGGCCGAGCACTTTGTCGAGCAGAGCCGAGGCGTGGACGATCTGAAAGCGCGGATCGAGACATAGGAAGCCGCGCCCGATGGAGGATAGCGCCTTGGTCACTCCGACGAGTGCGGCCTCGGTCAGTGGATCCAGGCTCCCTTTGCTTCGGGGGTTGCGGGGTTTGGCGGGGCTCAATGTAAGTCTCTCTGTCTACGATGTTACAGCGATGCGGGAGGCCGGAAGCGGCCGCGCACAGCTTGTTTGGAGTTTGAATTGCGTTAGGAAGAGATGGACGGGAAGGCGAAAGGGGCAAATCGACGAATGAGGAGAGCGATGCCGTGGTGTGCGCGGGCCGCGTTGCTGGGATTTACGTGCGCGGGGGCCGCGCTGGCGACCGACGGATATTTTCAGAACGGATTCGGCATGATCCAGCAGGGCCGCGGCGGCGCGGGGGCCGCGCTCCCGATGGATACGTTCGCGGCGGCGATCAACCCGGCTGGACTGGTATATGTTGGCGACCGGCTCGACTTTGGGATCACGCTGTTCCGGCCGATTCGCGGCGCGACGATCGTGGGGAATCAGCTTCCGCCCGGCTATCCCGATGTAAACGGTGTTTATGACGGCAGCGGCAACAAGAACTACTACATTCCCGAGATTGGTTTCAGCCATCTTGTTTCCGACCGGTTAGCGCTGGGCGTGGCGATTTACGGCAACGGGGGAATGGACACTACTTACACGAGTCCGATCCTGCTACTGGGCACAACCAACGCCGGCGTGGATGTCCAACAGATGTTTCTCTCGCCCGCGGTATCTTACAAACTCAACGACAGGAATGCGATTGGCGTGGCGCTGAATGTGGTTGGCCAGCAGTTTCATGCTCTTGGGTTACAGAACTTCGCGTCGCCGTCGTATTCCATTGCGCCGGGCAACGTGACGAACCGCGGCTACTCCACGTCGTTTGGCGCCGGTTTCCGGATCGGATGGCTGGGGGACATCGGGCACGGAATCAACTTAGCCGCCACGTACCAGAGCCGAACTTACATGAGTAAGTTTGACCGTTACACGGGCCTGTTTGCCGAAGGCGGGGACTTCGACATTCCGGCGA
Organism: Acidobacteriota bacterium; assembly: GCA_021778335.1. Taxonomy (GTDB): domain Bacteria; phylum Acidobacteriota; class Terriglobia; order Bryobacterales; family Bryobacteraceae; genus JAJYKC01. Next base: position 15,371 of record JAJYCN010000073.1, on the reverse strand, counting down.
ATTTCACCGTTGGCGCCGCGGTGAAGGTTCATCCCCGGGTAACGGCAGCGGTGGATGTGGAGAGAATTCTGTATGGGCAGGTGAAGTCGATTGCGAACTCCGGCGCTAACCAGGCGCTGCTTGGCTCGCCGAACGGCCCGGGCTTTGGCTGGCACGATATTACGGTGGAAAAGGCCGGTTTCGACGTGAAGGTAAGCAAGGCTCTCACGCTCCGGGCCGGATATAACCACTCTGCGATTCCCTTTGACGGGACGCAGACGTTTTTCAACCTGCTGGCGCCCGCTGTCGTGCAGCATCACGTTACTTTCGGCGCCACGTGGCGGCTTGGCGAGCGGTACGAGTTGGCCATGGCGTATATTCACGCCTTCGACGCGACGGTGAATGGACGGACTTCGATTCCAGCGTATGCGGGTGGCGGTAACGCGAATCTGCACATGTACCAGAATTCGATCGGGGTTGCGTTTGCCTGGGCGCGGCCGAAATAGGCGGGCTACAGGCCGTCAGGCAGCGAGGGGAAGCGTTGCGGGCTCAGTTGAGTTCGTCGGGATGTTTCGCGGAAGGAGCGCGAGGATCATGGCTCCGGCTAACATGGCGGCGGCGAGGATGCGGGTGGGGATGAGATAGGAGTGCCATTCGTCGAAGCCCCAACCCATGAGGAGTGGGCCGAGGGCGCCGGCGATGGCGTAGGAGGTGAACGCGTAGCCGTAGATTTCGGTGAAGGACCGAAGGCCGAAGTAGCGGGAGATGAGATAGGGCAGGACGTCGGCTTCGGCGCCCATGCCGAGGCCGGTGAGGGAAGCGCCTAGAAAGGCGGTGTCGCGGGTGTGAGCTGAACTCAGGATGGCGACACCGATGGCGGCAATGGTGAAGAAGCCGGTTGTGAGAGGCGGCGCGGGAAGGCGATCGAGGAGGGCGCCGGTGAGCAGGCGTCCAGCGAGGGTGAAGATGCCGAGGAGGCTGGCGGCGAGGGCGGCGGTTTCGGCGGTGATGGAGCGATCCGTGAGCAACGGGATGAGATGGGCGACGCAGCCGTTGACGCTTGCCGAGAAAAGGAAGAAGCCGGCGAGGAGGAGCCAGAAGGCCGAAGAGCGGGCGGCGGAGAGGCCGGTGACGCCGGGGTGGCGCGGGTGCGAGGGGGATGTGCCGCTTCCCTGCCCCCGCGTGGGCGCGTCGTGGACGAAGAGGGCCGCTGGTAAGAGGCCGAGCGTTACGACCGAGGCGGCGAGCAACAGGTAGGCTGAGCGCCAGCCGAAGTGGGCGATGAGGGCGGTGGCGAGCGGCGGCATGAGGATTGCGCCGGCGGCGGCTCCGGCCATTACGGTTGCGAGCGCGGCGCCGCGGCGGCGGTCAAACCAGGAAGAGACGATACGGGCGTAACAAAGGTGCGCGGTGCCGTTGCCGACGAGACCGAGCGCGATATAGAGGGCGTAGTAGGCGGCGAGGGAGTGGACGAAGGCCAGGGCGGCGAGGGCGGCGGCGTAGACGGAGACGCAAGGAAGCAGGACGCGGCGGGGGCCGATGCGGTCCGTGATGCGGCCGAGGAAGGGCGAGGACGCGGCGACGGTCAAGGCCGCCAGCGTGAAGCCGAGCGAGGCTTGAGTGCGGGTCCAGCCGAACTCGGCGCTGACGGGTTTCAGGAAGACGCCGAAGGAGAAAATGACGAGGGAGCCGAAGCCGACGAAGATGCCGAGGACGGACGCGCCCAGCACGAGGGCGGGCCGCGCGGGAGCGCCGAAGGTCATTCGTTGGGCGGCGTGCGGACGTAGCCGGTAGTGGCGGAGCGCTTGCCGCCGGCCCGATGGGCTTCTTCGCTCAGGGCGTGGACTCCGGAAGCGTCGATCCATCGGTTATAGAAGTTAAACAGCGCGCAGACAGTGATGGCGTAGTAAATCGCTTCGTCGGTGAAGCCGGCGGCGTGTAAGATGCGAATATCTTCGGGGCCGATGTGGACTGAGTCCGAATTTACTTTGTCGACAAAGCGGAGTAAGACCTTCTCGGGCTCCGGGATGGGCGCCGATTCGAGGTCGGCGAGCACGGAGGCGACGAGCGCTTCGCTGCCCAGGATTTCCGCCGCGACCGCGGCGTGGGACTTGAGTCAAAACGGGCATTGATTCCTCGCCGAGGTAAATGCGGCGATCAGTTCGCGCTGGCCGGGAGTAAGTGGGGCCGGATCGCGCATGATGCCCTGGGTGAAGCGCTCGAGGTGCTTCGTGATGGCGGGTTTGTAGGCGAACATGTGCCAGATCTGCGGGTATTCGGCGCCGTTGCCGCGCATTGCGCGGATGAGGTCGTTGAACGGGCTGTTGGTTTGGGCCGACTCGACATCGGCGAGAAACATGGGTTCCATGGTCGACAGTGGTTTCTCTATCCTGCCGGGAATGTCGCGGGGAAACCATAGTGTGTTGGCACTAGTGGTCTCCGCAACTAATCAGTAATCACTATTGTTCGGTGAGGATTTCGCCCCTAGACTAGCCAAATCACGGGAGGAGAAACCGTTTACAACATGAGCAGGTTCGTCTGTTTGGTTTTCTGTCTGGTTGCGTTGCTGAGGGCGCAGGAGCCCACGGGGACGGTGGAGGGGAGAGTTTCGGATTCGTCCGGGGCCACTGTCGTTGGGGCGAAGGTGAGCGTGAGGGATACGCAGACCGGGTTAACGCGGTCGGTGCTTTCGGCGGAGAGGGGCGCGTTTCATATTTCGCTGCTTCCTCCTGGGAGTTACACGCTTGAGGTGACGGCGAAGGGTTTTTCGACTTACTCGGTGTCGCAGGTTCGGGTAGATATAGGCAAGGTTGTGACTTACTACGTGGAGTTACAGGTTGCCAGCTCTCACACGCAGGTGAATGTCGAGGGCGGCGGGGTGATGGTGGATACGAGCCAGACACTGGGCAATGTGGTGTCGGCGAGGGAGGCGACGGACCTGCCGTTGAACGGCCGGGACTTGACGCAGCTTGGTCTGCTGCAACCCGGCGTGGCGCCGATGACTCCGGGGCTTGCCGAGGCCGGTGGGATCGCGAGGGCCGGGCAGGCTTACGCGGTGAATGGAGAGCGGCCGGAGTCGAACAACTACTTACTCGACGGGGCGACCAATGTCGACAGCGTGAACGGGGGTTACGCGATACGCGTTCCGGTGGACGCGGTGGACGAGTTCCGGATTCTGACGTTGAACGCGCCGGCCGAGTATGGCGATACGAGCGGCGCGACGACTTCGATGGTGACGAAATCGGGCGGGAACGTGTTTCACGGGGACGCCTACGAATTCCTGCGGAATAACGCGTTCGATGCGAGGAACTTCTTCGCGGCCCAGACCGAGCCGCTGCACCGGAATCAGTTTGGCGCTACGCTGGGCGGGCCGATCCGGAAGGACAAGGATTTCTTCTTTGTGTACTACGAGGGTCAGCGGGATACGGAAGGCACGACGCAGGCGGCGATTGTGCCGACGGCGGCGCAGCGGACGGGAGACTTTTCGGGAATCGTGAATCCGGTGACGGGGCAGCCGGTTCCGTTGATTAACGAATTCACCGGGCAGCCGTTTCCGGGCAACAAAATTCCACCGGTGCTGCTGAATCCGATCGCGATGCAGGCGACGAATCTGTACCCGCTGCCGAACATTGGGCCTTCGGTGTTTGAGTCGACGCAGATCGGAGCGAACAACTACGACCAGGGAGGGTTCCGGCTGGACCATTATTTCGGGAACAACGACCGGTTGTTCGCGCGGTATGCGATCGCGTCGACGCACCAGTTCGATCCGCTGCCGATCGCGGGCGCGGGCGTACCGGGATTTCCGGTGACTGACGATTTGCTGACGAATTCGGCGACGATTTCCGATGTGCATCTGTTCTCGGCGAACACGGTGCAGACGGTGAGGCTGAATTTCTTCCGCAATGTGTTTCTGGCGGGACAGGCGCAGAATCACACGCCGGGGAGCAGCCTGGGGTTCGGTTATCAACCGACGCTCGGATTGAACCAGGGGGTTCCGTACCTGATCGTCAGCGGGTATGCGTCGCTCGGTAATCCGATCACGGGGCCACAGGATACTTATCAGAACGACTATCAGGGATCTTACTCGCTGGCGATGACGGTAGGCCGGCATAACTTGAAGTTCGGAGGGGATTTCGACCGGCAGCAGATCAATGTGCTGTTCGGGATTGCGACGAACGGGTTTTTCGTATTTGCTCCGTTCCCGGCGAGCGACTCGTATGCGAGTTTTCTGCTTGGCCAGCCGGTGCAGTTTTTCCAGGGCGGCGGGCAGTTCGACCGGGGGTTGCGGAAGTGGATCGGGTCGGGGTATGCGCAGGATGAGTGGCGGCTGAGCGCGCACCTGACGCTGAACTATGGATTGCGGTACGAGGTGAACACGCCGTACACGGAGATCCGGAACCGGCTGAATGCGTGGGACCCGGGGGTGCAATCGACGGTGTATCCGAGTGCGCCCGCGGGGCTGCTGTTCCCTGGCGATGCGGGTGTGCCGGCGGGGATCGCGGCGGTGGATTACAAGGAGTTCATGCCCCGGGTGGGCCTGGCTTGGGATCCGTTCGGCGATGGGAAGACGGCGATCCGGGCCGGGTATGGAATTTTCTACGACGGGTATACGAACGGCACAGGCGGGCCGCTGCAGGCTTCGGTGAGCGCGCTTCCGTGGACGCAGGCGTATCAGTTGCCGGGGCCGGGGTTCAACATCGCGAATCCGTACGGCGGGAATCCTCCTCCGTTTGGCGGCAATAACTTCGTCGCTCCGGCGACCGTGCTGACGGTGCAATCGGGGATGCTGCCGCCGTATTCGCAGAACTGGAACTTTTCGATTGAGCGGACGCTCGGGAAGAACTATCTTCTGGATGTCCGGTATGTGGGGACGAAGGGAACTTATCTGCCGCGGTTCATCGAAGGCAACCCGACGATTTACGGGCCCGGAGTAAATCCGAGTAATAACAATCAGATGCGGGAGTATACGACGTGTAATGCGGCGGGTGTCTGTAACTATGGCTCGGTGGGATTGCTGGCCGGTGACTCGAACTCGACTTACAACGCATTGCAGGTGGCGTTCTCCAAGCAGTATGCGAACGGGCTGAGTTTCCTGGCGTCGTATTGGTACTCGAAGAGCCTGGACGACATTTCGTCGCTGAACGTAGCCGGTTCGGCGCCGAACCTTGTCGCCGGGGAGAACGACCTGGCGCAGAACCCGTTCGACCTTGCGGCCGAACATGGCCCGTCGCTGTTTGACGCCACGCACCGGTTCATGTTTAGCGGAAGCTACGCGCTGCCGTCGTGGCATGGCGCGCCGAAAGCGGCCGCGTGGCTGGTGAACGGCTGGCAGATGAACACGATTGCGAGCCTGTCGACGGGCACGCCATTCACGGTGTACGACAGCGCGAATGTCTCGCTGCAGGGGAGCGCGCCGGAGATCACCGGGTTCTATTCGAGCCGTCCGGACCTGATTTCGAATCCGAACGCGAACCAGCCGCACACGCCGAACGAGTGGGTGTCGCGATCGCCGTTCCTGCAACTGAATCCCATCACGCAGGCCGGGCAGTTCGGCAACGAAGGGCGGAATGTGGTGCGGGGGCCGGGGATCGAAGATGTGGACTTTTCGATGCTCAAGGATTTCAACTTTGGCGAGACGCGGCGGCTGCAGTTCCGGGCCGAGTGTTTCAACCTGTTGAACCATCCGAATTTCGGCCTGCCGGAGAATGACCTCGAGTCGCCTGCGTTCGGCCAGATTTTGCAGGCGGGTCCGCCGCGGCTGTTGCAGTTGGCGCTGAAGTTCCTCTTCTAAAGCGCGGTTGGAGGGACGGGCGTGATAACATCAGTGGTTGTCAGGCTCCGGGCTTCGTGCAATGGGCGGCTGTAAACCCCGCCAGGTCCGGAAGGAAGCAACGGTAGCGGTTTAGCCCGTGTGCCGCGGATCACCCGGGGTCTGGCATACATTCCCTCCTCATGTACCAGGTCATCGCGCGCAAGTACCGGCCCCAGACCTTCGCTGAACTGATTGGCCAGGAGCACGTACGCGCGACGGTGGAGAACGCGATTGCGCAGCGGCGGATCGCGCACGGCTACATTTTTTCCGGGCAACGCGGGACGGGCAAGACGACGGTGGCGCGCATTCTGGCGCGGTGTCTGAACTGCGTGGATGGGCCGACGGCGACTCCGTGCGGGGTGTGCGCAAGCTGCGTGGAGACGGCAAACGGGGCTTCGGTAGACGTGATCGAGATCGACGCGGCGTCCAATCGCGGCATCAACGAGATGCGCGAGCTGCGGGAGAACGTGCGCTACCGGCCGGCGCGGGACCGGTACAAAGTCTTCATCATCGACGAAGCGCACCAGATCACCAACGAAGCGTTCAATGCGCTGCTGAAGACGCTGGAAGAGCCGCCGGAGTGGGCGGTGTTTGTGCTTTGCACGACGGAGGCGCACAAGATTCCGGCGACGATCGCTTCGCGGTGCCAGCAGTTCCAGTTCCGGCAGGTGAGCTTCGAGGAAGTTGTGGGCCGGATCAAGTGGATCTGCGGGCAGGAAGGCGTCGATGCGGATTCAGAGGCTTTAGCTGCGCTGGCGCAGGCGGGGGAAGGGAGCGTGCGGGATTCGCTGTCGGCGCTGGACCAGGCGATTGCGTGCTGCGGGAACAAGCTCGAAGCCGTGCAGGTGCGCGAGTTGCTCGGGATGTTTTCGCTCGAGGCGATGGACCGGACGGCGGCGGCGCTGCAGGCGGCGGATGCGCGGGCGATGCTCGATATCGTGATGGAACTGGAGCGGGACGGGCGGAACCTGCAACATTTTTCGCGGGAATTGTCGCGGTACTTCCGGAACCTGCTGGTGGCGCGAGTGGCGGGTCCGGAGCCGAGGCTGATTGCGGCAACGGGCGCGGAGCGCGATCGATTAGCCACGACAGCTCAATCGTTTAGCGAAGAAGACTTAACGCGGTACTTACAATTATCACTGGATTTGTTTCGGGACTTGCAGTACTCGCTGCAGCCGAGGCTTCAACTGGAGTTGGGTCTGCTGCGGATGATTCATGCCGGGCGGATGATGGAAGTGGAAGAAGCGCTGGCGGCGCTGGGCGGCGGTGGGGCGGTGGGAGCGCCGAAGCCGGCTCCGAAGAAAGTGGAGACGCCTGTGGCGCAGCCGCCTGCTCGGCGTCCGGAGGGCGGCGATGCGAAAGCGAAGATGCTGGCCGCGCTCGAAGAGATGAAAATGCAGTTTACCTTCGACGCGGTGTCGCATTCGGCGGTGACGGAGAGCGGCGGGGAGATTGTGTTTGTGACGCCGGCGGCGTTCCGGATTGCGATGAGCGAGAAAGACCTGGCGCGGGCGGCGGAGACGGCGTTCGGGCGGGCGATGCGGGTAAAGGTGACGATCGGCGAAGGAGCGGCGGCGCCGACGGCTTCGACGCCCCCGGCCACGGCGATAGAGGCGTCGGATGCGGCGCCGCGCGCGCTGGCGCATCCGGAGGTGAAGCGCTTTCAGGAGGCATTCCCTGGCGCGCAGGTTCGCGCAGTGCGAGACTTGAAGGAATAAACCATGAAACTACCCGGAAACATGCAGGCCATGATGAAGCAGGCCCAGGCGATGCAGGAGAAGCTGCAGGAGGAGATCGCACAGATCCGCGTTGAGGCGTCGGCCGGCGGCGGGATGGTGTCGGTGAAGATGGATGGCCGGAAGAACGTGATCGCGGTGCGCATCGATCCGGAAGTGGCTGGAGATGTGGAGATGCTGCAGGACATGGTGATGGCGGCGTTTAACGAAGCGTCGAAGAAGGTGGACGACGAGTCGCAGCAGAAGATGGGCGGACTGCTGGGAGGGTTGGGGCTTCCGCCGGGGATGTTCTAAGGCAGCGGGGGCTTCAAGCCGGACATGCCGGATTTCGCCGAGCCGCTGGCGCGGCTCATTCAAGAATTCAAGCGCCTGCCCGGGATTGGGCAGAAATCGGCGCAGCGGCTGGCGTTTCATGTGCTGCGCGCCGAACGGGACGAGGCCGCGCGCCTGGCGCAGGCCCTGGTCGACGTTAAAGACAAGCTGCGGCTTTGCGAGGCGTGCAACAACATCAGCGACTCGGAATTGTGTCCGTTCTGCGCCGATCCGCGGCGGGACCGCACGGTGGTTTGCGTGGTGGAGGAGCCGCATAACATACTTCCGGTGGAAACGACGCGGCAGTTTGAGGGCGTTTACCATGTCTTGCACGGCTCGATTTCGCCGCTGCGCGGCATTGGACCGGACCGGCTCAAGATTACCGGGCTGCTGGAGAGGATCCGGACCGGCGAAGTAAAGGAAGTCATCCTGGCGACTAACCCGACGGTGGAAGGCGAAGCGACGGCGGTGTATCTTTCCCGACTGCTGAAGCCGCTGGGAGTCCGGGTGACGCGGATCGCGATGGGGATTCCGGTGGGGAGCGATTTGGAGTTCGCGGATGAAGTAACTATGTCCAAGTCACTGGAAAACCGGCGCGAGATGTGAGCAGCGCCGGTGTAAGATTGCGACAATTAGATTTGACCTTGTTTGATTCGACACGCTACGGGGACGCGGTGCAACGGATTCTGGCGCTGGACGGGGATGGTTTGCGTCCGATGCCGCTCGGGGGCGGAGATGCGCCCGAGTCAGCTTTGCGGGCGCTCGGCGAGACGGACGCCGGCCGCCTTTTCCCTGGGAGTTATGCCGCGGATGCGGCGATGGGTGGGCTTTGGTTGTACTACTCCCAGCTCGAAGCGGCGCACACGATCGTCCAGAACGTGCCGAGTCAAGAAGGGAGCTTCTGGCACGGCATCATGCACCGCCGGGAGCCCGATGCCGGAAACGCCGCGTACTGGTTCCGGCGCGTGGGGCGGCATGCGTGCTTCCCTGCCCTGGCCGAGGCGGCGGGGGCAATCGTGGAGCGATGCCCGGGTGTGAAATTCGAGGCCGGGAGCGAGTGGGATCCGTTCGGATTCATCGACTTTTGTGAAGAGGCGCGCCGGGACCGCGGGCCGGCGGCGATGCGGGCGGCGAAGGAAATTCAACTCGCCGAATGGCAGTTGCTTTTTGATTTCTGCGCGAGGCCCCTGGATTGATCCGTAAAACGTTTATTGGCCTGGTGCTGCTGGTCGGCTTGCTGGTGGTGTGGACGTTGGCGCGACGTTCCGAGCCGGTGGGAGTGAAGTTCTTCCGGGTGACGCGGGAAACACTGGTGAGTTCGGTTTCGACGAACGGCAAGGTGGAGCCGCTCGAATGGGCTTCGGCGCGGGCGTCCCTGCCCGGCACGGTGGCGAAAGTCTTCGTTCAGCGGGGCCAGAGCGTTCACGGGGGGGACCCGTTAGTCGAGTTGGATACGACGGCAGCGGAAGCGGCGCTGGCGGAGGCGACGGCCAAGGTGGCGCAGGCGCGGGCGGAGTTGCAGCTCACGTCTTCCGGAGGGCGGCCGGCTCAGTTAAGCGACATTCAGGGCCAGCTTGACCGCGCGCGGCTCGATTTGCAGACCGCCCAGCACGACTACGAAGCGCTCAACCGGTTGCTCAGCAAGAATGCGGCGACGGCGAAGGATGTCAGCGATGCGGCGGCGCGGGTGAATCAGCTTCACATTGAAATTGAGTCGCTGGAGCAGCGGAGGAAGAACCTGGTGGCGCCGGAAGACCGGACGCTGGCGCAGGCCAAGTTACGGGAGGCGCAGGCGGCTGAGAGCGCGGCGACGCATGTGCTCGATCTGAGCACGATCCGGGCGCCGATCGACGGTGTGGTTTACGAATTCGATATCCACACCGGGACGTATCTGGCGGCCGGCGCGCTGGTGGCGAACGTCGGCCGGCTGAATCCGGTCCGCGTGACCGTGTACGTCGATGAGCCGGATTTGGGCCGCGTGAAGCGAGGCAATCCGGTGTTGATCAGTTGGGACGGGCTGCCTGGGCGGCAGTGGCAGGGGCGCGTGGACAAGCCGGCGACACAGGTGGTGACGCTGGGGTCCCGGCAGGTGGGTGAAGTGGGAGCGATTATCGACAATCCCGACCATGACCTGCTTCCCGGCACCAATATCGACGCCGAGATTCAGGCCGGTACGGCGGTGAACGCGTTAAGCATCCCGAAGGAAGCCGTGCGGAGGAGAAATGAGCAGACCGGCGTAATGCTGCTGGACAACGGCAAGATTGTGTGGAGGCCGATTGAGCTGGGGATTACGACGCTGTTGCGCGCGCAGGTAGTTTCGGGGCTGAAGGAAGGCGACGGGGTGGCGGGGACGGTGAATCCTACGCTCACGGACGGAGAGCGCGTCAAGCCGGCGTTTCTGAATTGAGCGATTCCGGCGTAGGGACTTCGAGGGGAAGCCCCAGTCCGCGCCAAGCGAGGATACCGCCCTCGAGCGGCCGTACCTGGGCGACGCCACGGCGGAGGAGGAGCAGCGCCACCCGGGCGCTGGTAGCTTCGCTGGGTCAAGAGCAATAGAGTACGACTTCGCGGTCAGGCGGGATCTTGGCGACTTCCCGGTCGATGACGGCCGAATCGATCCAGATGGCGCCCGGGATGCGAGATGGGTCGCGCTTGAGGTCGATGGCGTGACGGAGGTCGACGATGGCGGGCGGGTTTCCGGCGAGGATGCGTTCCAGCAGTTCTGCGGGGGTGATGCGGGCGACTCGCAACTCACGGATGAAACGCTGGCGCTGATCGTACTTCCAGGCCAGCCATGCCACGAGCAACAGTGCGAAGACGGCGAGCATCCAGCCGCCGTAGCGATGGAAGGCGTCTCCGGCTTCTTCCAACTGGGTACGGAAAACGGCGCCCGCGCTCAAATACGCGAGCGACCAGAGAAGTGCGCCGCCGGCGATGGAAAGCAGGGCGCGGGTGCGCGGGATACGCGTCCATCCGGCCATCGTTGTGGCGACGGCGCCGAGGCCCGGGATGAACTTGGCGAAAAGCAGCGTGGACGCGCCCCAGCGGCTGAACGTCGTTTTCGCCCCGCTAATGCAGGAGTCGGGCTCGAGCGAGATGCGGCAGAGGAGGTTGAGGATGGAGGTGCCGCGGGTCCAGCCGAGCGTGTACCACAGCGCATCGCCGGCGATGGCGGCCAGCGTGGCGAGGCCCCAAGCGGCGAGGAAGGAGAACTTGTGCAGGGTGGCGAGCGCGCCCATGACGAGCAGGATGGGTACCGCCGGGATAGGCAGGCCGCACTGCTCTATCAGCACCATGACGAACAGTAAGGCGTAGCCGTGGCGGAGAACGAGATGAGTCAGCTCGCGCACCGTATTATTGTCGCATCTGCGTTCCGGTCCGGGACTTGGACCGTCCGGTGGCGTGTGCTTACACTGGAGGGAACTCTCTCACCGCTAGAGTAAAACATGAAGCCCAACTCGCCCAGGTCCGGCAAGTTTCATAAGCGCGCTGCTCAGTCCCACCCCTCGCACAAAACCGCCCCAGCCTTCGCCCCAGGTTGGTTGTGGTTGGCCGGACTGGCTTTTCTGGTGCTCGTATTTTATTGGAAACCCCTCACCGATCCGGCAACCAGCATTCACTGGGATGCAGTTGATGTTCACTACTCATCCCAGAAATATTTCGCCGACCGCGTGACGCACGGTGAGCTTCCCTTCTGGACGCCCTACCTTTTTTCCGGCTTTCCATTCTTGGCAGACCCGCAGGTAGGAGCCTGGTATCCACTGAATTGGCCATTCTTCCTGGCCGGCATTACGCCCTCCGCTATCGAGGTTGAACTGGCGGTGCACGCTTTGCTTGCGGTCTTTGGGGCGTGGCTGCTAATGCGCAGGTTTATTTTTTCATCCGCTGCCGCGGCAACGGGCGCCCTGTTCTACGGCCTGTCCGGTTTTTTCGCCGAACACAGTTCCCACGTCGGCATGTTCTCCACGGCGGCCGCTCTCCCGTGGCTGATCCTTTGCTTCGACCGCGCCCTGGAGGGGTGCGCCGTGCGCTGCGCGGCACTCGGCGGTCTAGCCGGTGGCACGATGATTCTGGCCGGACACTTTCAAACCGCGCTTTACGCATTCACCGGTCTGGCCCTATTCGGGGCTGCGCGCATTGTGGAGGCGCCCCGGCGCGCCGCGCGCGTTGCCGCAATCCTCGCGGGCATCGGAGCCGCATCGGTGCTGATTTCCAGCGTACAAACTTTGCCCGCGTTCGACCTCACGTTGCATTCGATTCGGTGGGGTGCAGACTACAGCCGGACACAGGAGCGGGTCCTCACCGCCGCCGGCGTGATGAGCGTGTTGTGGCCGAACGCTACGGGAGTGTTCGATCACCCGGACGGCAACGGAATCAGCCCCGCGACTTACTATCTCTACAGTGGCTTCCTTCTCGTGCCGCTCGCGCTGGCCGGGCTCGGCCGCAAGAATGTGCGCGTTGCCGGCCTGATGCTGACGGTACTTCCCCTCTGGTACATGTTTGGCCCGAGCGGTGGTCTCTATCGCATATTCGTGCTTTTACCCGGATTCCGAAACGTCCGCGCCCCGGTTCACTTCTGGTTTGTTCCGGTCCTCGGGCTAGCGTTGCTCGCCTCGGGAGGATCAAGCTGGGTTTCCGAGCGCTCGCGCCGGTCTTGGCTCCCGCTGGCGCTTCTGGCGATAGTATTCCTCGACCTGTTTTACTGGAATTCCGTTGTGAACCCATTGGCATACGCAAGGCATTCCTTCGCGGATCTTTACGGTAACCGGGAGGAACTTGCAAGGGAGAAAGTTTTGGCCACCCAACCGCCGTTAACGAGGTTCGACATGCCCGATCTCCTCACCGTATTTGGCCCCCTCAACCATCCCCTCGACCTCGAGTTGGAAGCGGCCTACGGCTACAACCCGCTGGAATTGTCGTCCTACGCCGGTTACCGGGCAGCCGAAGGGGCGAATCCCAGACTGCGCGATGGCCTGGGGGTCGCTCGCTATCTTGACACTCGAATCGGCGCCGTGGTCCCAATCGCCTCCGCGCTTCCCCGTGCCTATTTTGCCGCAAACGTCGAGCAAGCCAAGGATTCAAACGACGCGCAGCGGAAACTTGCGACACTCACGCCGGGAACAACGGCCATCGTCGAGGGCGCGATTGCAGGCGTCCAAGCCGACCCTTCTGCAAACGCCGTCGTGGCGGAGCAAGGAGAGCAGGAGTACCAGATTCATTATCGCGCCACCAGACGCACGCTCTTGAAGGTCGCCTCACCTTACTTTCCCGGCTGGACTGCTTCGTTGGATGGCAGGCCGATGGAAATTCTTCGCGTAGACCGCGCGCTCATGGGCGTAGTCGCATTGCCGGGAGACCATGAGATTCTGCTCAAGTTTCACTCGCGGTGGTTCGGAGTGGGAGCAGGGCTCAGTGTCATCAGCCTGTTAGTTTGCTGCGCCCTCGCATGGCGGCGATGGCCTTTGGACGGGAAAAACGGCGATGATGGGATTGCGCAGACTTAGAGCCCATGCGTTTTGCTTCCTTCGTCTGGAAGAGCAGCCTTCGGAACCGGCGGCGCAGTCTTCTCACGATCGCCAGCATCGCCGTGTCGATGTGTCTGTTGACCGTGCTGATGTCGATCTATCAGGCGTTGTATCTTGGCGAGCCTACGCCGGCGGAGGCGCTGCGCCTTGTGACGCGGCACCGGGTGGGTCTTGGCCAGGCGTTGCCGGCTTCGTACCTCGAGCGAATCGAGAGAGTGCCCGGCGTGCGAGAGGCGATGCGGTGGCAGTGGTTTGGCGGAATGTACAAGGATCAACGGGACAGCCGGAACTTCTTCGCGCGCTTCGGGTGTCAACCGGACCGCCTGCGCATCATGCGCCCGGAGTACTCGATGCCGGAAGAGGCATGGAAGCAGTTCACTTCCGACCGCACGGCGACGATCGTGAGCCGGAAGGTCGCCTCGCGCCAGGGATTCCGGGTGGGCGGCCGGGTGACGATTGTGGGCGACATTTTCCCGGTGAACCTCGAGCTTCGCGTCGTGGGCATTTACGACGATCCGCAGCACGAGGAAGCGCTCTACTACAACGACGACTATGTGAATGAGAGCCTTCCTGTGACGAGCCCGCTACGCGATACGACGGGGACGATTCAGATATTGGCGAGCAGCGCCGCGGCGGCGCCCGCGGTGGCGCAGGCGATCGACGCGATGTTCGCGAACTCGCCGGCGCCGACCAAGACGGAGACCGAGCAGCAGTTCGCGCTGAGCTTCGTTTCTTTCCTGGGAAACCTGAAACTATTCCTGATGGCGATCTGCGGGGCGATCACGTTCACGGTTCTGCTGGTGTCGGCGAACGCGATATCAATGTCTGTGCGCGAGCGTGTGAGAGAGGTGGGGGTGCTGAAGACGCTTGGCTTCACGGCGGGCGGAGTGCTTGGGATCATTCTGGGCGAGGCGCTGATGGTCGCACTCGCCGGCGGAGCGCTCGGATGCGCGCTGGGGGGAGTGTTGTGTATCGGGGCCCGGAACGCAGTGGCGATGTTCCTGGACGGCCTCTCGCTGACACCGGAAGTGGCGGCGGTTTCGTTGGCGGTTGCGGCGGCGCTCGGGTTTTTCAGCGCGCTGGCGCCGGCCTGGCGCGCCGCGCGAACGTCGATCCTCGAGGCGCTGCGGTATTCGGGCTGAGCGCGTTTCAGACCCGGCGAACTTCGATTTTCTTCTGTTCGAACGGGCGGACCAACTCCTCCGGCGCGGCGCTGTCGGTGACGATCAGATCGACATTCTCGATGGGGCAGATGAGACTGCTGGCCACGACTCCGAGTTTGGTGTGATCGGCGACGGCGATTTTTCGCTGGGCCTGCCGGACCATTAAGGCGTTGATGTCGGCTTCGTCGGGATCGTAGCAGGTAAGGCCGCGTTCGGCATCCACACCGATAGCGCCGAGGAAGGCGATCGACGGGTAGAGGTGCTTGAGAGTGTTCGCGGCGGCCGGCCCGACGAGGCTGAACCAATCGCCGCGGAGGAAGCCGCCGGTGAGAACGACGTTGACTTCCTTGCGCTTGGACAATTCCATGGCGATGTTGACGGCGTTGGTCACCACCGTGACGCCGCGAGGCTGGCGCATGCTGCGGATGATTTCGGTGGTGGTGGTGCCGGCGGTGAGAACGATCATGTCGCCGTCGCGAATCATCTCCGCGGCCGCGTTGGCGATCCGGCGCTTTTCCACGGCCTGGCGGCCGATTTCGGCCTGAAAGGTGGAGTCGTGCCGGAAGGGTTCGTAGAACAACGGAGCGATCGAGATCGCCCCGCCGTGGACCCGGCGCAGAAGCCCCTGCCGTTCGAGTTCCGACAGGTCGCGGCGAACGGTGGCGACGGATACGCCAAGTACTTCCACCAGGTTCTGGATCGACACCGATCCGTCGCTTTGCAAGGCGCGAAGAATCCGGTCCGCGCGTCCTTCATTCGTCAGTCCAACCTCGACCGGCTCTGACTTTCCCATTCCACTTTTCATCGAACTTCTCCCCCGTTCCACCCCCCATTAGACAGTTTT
>JAJYCN010000072.1 GCA_021778335.1 Acidobacteriota bacterium | reverse complement strand
GCCTCCCAGATCCCGCCCCAGAAGCTCGCCGATCAGCCCGCCCTGTAGTGAAGACCTACGGGTAGGCCCTACTGATTCTGAAAGACTTGGCTCCTGTGAAGCCCGCGAACTGCGAAAGTTGGGCTAGTGCCCGGCAGTGGTGGGGGCATAGGCATTTTTCGACCTGGAATAAAGTAGTGGAGGATTTCGCCGATAGGACGTGTGAACCATTCGCCGGGGTTCGGCGGATGGAGGAGGTGCGTCGCGTTTGACAGTTCCCCGCAATGGATATGTTGGCCGGAAGCGCATTTTCGGGTCTTCCGGGACAAACTTCCGCTAACATAGAGTTTCCGCGGCCCCGCCGCACTAGAGAAGAAAGAGTCATGGCGCCGATGAACCAAGCCGATTCCCGGCGGGAGATTCCTGTCCCGGAGGCTCTCGCCGACCTCAGCCGAGTCAGGGAAGATTCGGGGATCTCCCTTGAGGATGTGGCGGAAAGGACCAAAATCAGTGTCCGCTTTCTCGAGGCGATCGAGTCGGCCGATTATGAAAAGCTTCCTGGAGGTATTTTCGGCGTGAGCTACCTGCGCCAGTATGCGGAGGCGGTTGGCCTGAGTGAGGGCCCGTTGCTGACGGCGTACCGCAGGCGGATGGGGTCACTCGCCGAAACGCCCGAAAAGGAACCGGGCCCCTGGCGGCGTTGGCTTCGTTTTGCGTTTCGCACTCGGACGGCGCGGGTCGATGCGGAAATTTGCCCTAAAGCTTCTCCTGGTACCGGCCGATAAGGCTTGCAGGAGGTGCAAAGAGGCGACCCAATGAAGGTAAACGACGCAACCAGTGGAGCCATATCCGGCACCGGTAAGCCATTAGAAATACAGGTTCCTGCCAACGCGCCGGGTGGCAAGAAGGCGTCCGGCGCCTCATCGGATCAGGTTCAGCTCTCATCGCTCAGCTCGCAGCTTAGCGCACTCCAACCGGATTCGCCCCAACGAGCAGCCCGCGTGGAGCAAGTCGCGGCGATGGTTTCGACCGGAAGCTACTCGGCCGGCAGCATGGCAGTCAGCCAGTCCATCGTGCGCTACATGGGCGGCTGAGGCATGGCGTAAGCCGTGAAAGCGAAGTGGATCCTAGAGAAATTACTGCGATGCCGGAGTGTCGGGAACAATTTCGCGCAACGATGGCGGCGCTCCGTCGCGCGGGGGACCTTGCGCTAACTCCTTCAGCCGAAAGGCTCGAATCGGCGCTCGAAGAGCTCCGCTCAAGCCGGCCGCTGTGGACGCCGCCCGCCACCACAGAGGAAGCCGAGCAGATCCGCCGCGAACTCCAACGCCTCCGAGCGCTCACCGTTCAGGCGAAGCGGATTTTTGGCGCGATGGTGCAACTGTCCTGCGTCGAGGACGCCGCCCCAGCCAACTACGGACCGGACGGTATGCTGAGCGCCAGTAATTCGAAGGGAGAGCTGTTGCTGCATGGGTAACCTTCTCACTTCCCTTCTCAATTCGGCGAACGCCCTGGACGTCTACAACCAGGGTCTGACCACCACCGAAAACAACATTTTGAACGCCAACACACCCGGCTATGCAAATCAGACCCAAACCTTCCTGGCGCTCCCATTCGATCCGTCGGTGGGACTTCCGGGCGGGGTAGGCGCCGGACCGATCCAAAGCTCGCGCGACGCCTACGCCGAACAGGCCGTGCAGGCTCAGCAGTCCGGGCTCGGTGCTTCCCAGCAACAGTCTTCGGACTTGAACAATGTCCAGAATCTTTTCAGCCTCACCAGCAACACAAGCGTCAATTCCTCGTTGAACACGCTGTTCCAGGGGTTCTCGGCGCTTTCGATCAACCCGAACGATCCCGCCACCCGCCAAACGGTGCTCAACGACGCCCAGCAGGTGGCCCAGGCTTTCAACGACGTCGGCAACGGCCTCGAGAGCGCGATCGGACAGATCGGCCAGGAGGCGACGTCGACGGTCGCAAGCATTAACCAGTTGACCGCGAAGATCGCGCAGCTCAATCAGCAGCGCATGAGCAATAACAATGGGGTGGATGCCGGGGCCGACGCCGCTATGTATGCGGACCTCGAGCAACTATCCCAGTACGCCAATTTCACCGCTCTCCAGCAGACGGACGGCTCGATCTCCGTTTATCTCGGGGGCCAAACGCCTGTGGTCATCGGCAATCAATCGTACTCGATTCAGGCCAATACTTCTCTGCCGCAATTGCAGATCCTGAGCGCCCAGGGCAACGACATCACGTCGCAGATCACCGGCGGGCAGTTAAACGGCGAAATTACCGTCCGGAACAACCAGATTCCGTCCTATCTGAGCAGCATCAACACGCTGGCGCAAAGCGTCGCCGATCAGATCAACACCACGCTAGCCCAAGGGCTGGACCAGAACGGCAACAGCCCGGTAAACAACCTCTTCACCTACGATGCGACAACGGGAGCGGCGCAGACCCTGGCGGTGAACCCGCTCATGACGACAGACCAGATCGCGGCTGCACTACCCGGCGCTGCGGGCGGCAACGGAAACGCACTCAACCTTGCCGCGCTCGCCAACGTCACCAACACCAACGGCGACACCTTCACTCAAGCTTATGCAGCTTTGGTGGCGCAGGTCGGCGGTGACATCTCGACCGCCAATACGAACGTCACCACCGATCAGCAACTGCTGACCCAGGCGCAGACTGCGCGCACCAACATCTCCGGCGTGTCGCTGAATGAGCAGGCCGCGGCACTGATTCAGTTCCAGCGTTCCTACCAAGCCGCTGCGAAGATGATCACCGTTCTCGACGACATCACGAACACGGTGCTGAGTATCCTGCCGTAGCCGAGAGGAGAATTCCCATGATCTCGTCTCTTGATCCAAGCTATCTCGCTTTCCTGAATGCGATGGATGCCATCCAGCAGCGCGAGCAGACCGACCAAACCCAGTTGAGTACAGGACTGAAGATTAACCAGATCTCAGACTCCCCCGGCCAGCTCAACTCGCTGTTCAACACCCAAAGTCAGATCGCACAGCTCGACCAGGTCAACTCCAACCTCTCGATGGTCCAGACCGAGACAAGCTCTGCCGACAGCGCGCTGCAATCGGCAGTCCAGATCCTCGACCAGGTCCAGTCCCTGGCTACGCAGGCCGAGCCGACCTCGACCTCGGCATCGACGCGCTCGACCATCTCGCAGCAAGTGGGCGACGCGCTGACCAGCCTCGTCCATCTGGCGAACACGGCGGTCAACGGACGGTACATTTTCAGCGGCGACAGCGATCAGACGCAGCCGTACACGGTCGACTTGACCCAAGCCAACCCGGTAAGCGCCTACGCCGGGTCGGCCTCAACGCGGCAGATTACGCTGCCCGACGGCAGTCAAATTCCCGTGGCGCTGACGGCGCAGCAGATCTTCGACAGCTCGAACGCGCAGACCAATGTTTTCAATGCCGTGAACAGCCTGCGGACGGCCCTGCAGAACAACGACCAGGCCGGGATCGACTCGGCGGTCTCGACGCTTGCCGGCGCCTCACAGTACCTGAACCAGCAGCTTGCGCAGTACGGCGGCATCGAAAACCAGCTCAACAACGCGGCCACGGCGGGCCAGACGATGAGCACGCAGCTTCAAACCCAGCTTGCTGGTATTCAGGACGCCGACTTGAGCAAAGCGATCGTCGACCTCAACCAGACCGCGATGCAGCAACAGGCCGCGCTCGGCGCGGAGGCAAAAATGCCACAGCAGAGCCTGTTCAACTACCTGGGCTGAGTGCCGCTGTATCGTCGCCCATCACAGACGGGGCGGGCCGAAGCCGAACCACTGTTTGAGCACGCGGCCCTGGGCACTCACCAGCGCTGTAGCGCTGAAGCCGAATCTTGCCTCCCGCACTGAGACTTCGGTCTCGGGTTGCGCCGCGTCGCCCGCCGGAAGTACGGTCCACAGAGGGAACTCGCAGAACGGCAGAAACCAGCGGAATGTCTGCGTGGCGCGCGCGGCCTGGATCGCCGGCGAAACATCCGGCTTGTACACGACCCGTGCCTCGTCCGGGTCGAAGTTGTCGAGCAGGTTCAAGTCGTAGAGTTTGTACGCGGAAGCGGTTTCAACCACGCCGCCCCAGGCGAACGGGTTTGCCGCCTCAGGGAAGGCGGCCACCCGCAGGGGTGGAGCATCGGCGTAAAGCCTCGAGTTGAGCGTATCGAGAGCGCGCGCATGCAGCAGGCCGCGGCCGCCGTCGTAGGCGGTGAGGAAGCCGAGCGCAAGCACCGCCGCCACGCGCCCGGATCCCGGACGCGCGCCCATCTCAGTGCTGACCATCCGGCCGAGCATCGGCGCGAGTACGCCGAGCATCAGGGCGGTCCAGATCCACGGGTCGATGACGCTGCTCAAGTCGCCACGGTACCAATGGTTGGACCACGGCGCGAGCAGGCGAACGCCATAGGCGTTGGTCCAATCCAGAATCAGGTGTGAGGCGACGCCGATCGCGGCCAGCAGCCACGCCCGCAGCACGCCTTGCCACGAACGGCGCAATGCGCAAACCAACAGGGCCGCCAGTCCGGCCATCACTGGAAGGAACAGCACGGAGTGGGTGATCCAGCGGTGGTAGTGAAAGTAGACCAGTGAGCCGTGCGAGGCTGCGACGATGTCGATGTCCGGCGCGTTGGCGGCAAGCGCGAGCAGAAGGGCGGGCTTACGGTAATAGCGGTTGAGTCCGGCGCGGGCCAACAGGATCCCGGTCAGCGCGTGGGTGAGGTTGTCCATGAAACTGCGGCCTGCGAGCGGGTGCGAGTCAGATAGGCCGGCGGCAGCAGGAGTGTGATCGCCGCAGGGACCAGTTCTATGGAAGCGGGCAACTCTCCGGCGGCTTCGCCATCGACCTGCACGTAGCCCTTTGCCGACGTTGGGGCCGCGATCCGCGCCTGGGTCGCGTGGCAGATGGCGATGCCGCGGGCGCGTGCCTGGCGGCCGGTGAGGATCGCCAGAAAATAGCGGAGGTAAACGAAAGGGTTCGAACCGCGAAACAGCACCGCCTCGAACCGGTCGTCCAGAAGGTTCACGTCGCAGGCGATCTCGATGTCTCCGCCGTAGTTTCGCACCCGGCTCAACAGCGCGAAGCTAAAGCTCCCGGATACCGGCCCGGACTCGACCTCGAACTCCGGCAGACGACGTCCGAGTTGGGCGAAGCCGCCGATCCAATAAGACAACTTACCCAGCGACGTTTTCCAATGTAGATCGAGATGATGGACAATGTGGGCGTCTAACCCGGCGCCAGCCATCAGAAGAAAGTACCGGCCGTCCGGGTTGGCTTCGTTTTTCAAAACTCCGGCTGAGACCGGCTCGGCGACGGCTGTGGAAATGTTGGCTGCCGCGCGCACCATCGACCGGGGCATGCCGGTTTCAACCGCAAGGACATTCGCCGTGCCCGCCGGAAGAACGCCGAGCGGCACGCCGGAGTGAATCATCCCATTGGCGATCTCATTGACGGTGCCGTCCCCACCGGCGGCAAGGATCAGGTCGGCGCCTCGCCGAATACAATCGGCGGCCAGAGCCGAGGCCGTGCGCGGACCCGTGGTCGCGATGGGTTCGATTTCGTGACCGGCGTCCTTCAGGACGCGAAGGGCGGCGTCGAGCCTGCGGCGGCCTCGGCCGCGGAGACGCCCCGCGTTGGGGTTATAGATGAGATAGCCGCGGCGGTAGTTACGGATAGGAAAGCCTCACTCAGTTTGACACCGCGCACAACGGGACGCGGGCGCCTACTGGCTCAATTGAGCGCGCCCCACGCTTTGCGCTCTTGGATACTCTCAGTATTATAAATGCCTCACTCAAAGTCGCATGAGACTCCTGCGGAAGCGATCGAGCGCCGGCGGGAAACCCTGCGCCGTCACGAGCACCTGTACTACGTTCTCGACCAGCCCGAGATTACGGATGCCGAATACGACGCGATGATGCAGGAGTTGCGCAAGCTCGAAGAGGCGCACCCGGAACTGGTCACCCCGGATTCGCCAACGCAGCGCGTGGGCGGCAAGCCGCGCGAGGGATTTGTCAAGGTGGACCACAGTTCGCCGATGCTGAGCCTCGACAACGCGCTGAACGAGGCCGAGCTGCGCGACTTCGACCGGCGCGTCCGGGATCTGCTTGGGGGCGGGCATTTTCGCTATGTAGCGGAGTTAAAGCTCGACGGGTTGTCGATGGCGGCGCGCTACCAGGATGGCCTTTTCGTGCAGGCCGTGACGCGGGGCGACGGGCTTGTGGGTGAAGATGTGACGGAAAACGCTCGAACGATCCGCTCGCTGCCACTGCGCGCCGAAGGCACCCAGGACACGTTTGAGACGCGCGGCGAGGCGCTGATGAACCGTCGGTCCTTTGAAAAGGTGAACGCCGAGCAAGAGGCGCAGGGAAAGCCGCGGTTCGCCAATCCGCGGAACGCCGCCGCGGGCGCGCTTCGGGCGCTCGAGCCGTGGGTGACCGCTTCGCGGAAGCTTGATTATCACCCGTATTTCCTGCTCAAGGACGGGGCTCCGATGGAAAAGAGCCACTGGGCATCGCTTGAGCGGCTGAGCGCGATGGGCTTCAAGGTCAATGAGAACCGCAAGCTCTGCGCCGATATCGAAGAAGGCGTCGCGTTCTGCAACGAATGGGAAGCCAAGCGCGACTCGCTTCCGTATGAGATCGACGGCGTGGTGTTCAAGGTGGACTCCGTTGCGCAGCAGGAGCGGCTGGGTTGGACCGCGAAGGCGCCGCGCTGGGCGATCGCCTACAAGTTTCCGCCCCGGCAGGCGAAGACCGTAGTGGAAGACATCCGCGTACAGGTCGGACGGACCGGGGCGCTTACGCCGGTGGCTGACTTGCAGCCGGTAGACATCGGCGGCGTCACGGTATCGCGCGCCACGTTGCACAACGAGGACGAGATTGCGCGACTGGGGCTGGAGATCGGCGACACAGTGCTGGTAGAACGCAGCGGCGACGTAATTCCGAAAGTAGTGCGGGTGGTGCATGAGGGCGCCCATCGGCGGCGGTTCCAAATGCCGGCGAAATGCCCGGAATGCGGCAGCGAGGTGGTTCGGGAACCCGGAGCCGTAGCCTGGCGTTGCATTAACGTCGACTGCCCGGCGCGGTTAAAAGAGAGCGTGCTGCACTTTGCCTCGCGCGGGGTGATGGACATCGACGGGATGGGCGAGGTGCTGGTAGATCAGCTTGTCGACCGTGGTCTGGTGAAGAGCGTGGCGGACTTGTATGAGCTCAACGTGGAGGACTTGGCCGGGCTTGAGCGAATGGCGGAAAAATCGGCGAAGAAAGTCCATGGCAATATCCAGGCCTCGCGCAGGCGGCCGCTTCCGAGGGTGTTGAACGGCCTCGGCATTCCGATGGTGGGCGAAAGAACGGCTCAGATTCTAGCGAGCACGTTTGGAAGCCTGGATGAGATCGCGGACGCGCCGATGGAGACGTTGCAGGAAGCCGAGGAAGTGGGTCCGAAGGTCGCCGAGGCGATCCGCAGTTTCTTCGACGAGCCGCGCAACCGGAATCTCGTCGAGCGCCTGCGGCAAGCCGGGCTTGTGTTCACGCACGAGAAGGCGGCGCGCAAGGCCGCTCATGCAGGACCGCTGGCGGGCAAGGTGTTTGTTTTGACGGGCACGCTGCCGAACCTGGAGCGCGAGGAAGCGAAGGAGCGAATCGAGGCGGCGGGCGGCAAAGTGACCGGCTCGGTGAGTAAGAAGACAAGCTATGTCGTGGTGGGCGATGAGCCGGGCTCGAAGCTCGACAAAGCGCGTGAACTCGGCATTCCGACGCTCGATGAAGAAGCCTTGCTGGATATGTTGAAATAGAGTTTCGGAGCCTTCCCTGCACCATTTCATCGACAACCTCGTCACTTGGGGACCGCTTGGTGTGTTCCTACTCGCTGTGCTCGACTCAGCCGGCATTCCGATGGTCGCCGGCGTGGACGCGCTGATTGTTTACCTTGCGTATCGAAACCCCGCCGGAGCCTGGTTGAGCGCGATTGTGGCGGTGGTCGGTTCGGTTGGCGGAAGCCTGTTCCTGTTCCTGATGGCGCGGAAGGGCGGCGAGCGCTATCTGGCGCGCTACACGAGTTCCGGCAGGGGCGCGCGGCTGCGAGGGTGGTTCGTGCGCTATGGCATGTTGACGGTGCTAGTGCCGACGCTGCTGCCGATTCCGATGCCGCTGAAGATCTTCATCCTTTCCGCGGGCGCGCTCGGCGTGCATCCGGTCGGATTTGGATTCGTTTTCGCGGGGGCGCGCGCGCTGCGGTACTTCGGGCTCGCTTGGCTTGGTATGCACCTGGGCCGCGAAACGCTTCCGTACTTGAAGGGTCACGCCGTCGAACTGCTGCTCATAGCGGTCGGCTTATTCTTAGCGCTGTTTCTGCTCGTGCGATGGTTTAATCCCAAGCCTGGAGTGGAAGTTACAAGTTAGTCCAGCTTGAAACGCACCTCTATCGGGCAGATGACCTCCACCGGTTTGCCATTCAATATCGTAGGGCGGTAGACCCATTGGCGGACGGCCGAGAGCGCCGCCGCGACGAGTAACGGATGGCCAGAGACGACTCGTAAATTGCGAACCGTTCCGTCCCGTGCAATGACGCCGACTAACCGTACGATGCCCGAAACGCGCGCCGCTCGGGCCAGCGGCGGATAGACGGGAATCACCTGGTGTAGTAACTTTGCCTCTTGCACGCGTCCTCCCACGGCGACCGGAGAATCCGGCTGGACTGGGCGGCTCGCATTCTGTTTCTGGGGCGGCGGCGTAGCGGTGATGCGTGTAAGTGCGTCCAGGCTCGCCGGTTCGACGGTTCCGCCGTGCACTCCACCAGGAATAGCGAGTCCCGGGTTGGGAAGCGCAGCGGGCCTGTCGGGGACCGCCGGAACGCCACGAGGTATCGTGCGCGGCGCCTCGAATATGTGAGCCTCGCTTCGCGCGGGTGTAGCTGGCCGGCAGCATGGGGAATCGGGGCGAACGTTGGCGGGGATGTAAGTGTAAGTGGAATTGTAATGGCAAGGCGCGGCAACTTACTCGGGAAGAACAAGGGGACTAACAGGGCGGCGGCCAGGAGCATGAGCTGGCCGGTAAGTGATGTGAGTAAGCCTACCGGCTGGCCGGCGGGACGCGTGTCGAGAAACGATTGCTCGAACATACGCCGGAATAGACACCGCTCACTCCAGCGAAGTTCCCGGGCTTCAGTCGTTCGGAACGATGCGGCCGTCGCGCATCGAGATGATGCGGTGGGCGTAAGCTGCCGCTTCGGCGTTGTGGGTGATCATGAGTATCGTCTGGCCGAGGCGGCGGTTGAGATCGCCGAGGAGGGCGAGGACGGCGGTCGAGTTCTCCGAGTCGAGGTTGCCGGTCGGCTCGTCGGCGAGAAGGATGGCGGGATGGTTGACGAGTGCGCGGGCAATGGCCACGCGCTGCTGCTCGCCTCCGGATAGGGCCCGCGGTTTGTGAGCCAGGCGGGACCGGATGCCTAGCAGGTCCAACAGAGCATTGAAGTCGGCGTCGAGTTCCACGGGTTTTCCCGCGATGTCGCGGGCGATGAGAATGTTGTCGCGTGCGGTGAGCGTGGGCAGAAGATTGTACTTCTGAAAAACGAATCCAACAGTGGTTTTGCGCAGCCTCGTGCGCTCGGCTTCGGAGATTTTCAGTAGGTCGTATCCGGCGACGGTGAGCGAACCGGACGTTGGGGGCGTCAGGCCGCCGAGGATGTGGAACAGCGTCGATTTGCCGGACCCGGACGGCCCGATGATGGAGACGAACTCGCCGCGGGAGATGTCGAGGTCGAGGCCGCGCAGGGCGTGGACGTCCACCTCCCCGGCGCGATAAACCTTGCGCAGGCCGCGGGCCGAGATGATCGGGGCCTCAGTCATAGCTCAACGCCTCGATCGCGTCCTGTCGCGCTGCCTTCAGGCCCGGATACGCTGCTCCGAGCAGGGCGCCGCCCATGGCAATCACACCCGCGATCGGCCACCAGTCCGGCACGATGGCCTGGGTTAGCGAACCGGGCACGAGAGTTTCGATCAGCCAGCGGCTGCCGAAGGTAAGGATGATGCCGGCGATGGTTCCGAAGACGGCGAGAAGAGCCGTTTCCCGAAGCAGGATGCCGACAATGTAGGCGGGCGTCGCGCCAAGCGCCTTGAGCACGCCGATCTCCCGCGTTCGTTCCAGCACAGCGGTGTACATCGAAAGAAACACGACGAGAAAGCCGATGACAACGCCGAGGCCGATCACCACGGCGGTGAACGTCTTCAGGACGGGGATGTTGTTCGGCGACATCTGGGAGATGAGGTCGGCCATGGACCAGATCTGGTACTCGGCAAGGCCGGCGCGGCGGAGCTCCGCGATCACCTCATTCGTCCGGGCAGGGTCGTCAAGTTTGACCCAGATGACGGACAATTTGCCTGTGTTGGCCGTGAGCTTTTGCAAGATGCCGAGCGGAATGATGATCCGGGCGACTTTGCCTTGCTCGAAGACGCCGCAGACCTTCCACTCGCGGTTGAAGATTTTGACGGTGCTGCCGGGATGGAGTTGATGCTCCTTGGCGTAGTAATCGTCGACGATGACCTCGTCGGGCTGCTCGATGGGCCGGCCTTCGACGAAGCGGAACCGGCCGCTCATGCTGGCGAAGGTGGGGAAATCGACTCCAGTAATCGAAGTGATCGGCCCGGTAGGCGCGATCAGCACGCCGGTTGCGAGCACGACGTGAGGCTGCTTCAGCACGAACGGGAGAATCCGTTCGTCGAAGTTGCCGCTCAATCCGATGGCTGAACTGCCAGGAGGGCGGATGGAGAGATCCGCGCCAACGCCCTTGGCGCGTACGGCCTGGTCTTCGAGCATGCCTTTGCTGATGCCCACCAGGGTGAGAATCATGGTGACCTGGACGCCGACGGCGAGCGCGCTGAGGAGTGTGCGCACGGGGCGATGCTTCAGGTTTTCAAATACCAGCCGGTTGATCAAGAGATGGAAGGCGCAAAAAGGCGCAATCCCTATTCTAGCGGCCCTGAGCGATGCGAGACCATAACTCGTTGTCCGGAAGGCAGCAAAGCAAGTTCGCTGCGCGCGAAGCCCGCACGGGAGAACATGGCATCGCAAGCGGAAAACGGGTAGGCGTCACCCTCGGGCGTCATGGCAAGCATCGTTGCGGCGAACAGGGCCTGGGAGGGCGGCCCGACGCGGTCTTCGTCGGGGATGAAGCCGAACGTCAGTACGCGCCCGCCGGGGTTCATTGCCGCATGAACGCGCCGGAGCAGGCTTTCACAAGCCGCGGGGCCGAGAAGTTGGAGGAAGTTGGCGATGATGACGAGATCGTAGCCGCCTTCGAGGTCGGCTTCGAGGGCGCTGCCGGAAATGGTGTGGAAGCGTCCATCAAGACCGGCGCGAGTGGCGTTCTCGCGCGCGACTTCGAGCACGTGGCTCCAGTCGACAGCGACTACCATCGAACCGGGAAACATTTTCGCGGCTTCGATTCCGAACAGGCCGTGGCCGCAGGCGATGTCGAGGATGCGCGCTGGCGCGGGCGGCATCCCGGCAGCGAGTTTGGCGAGCATGCGCGCCGGAGCGGCCATCATGGGCGCCATGGAACGGGCGAAGAGGGCCCATGCCGGGTGGTCCGGGGCGAGCGTGGCGCCGGTTTCACGTGAGCCGTCCACGCGAACGATGCGCGCCAGACGATGGAACGGTTCGGTAGCGTCCGGAGAGCCGAGGAACGCAGTTACCGACCCGAGATAGGAGGGCGAGCGGCGGTCGAGGAACAGAGCCGATTCTTCCTTCAGCCTGTAATCGCCGTTCTCCTTTTCGAGAAAGCCCAGGGTAACGAGACAGTCGCAGAGGATGCGGATGCCGCGAAGCGAGGCGCCGCATCGAGCTGCGGCGCGCTCAATATCCGAGGCACCTTCTCCGATGGCTGTGAAGAGATCGAGTTCGATGGCCGCGCGGAGGACCGCGGTGTGCTGGTAGGCGTTCAGGGTTTCAAAAATGAGCGAAGGATTCGGGGGAGAGGCGGGCCGCATTCCTTCAGCTTAGGGTTTGGCGGCATCGATTTGCGTCACGTCAATGCGGCGCGTATCCTGGGGTCCCGGCGTGATGCGGATCTCGATGCGGCGTGTGGGCAGGAGGCGGGGGAAGCGCTCTGCCCACTCGAGCAAGACGACGGCGTTGCGGTCGAGGATTTCATCCAGGCCGATGCCGAGTACTTGTTTTTCCTCCTCCAGTCGATAGAGGTCGACATGATAGACCTTCGGGGCGCCGTCTCCGCCGTATTCGTGGATGAGGGTGAAGGTGGGGCTGGAAACCTCCTCCGGCGCGGCGGCGCCGAGCCCTTCGACGATGCCCTTGGCTAGCGTTGTCTTGCCGGCACCCAGATTGCCGATGAGGAGGACGACGGACGGAGGCGCCAGTTCCCGGCCCAGAGAGTGGCCGAGTGCGATAGTTTCTTCCTCGGATGCCGTATCAAACCGGCGCGGATTCACGGATCGCCTCGGGAAGGAAACGGAGCAGGTCTCCGGCGATGACGGGAAGTTCGCCGAGTGCGTTGGCCGCCAATTCTCCGGCGCGCCCGTGCAACCAGACGGCGGCTCGGAGGACAGCGCCGATCTCGTGGGGATGCTGCGCCAGCAGGCCGGCGATCAAGCCGGTGAGAACGTCGCCGGTTCCTCCGGTCGCCATGGCCGGCGAGCCCGTGGGATTGATCGCCACTTCGCCTTCGGGCGAGGCAATGAGTGTGCGGTGTCCTTTCAATACGAGCCACACGCCATGCTTCATGGCGAACGTGCGAGCCATATTGACGCGGTCCGCCTGGATGCGCGCCGCGTCGAGACCGGTGATCCGGGCCATCTCGCCGGGATGCGGCGTGAGGATGCGCGGGGCGGGATTGGGGATATCGCCCGTGCCGAGCACGTTGAGCCCATCCGCATCGACGACGACCGGTGTTTGCGATTGTTCGAGGACGCCGCGAACGAGGCGCGTCACATCCGGACCCGTGCCAAGTCCCGGACCGAGTGCGAGCACGTTCTTGCGCGCGGCGAATGCGTCGAAGGCATCGAGGGCGCAGGCAGAAAGCGTGCCCTCACCGGTTTCCGGCAACGGTTCGGTCATCAGTTCGGCGGCATGTCCGGCGATGGACGCAACGGCCGAAGCCGCTGAAGCCACCGTTACCAAGCCCGCTCCGGCTCGAAGTGCGGACATGCCCGCCAGGGCGGCGGCGCCGGGCTTGGAGCGGGAACCGGCGATGATCAGCGCGTGGCCGAATGCGCCCTTGTTCGATCCCTTTGGCCGGGCGGCGAGCAGTTGGCGGAAGCTATCCGCCGTCGACAGGGCGAGCCAAAGCGATGGGTCGTCTTCGAAAAGCGACGGCCGCGAACCGATCGGGACGACATGAAGTGCTCCCACATGATCGCAGGATGGAGCCAGAGCGTGGCAGACTTTTGGCGCGGTGAAGGTGACGGTATGTTGGGCGCGAACGAACTCGGTGGGTAGCGCGGCGCGGTCGCTCTTGATGCCGGATGGCACATCCACGGCGACGACCGGCGCACCGAGGGAGTTGATCGCGCGGATAAGTTCGAGAGGTCGGCCGTGAACCGTGCCTTCGAGACCCGTGCCGAGCAGAGCGTCGACCACGAGCGTGGCCCGATGAACCTCAGCGGGAATCCCGGACGAGTAGGCAACGCCCGCGGCTTCGAGCATCCGCAGATTAGCTGCCGCGTCGCCGCGATACTCTTCCGGACGGCCCGCGAGGATTACGTGCAATGCGGCCGGGCGATGGTGCGTTTCAAGGAGGCGCGCGACGGCCAGTCCGTCTCCGCCGTTGTTCCCCTTGCCGCAGAACACGGCGATGCGCTGGGCGTGGAGCGGGTTGAAGGCTTCACGCAGCACGTTCAAGACGCCGTGGGCGGCGTTCTCCATCAGAATCAGTCCGGGAATCCCGTTTTCGATGGTGCGGCGGTCGACTTCGCGCATCTGAGCTGCGGTGAGTACTTTCATGGCGGCCTCTACCGGCGGCGCGCCAGCATAAGGGTCATGTCGTCAAACTGTTCGACGGCGCCGGCCCACTGCTCCACCGCCTCAATCACGTTGCGAATGATCTCCTCTTCCGGACGGCTGACGTTCTGGCGGACGAGATCGATGAGCCGCTGCTCTCCGAACATCTCGCCGTAGGCGTTTTCGGGTTCGGTCACCCCATCGGTGTAGAACAGCAGCAGGTCTCCCGAATGCAGTTCGACCCTGCTGTCATCGTAGTTGGCGAAGGGAAACGCGCCGACGACCATTCCGTTCACATCCAGCGGCGTCGCCTGGCCCTCGCGAATCAGCATTGGCGGCAGATGGCCCGCGTTGGTGTAGCAAAGCGTGCTCTTGTCGTCGTCGTAGATGCCGAAGCAAAAGGTCGCGTATTTTTCGGGGCTGGTAAAGGCGTGAAGCTGGCGGTTGAGCTCGCTGACCAGATGCGACGTCGAAATGCACTCGCGGTCCGTCCGGGGTTGCGAGAGTGCGTGCTCCATCGCGGAACGGGTTTGCGCGCGGACGGAGGACTGTAATGTGGCCATCAGCAGCGCCGCCGAAATTCCTTTTCCCGCGACATCGCCGATGGAGATGGCTACATGGCGGTCGTCGAGCGCCTGATAGTCGTAATAGTCGCCGGAGACGGTGCGCGCGGGTTTGCAGAAGGCAGCCAGGCGGAGGTTGGGCGTGGCGGGCGTGACACGCGGATAGAGCTGGTTCTGCACCTCGCGGGCGATTTCGAGTTCCGATTGCAGGCGTTCTTTTTCCTTGGCGACGGCGAGGAGGCGCTCGACATTGCCGGTCATGACGTTGAACGACGTTGTGAGTTCGCCGAGCTGGTCGTTGCGATGTACGGGAATGCGATGGGAAAAATCGCCTTCGATCACCTTCTGCGTACCCCGGTACAGTTCATGTACGGCGCGCGTGACCGTTCGCGTGAGCGAGACGCCGATCGCGAGCGCGATCAGTTCGACGATGACGAACAAAGCGGCGATGGCGACCAGGACGAACAGCAGGTTAAAACTGGTTTCGCCGAGCGTGTGCCGGGTGAGGATTTCGAGCAGAAGCGACGGGCGAGTCCGGATGTAGAGCAGCATGTTCCGGTCGGGCCTGGTGGCATCCCAAGAGGCGACTCGGGTCGAGACGAAGAAGCCGATCTGGATGTCAAACCGGTTCAACGGCGGGGGCAGCCTTTGTGTGGCGCCGGCGGGAGACGGCTTCAAGCGGATCCGGCCTTGCGTGAAGCCAGGGGAAGGCTCGGCGACGAAGGTGTCCGAGGGCAGCACGACGCCGGTATCGACGAGAGAGACGAGGAGTCCGGGAACGAGGCCGGCCAGAAAGCGCGGAGTGAGCGGGGCGCGGGCGGCGAAGGTGGTTTCGTTTCGGGAGGTTTTGGCGAACAGAAACGTACTCTCCTCGTCCAAGGCAATGCCGCTATCGTCTTTCCCGCCCGGCGGTGGAGCGATGGTGGCTTCATCGGGCCAGCGGATGGTTGACTTTCCGTCGCTGGCGAGGAAAACGATGCCGGGGAACTGGCTTTCAAACACGGTCTTGCCCATGCCTTCCATGGCTGCCGCGCGATCCTTCGGGGCGACACGCGCCAGAGTGGCGGCGGCGAAGCGGAGCGCGGCTTCGCGGCGTTCGAGTTCCGACGTTGCCAGGTAGAGCGCCACCTGGGTGCCGATGGTCCAGGCGGCCATCAGGGCCAGCGTCCCGATGAGAAGCACAGGAACGACGGCGATAAACAGATAGGTGACCAGGAGCCGGTTTCGCAGGCTCCAAATTGCTTTGCGCAACCCGGTGTGGGACAGGCGGACGAGCCAGATGAAGAGACAGCCGAGAAGGACCAGACGGACGAGCGAGGTGAATGCCGAATTCGGCGCAGCGAAAGACAGGGTCAGGTACAGTGCGGCCAAGGCCAGCGTGCACCACCCCAGGCGGCCGAAGCGGGCCAGCCTGCTTCTCACATCTTCAAGCATGGCGGGTCAGATGGTCGACTTGGCGATGTCGGGTTCCACTTCGCGCTCACTCGGAGGGGCTTCAACCTGCAGGTGATGGCGTGTGAGCGAGGTCTGCAGGATTTCCAGGGCTTCATCCGGAGAGTCGGCATAGCTGAAGAGTTCGAGGTCCGATGGCGCGATAGTGCCATACTTCACCAACGCGTCGAAGTTGATCACTTCCTTCCAGTACGTGGAACCGTAGAGGATGATGGTGATCTTTTTCTGCAGCTTCTTGGTTTGGGCGAGGGTGAGCAGTTCGCTCATCTCGTCCAGCGTGCCGAAGCCGCCCGGAAAGACGCCGAGCGCCTTGGCCAGATAGGCGAACCAGAACTTCCGCATGAAGAAGTAATGAAACTCGAAGGAAAGTTCGGGCGTGATGAAAGGGTTTGGGCGCTGTTCAAAGGGGAGGCCTATGTTGAGGCCGACGGTTTTGCCTCCAGCCTCGTTCGCGCCCCGATTCGCGGCTTCCATGATTCCCGGTCCCCCGCCTGAGCAGATTGCGAAGCGATGATTCGGCCCGGGAAGCTTCATGCTCCACGCGGTGATGTTCCGCGCCAGGATGCGCGCATCTTCGTAGTAGCCACCTAACGGGCCATCGGGCTTCAGGCGGGCCGAGCCGAAGAACACGATGGTGTCGCGGACGCGCTCCTTATGAAAATGGGATAACGGCTCCAGATACTCGGACAGGATGCGCAGTGAGCGGGCTTGCGGACTGTCGAGGAACTCTTCGTTCTTGTAGGCGAGGGGACGATGACCGTCGCTGGTGGGGTTCATGGTCATTAGGCATCCGGGGTGGACTGCTCAAGCTGGCGCAGCCGACGCTCCAATTGTCGCATCGTCTTCAGCAGTTCCGGGAGCTTGGGGAACGCGGTAATGGCGCGCAGCCATTCGCGCGCCTCGAAGGCGGGAGAACCGGAAACGACGGCGCCCGCGGGCACGTCCCCGCCGATGCCGCTCTGCGCGTAGACGACGGCGTTGTCGTGGATGGTGAGATGGCCCGAGACGCCGACCTGTCCGGCGAGCAGAACGTTGTTGCCAGTGACGCTGCTGCCGGCGAGGCCGGTCTGCGCGCAGATGATGTTGTCCTCGCCAACCGAGCAGGCATGGCCGATCTGCACGAGGCTGTCGATCTTTGTACCGCGCCCGACGCGCGTTTCGCCGACCGTGGCGCGGTCTACCGAACTCAGCGACTGAATTTCGACGTCGTCACCGAGGCGCGCCGGGCCCGACTGCGGAATCTTGATGTGCCGGCCTTCGGCGTTTTTGGCAAATCCGAAGCCGTCGCCGCCGACGACCACGCCGTTGCCGAGCGTGACGCGATTGCCGACGCGGCAGAACTCGCGGACCGCGGCGTGGGAGTGGGCCAGGAAATCGTCACCGATGACGACCCCTTCGTAGACCACGACGTGAGGGTGCAGGACGCAGTTCGCGCCGATCACGACGTTGTCGCCTACCACGGCGAAGGCGCCGATGGAGGCGCCGGGCCCGATCCGCGCCGAGGCGGCGATGACGGCGGTGGGATGAATGCCGGGTGCGGGACGCGGCGCTTGGTAGAACAAAGCCAGGGCTCGGGCAAAGTCCAAATAAGGGTTCGAGGAGACGAGTTGATCCGGCGGCGGGTCGCCAAACGGCTCGGATACGAGAATCGCTCCCGCTCGCGTCCGCCGGGACTTCGCAGCGTACTTCGGATTCGCCAGGAACGTCAGTTCCGAGGGGCTGGCTTGCTCGACACCGGCCACACCGTTGATCTCCCGCTCCGGATCGCCGATCAAACGGCATCCGAGCGTGGCGGCGAGTTCAACGAGTTGCATGGTAAGAAGTTTAGCGCGGGAGGCGGGGAGAGATGACGCTTGAATTGAGAGAGAGCCGGTTGTCGCTCCCGCTACAGACGATCTCCGTATTCCTTAAGCGCGACGGCTAAGGCTTGATCCAGCCAACGGCGGAATGCATTCACGATCTCCTCGAGATTCGTCAAACGGGTGAAGACGAAGGGCTCGATTGAGCACAGAAAGAACTTCTCTTCGACGGACTCGCGGTCCTCCGATTCCTCGTACGACTCAAGTTTGGAGAACGCCGTTGCCTCCATAATCCCTGTCAGGTCACGTCCAACATGGTGAAAGGAGACCACAAAGACTAGTCTTTCTCGGGCCGCCCGGATCGACGCTTTGATGAAATAGTGATCTTCCGAGAAGTTCGCGAACTTACCCGCCTCTTTCGCCGACGTGATAACCTCGTACTTGTACCAGTGCCCGTTCCTGGAGTCTGTCCCACCCGGGTGGACGAACTTCTCGACAGGACCGACGCTTTCGATCGCTGAACCAATCTCTTCCAATGAAGATTCGAGTAGGCGCTGGGCCACGTCGCGAAGCGCTTTCGCGACCACGTTTACGTGTCGCAGTTCAGCAAGCTTTTGCTCCTTCCGTCTTGCGAGCTTATCGGAGAGCGAACCGATGACCGCAGAGGTGAGGATATGCCTCGAAATCTCGGCATGAACATCGACGCTCAGCGCCTGAAGGATCGCAGTACGCTCGAGCCGGGCAAAGATCCCAGCGAGCGGAGCCAGGTCGCCAAAGTCCGCCGATTCAAGCGCCTCGATATACTCGACCCTTAGGTCGCGGTCGATTACCAAAGGAAGTAATTCGGTCCGGAGAAGCACCATCGTAGTAAGCGCGCGGGCTGTACGGCCATTGCCGTCCTGGTAGGGATGAATTTGAGTGAAGCGATGATGAAGCCAAGCTGCCACGATCACCGGGTCTTCCTCCGAATAGGAGTCGAGCCACTGCAGGAGGTTGGTCATCTCGCTGTCGACATGTATTGGCGGACAATATTCGTGTATGGCTCCGTCCGGCCGCCTCGGATTGTTCGGCTGCTCCTTGTACCTTCCCCTTAGCTGCGGAATTTCCAGGCGGCGACCGAGTTGGTCGACGGCCGTGGTGGTTTCCCGATGCCTCGTCAAAATGGCGTGGAGCTCGTGTATAAGCCCTTTTGTCAGTTCTCGCCTTCGCCCGACACAATCGATCACCAGTTGAATCGCGGCTTCCTGATCGCGCAGGAAATCGATGAGCAGCGCCGGTTCGATATTTGTGTTGGAGCGAGTGACTAACTCTTCGGCAAATCCGTGCGCCACCAGTGCCTCTGTGGTGCCACGGTCCACGTCGTAGAGCCGCTCCAGTATCCCCGTCTCGACGCTTAGGCGCCTTATCAGCCGCTGATTGAAATCCGCAAGTTGGGAAGAACTTACGTGCTGGATGCGTTTCCTCGAGGCCCGCCAGTCATCATAAAGTGGCCGCATTGAGGCAAGGTCGAGCTCTTTGTCCTTCTCCGACAGCGGCTCGATTGGTCTCCAGATATAGTCGGGCATCAAGCTCGATTCTACAGGCGTTGACCTCGGCTTAGCGCGGTCAACGACCGCTCAGGACCACGCACGAGGACGGCGTGGCGAGGGATGAGTGCCAGCGACTCTTCAACTGGCGAGTTCTAGCCGGCGTTGACGGTTTCCAGTTCTTCGGAGAGTTCTTCCCACTGGCCCATCAGATCGGCCAGGCGGCGGCGCTTTTCTTCGACCAATCCGTTGAGGCGGAGCGTTTCCTCGACACTGACGAACTGCGCGAGGCCTTCTTCGTGTCTCGCGATTTCGGCTTCGAGCGCGGAGATGGCTTTCTCGGCGGTTTGCAGGCGCTCTTCCAGCTTTTTGCGCTTCATCGGGTTGACGCGCTTTTCGGGCTTTACTTGAGCGGGCGGGGGAACGGCGGGCGCGGGTTCGTCCTGCGGCGGCGCGCCGTGGCCGTTGAGCGACAGCGACAAATCGATGTGGCCGCCTTCCTTGCGCCAGAGGTAGTCTTCGTAGTTGCCCGGGTAGACGCGCACTTCTCCGTCTCCGACTTCGAACACGCGGGTGGCGAGCTTGTCGATGAAGTAGCGATCGTGCGAAACGAAGACGACGGTGCCGGTGTAGCTCTGCAGCGACTCGAGCAACACGTCCTTGGCGCGCATGTCAAGGTGGTTGGTTGGCTCATCGAGTAGCAGGAAATTCGACGGTTTCAGCAACAGCTTCGCCAGTGCATAGCGGTTCCGCTCGCCGCCGGACAGCACGCCGATTTTCTTGAACACGTCGTCTTCAGAGAACAGAAAGCAGCCGAGCAAATTGCGAAGTTCGGTCTGCGTGGCGTTGGCGCCGGCGCGGCCGATGTCGTCGATGAGGGCGGCGGAGGGGTCAAGTTCCTTATATTGATCCTGGGCGAAGTAGTCGGCCTCGGCGTTGTAGCCCAGCGTATACGTGCCGGAGGTGAGCGGTTCGGCGCCTGCGAGCAGCTTGATGAGCGTCGATTTTCCGGCGCCGTTGACGCCGACCAGCGCGATACGGTCACCGCGCTCGATGAGAAAATTCACGTCGCCGAAGACAAACTTGTCTCCGTAGCTCTTGCTTACCTCTTTGAACTCGGCCACCACGCGCCCGCTCGGCTTGGGCTGCGGAAACCGGAAGTGGATGGCTCCCTCTTCCGGCGGAATCTCGATGCGCTCGATTTTTTCCAGTTCCTTGATCCGGCTTTGCACCTGCTTGGCCTTCGTGGCCTGATAGCGGAACCGGCTGATAAAGGCTTCCAGTTGCTGGATGCGGTCCTGCTGGTTCTTGTAGGCCGCTTCGAGTTGCGCCTTGCGCTCGGTCTTCTGCGCCAGGTATTTCTCGTAGTTGCCGCTGTAGAAGTGGATCCGTTTGTTCCAGATCTCGACGGTCTTCTTTACGACGACGTCGAGGAAATAGCGGTCGTGCGAGATGAGGACCAGCGCGTTCGGGTAATTCGAGAGAAACTCTTCGAGCCAATTTCGGGCCTCGAGATCCAGGTGGTTGGTGGGCTCGTCGAGGAGCAGCAGGTCCGGCTTTTCGAGCAATAACTTGGCGAGGGCGATGCGCATCTGCCAGCCGCCGGAAAATTCCTCGGTGCGGCGGTTCCAGTCCTCGGCGGAGAAGAGA
>JAJYCN010000376.1 GCA_021778335.1 Acidobacteriota bacterium | reverse complement strand
AAAATTCAGAAATAGGAAGGGTATTTGTCAGAACAGAACCTTGATCCCGAACTGACTCCAATCAGTGGCAATTTGGCAGCACGTAGAATTCTAACGAATTAAGCCGTCTTCCGCGTGGAAGGCAACTCTTCTTCTCGGCTAAATTCTTCCGAGCCGCGTTCAAGAAGAATAAACCTCTTCAACCTCCTTCTCCAACTCTTCCCGCTCTTCATCCAAAATAAATTTCTTAAACCGCGAATTCCCGGAAGCGCTCGCGAAAACTCCGCGAAACCATGTCCTTTGACTTTTCACGAGCTGGCGCGTGGCGAGAACGATTTCTTCTTCCAGGCCGACCCAGCCTGGCTTGACGACACGCCCTTGCGGCCCGCTTCCATCGAGGTAGGCGCAAACTTGCCGCGCCTCGTGCCCGCCGCTGATATCGACGACGCGCCCTTTCTCGTCATCTGGGAACTTACCCAGGCCTGCGACCTCGCCTGCGTCCACTGCCGCGCCTGCGCCATCGCCAACCGCAACCCTCTCGAACTTACAACGGACGAAGGCTTCCGCCTCCTCGAAATCATCCGCGAGTTCGGCGACCCCCTCATGGTCTTCACCGGCGGCGACCCTCTCAAGCGCCCGGACGTCTTCCCCCTCCTCGAACGCAGCGTCCAACTCGGCCTCCGCACCACCATCACTCCCAGCGCCACTCCGCTGCTCACCGCCGGCGCCATCGACAACTTCCAACGGTGCGGCGTCGCCCGCATGGCCGTCAGCCTCGACGGCCCCGACGCCCCAAGCCACGACGGTTTCCGCCGCGTCGAAGGTTCCTTCGCCCGCACGAAATTCGCCCTCGACTACGCCCGCCAAATCGGCCTCCCCACCCAAGTCAACACCACCGTCACCCGCCACAACCTCGCCCACCTCGACGACATCGCCGCCCTCGTCCAAGCCTCCGGCGCCTGCCTCTGGAGCGTCTTCTTCCTCGTCGCCACCGGCCGCGCCTCGGCCTCCCAGGACCTCACCGCCCAAGAATACGAAGCCGTCTTCGCCTATCTCTACAACCTCTCCAAGTCCGCCCCCTTCGACATCAAAACCACCGAAGCCCAGCACTACCGCCGCTACGTCGCCCAGCAGCGCAAAGCCGAAAACCGCCCCGGCGCCGCGCACCACGCCGCACCTGAAGTCATTCAGCGCCAGGTTGGCATCAACGACGGCAAAGGCTTTGTCTTCATCTCCCACACCGGCGAAATTTACCCCAGCGGCTTCCTCCCGATCTCCGCCGGCAACGTCCGCCGCGACTCCCTCATCGGCGTCTACGGCCACTCGCCGCTTTTCCAAACCCTCCGCAACGCGGACAACCTCCACGGCAAATGCGGCGATTGCGAATATCGCAACCTCTGCGGCGGCTCCCGCTCCCGCGCCTTCTCGCTCACCGGGGAGTACCTCGCCGAAGACCCCCGCTGCGTCTACCAGCCCAAGCTCACCGCCCGCCGCCACTCGCCGCCTCCGGCCCTCGCCCTACCCGCAGTCCTACCCGGCTAAACCCTACCCCGCCGTGTGATAACGTAATCTTCAGCGCTGCCTGCGCGTTCCGCACTCACGGCGCGCAGCCTGCGTAGGGAGGAGTCGAGTGCGGGCTAAGAAGATCGTCTTTTTCTTCCCGGCATTCTCCAGCCAGGAGGCCACCGCGCCCCTCGGCATCCTCGCCCTCGCCACGCCTCTCCTCAACCACGGCTACGACATCCGCATCATCGACTCCACCATCACCCCCAACTTCGAGCAGCGCGTCCTCGAAGAAATGCCGGACGCACTCTGCCTCGCCATCTCGCTCGTCACCGGACCGATGATCCGCGAAACCGTCCAGATCGCCCGCGCCGTCAAGCGACTCTACCCCACAAAACCCATCGTCCTCGGCGGCTGGCACCCCTCCCTCCTGCCGGACCAGACCCTGGCCGCCCCCTACGTCGACATCGTCGTCAAAGGACAGGGCGAAGACGCCTTCCTCGAAATCGTCCAGCGCATCGAATCGGGCGCCTCCCTCCGCGGCGTCGCCGGAGCCGGCTTCAAAGAGGACGGCCGCATCGCCTTCAACCCGCCCCGCGCCCTCAAGCCCATCACCGAGCTCCCCGCTAAGGCCTACCATCTCGCCGATTTCGACGCCTACGAAAAACTCTGCGGCCGCCGCTGGACCATGTACGCCTCCAGCCTCGCCTGCCCCTATAGCTGCGCCTACTGCACCAACGAAGGCGTCTACGGCCGGAAGTGGAATGCCCTCCCGCCCGATCAGGTCGTCGAAGAAACCACGGACCTCGTCACCCGCTACCGCCTCGGGCTCCTCTGGTTCGTCGACGACAACTTCTTGGTCGATCGCGAGCGAACCCTCGACATCGCCGAAGGCCTCCTTCGCCGCGGCGTCTATTTCGACTGGAGCGTCCAGGCTTCCACCAACCTGACGAACCGCTTCACCGTCGACGAGCTAAAACTCCTCCGCCGCGCCGGCCTCTCCCAAATCGCCCACGGCGCCGAGAGCGGCTCGCAAAAAGTCCTCCACGCCATGAATAAGGACTTCACCAAACTCGGCGCCATCTACGAAGTTACCGACAAACTTACGCAAGCCGGCATCCGCCCCTCCTTCAACCTGATCTTCTCTTTCCCCGGCGAAGGCGAGGCCGAACTCCGCGAAACCATCCGAATGGTCATGAAGGTCTGCCGCACTTACCCGGGCGCCGAGTTCTGGACCAATATCTTCACCCCCTACCCCGGCGCCCCCATCATGGAACGCGCCTTCGAACTCGGCATCGACGTCCCGAAAACCTTCGAAGGCTGGGCCGATTTTTTTCCCCGTTACACCCGCCTCCCCTGGCTCGACGGCAAACGGCACAAGCAGCTCCAAACCATGCGCGAATACCTCCGAGTCGCCTTCCAACGCGTCCCCGTCATGGTCGAACGCAAGCACCCCATCACCCGCCTCGTCCACTCCACCATCGCCATCCCCGCCCGCTGGCGGCTCGACCATCACTTCTACTCCTTCCCCTTCGAACTCTGGCTCAAGGACACCGCCTCCCGCGTCTTCCCTCCGCCCAAAGCCAAGGTCGATGCCTTCAAGCTCGAACCGAAGGCGGTAACATCCTGAATTTGTAACTTACTCACGGGCCCGGCATGGCGGAAGTCCTACTTACTCACGGCAATCATCTCTTCGCCGATCCCAAACAGGTGGAGAAAATGCAGCCCTACCCGCCGCTGCAAACCCTCCTCGCAGCGGCCGTCCTCCGCGACGCCGGCGCCTCCGTCGCCCTCTTCGACCCCACCTTCCATCCGCCCATTTCCGGCTTCGAACAAGCCCTCGCCCGCCACAACCCCCGCTACGTCGTCGTCTGCGAAGACGATTTCAACTTCCTCTCGAAAATGTGCCTCGGTCACAGCCGCGAACTCGCCTTCCACTTCGCGGCCTCTGCCCGCCGCGCCGGCATCACTCCCATCGTTCACGGCTCGGACTCCTCCGATCACGTACGCGAATTCCTCGACGCCGGCTTCGCCTGCGTCCTCACCGGCGAAGTCGAATCCTCCCTCCTCCAACTCCTCCAAACCCGCACTTACTCCGGCATCCCCGGCCTTGCCCGCATGGATTCCGCCACCAACACCGTCGCTTACAACCCTCCGCGCCAGCCGCGCACCGATCTCGATTCGCTCCCTCTCCCCGCCTGGGACCTCGTCGACATCGCCCGATACCGCGAAGCCTGGCTCGCCGCCCACGGTTACTTCTCCCTCAACATCGCCTCCAGCCGGGGCTGCCCCTACCGCTGTAACTGGTGCGCCAAGCCCATCTACGGCGACACCTACCACGCCCGCTCCCCGCACTTGGTCGCCGCCGAGATGCGCGAACTGAAAACCCGCTTCGCTCCGGACCACGTTTGGTTCGCGGACGACATCTTCGCCCTCTCCGCCCGTTGGACCGAAACCTTTGCCGCCGAAGTGGAACGCCTCGGCGCCCGCGTTCCCTTCAAAATGCAAAGCCGCTGCGACCTCATGACCCGCCCCACCGCCGCCGCCCTCCGCCGCGCCGGCTGCGCCGAAGTCTGGATGGGCGCCGAATCCGGCTCCCAGAAAATCCTCGACGCCATGGAAAAAGGCGTCCGCGTCGAACATATCTTCGAAGCCCGCCGCAATCTCCGCCGCCACGGCATCCGCGCCTGCTACTTTCTCCAGTTCGGCTATCCCGGCGAAACCTGGCTGGATATCGAACTTACTCTCCGCATGGTCCGCGAAACCCAGCCCGACGACATCGGCGTCTCCGTCTCTTACCCCCTCCCGCGCACCCGCTTCTATAACATCGTCGCCGCCGAGTTACACGGCGATCCTCACTGGCGCGACAGCGGCGACCTCGCCATGATGTTCCACGGCACTTACTCGACAGACTTCTACCGCGCCCTCGCCGCCGCCCTCCACGCCGAAGTCCGCCGCACC
>JAJYCN010000375.1 GCA_021778335.1 Acidobacteriota bacterium | reverse complement strand
TCGTCCTCCACGACCTCAAGCAGTGCGGCGTCGGCATCACCGAGCTCTTCAGCCCGCAGATCGAACAGGTCGGCGCCATGCCGCCCTTCCCGCGCCCCACCCCCGGCGCCCCGCCCCCCTCGCGCGACGAAATGATGGCCCGCTTCCGCGCCTACCGCAATAGCCCCGAAGCCAAAAAGGCCCGCGAAGACCTCCGCACCTGGCGCCTCAATACCCCCGTCTCCTACTTCGAAGGCGTCCGCAAGAAGTTCGACGAAACCGGCGTCCGCATCTTCGCCTACACCATGAACTACGGCGAGGACTTCACCGGCGCCGAAATCGACAAAACCTTCGAAGAAGCCAAGGGACTCGGCACGAAAATCATCGCCACCTCAACCCGCGTCTCCATGGCCGAGCGCCTCAAAGCCCCCGCTGAAAAACACGACATCATCGTCGCCTTCCACGGCCACGACCAAACCAGCAACCCCAACGAATTCTCCACGCCGGAAACGTTCAACAAAGCGCTCGCCCTGTCGAAAATGTTCCGCATCAACCTCGACATCGGCCACTTCACCGCTGCCGGCTACGACCCCGTCGCCTTCATCGAGCAGAACCACGCCAAGATCACCCATCTCCACATTAAGGACCGTAAGAAAGACCACGGCCCGAACG
The DNA here is from genome assembly GCA_021778335.1 of Acidobacteriota bacterium. Taxonomy (GTDB): domain Bacteria; phylum Acidobacteriota; class Terriglobia; order Bryobacterales; family Bryobacteraceae; genus JAJYKC01. Next base: position 3,821 of record JAJYCN010000375.1, on the reverse strand, counting down.
AACCCTTCGGCGAAGGCGAAACCGCGATCCGCGAAGTCCTGCTCCTGCTCAAGAAAAACAAATACCCCCTCCCGGCCCTCATCGAATACGAATACCAGGGCGCGGGAACTCCCGTCGAGGAAGTGACTAAGTGTATGAATTACATGCGGAAGATTCTCGCATGAAGAAGTATCTCCTGACTTACTCGGGCCTTCTTATCCTCTTACTCCCAACCGCAGCCAGCGCACAGGCGCCCGCCGCCATGCGCCGCATGCGTCGAGCGCCCACCTCCGGCCTCGATCAGGCTGCGGTGGAGCGAGGCAAAACCGTCTTCGAGGCCCAATGTTCTTTCTGCCACGGCGTCAACGCCAAAGGCGGCGACAGCGGACCCGACCTCATCCGCTCCGTCACTGTCCTCGATGACGAGAAAGCCGACAAGATCGGCCCTGTCATCTTAAACGGCCGCCCCGGCAAGGGCATGCCGAAGTTCCCTCTGAAATCGGACCAGATCCTCGACATCGCCACCTTCCTCCACCAGAAGGTCTTCGATGCCTCCCAGCGGTCCACTTACCAGATCGGTAATATCGTCACCGGCAACGCCGCCACCGGCGAGGCTTACTTCTCCCAGCACTGCGCCAATTGCCACTCGCCCACCGGCGACCTCAAGGGCGTCGGCGCCAAATACGATGCCGCCACGCTCGAGAGCCGCTTCCTCATGCCCCGGGTCGGAGGCTTCGAAGCCATGTTCAGCAACCAGCCGCCTGACCCGCGCACCATCACCCACGTCACGGTCACGCTCGCCAACGGCAAAACGTACTCCGGCAAACTCGACTCGCTCGACGACTTCACCGTCTCCCTCACCACCGATGACGGCGACTACTACACCTTCCCCCGCAACGGCGACTCGCCCAAAGTGGTGGTCCACGATCCCCTCCAGGCCCACCTCGACATGCTCGTCAAGTACACCGACACCGACATCCATAATCTCACCGCTTATCTGGTTACTCTGAAATGAAGATCCGCTCTCTCCTGCTCGCCGCCACGCTTGCCGTGCCAACGCTGGTCGGCCAGTTACTCGATCCGCACTTACTCCTCGAGCCGCCGACCACCGCCTGGCCCACTTACAACGGCGATTACTCCGGCCGCCGCTTCAGCACCCTCACCCAGATCAACCAGTCCAACGTCCGCCACATGACGCTGTCCTGGGTCAGCCGCATCGCTCCCGGCGCGCTCGGCGCCATCGTCGGCGGCGAAGGCCCCATGCCCAAGGAAGGCCCCGGCGATGCTCTCTCTTTCTTCGGCGCCCGCATCGCCGCCACCCCGCTGATGATCAACGGCGTGCTCTACTTCGCCATGCCCGATAACGCCTACGCCGTCGACGCCCGCACCGGCCGCGTCCTCTGGCATTACTTCTGGAAAACCAAGGGCGGCATCCACATCGGCAACCGCGGCGTCGGCATCTACGGCAACTGGCTCTACTTCGAAACCCCCGACGACTACCTTGTCTGCCTTGACGCCCGCACCGGCAAGGAACGCTGGCACCGCCTCATCGCCGACGTCAAACAGGAATACTTCTCCACCCCCGCCCCCGTAATCGTCGGCAACCACGTCATCGTCGGCACCGGCGGCGACTCCCTCGACGTCCCCGGCTTCCTCGAAGCACACGACCCCGAAACCGGCGACATCCAGTGGAAGTGGTGGACCGAACCAATGAAGCAGGGCGATCCCGGCGCCGACTCCTGGCCCGACAATTACTCCATGCGCCACGGCGGCGGCATGACCTGGATCCCCGGCACTTACGACCCCGACTTACACCTCTACTATCTCGGCACCGGCAACCCCAACCCCGTCCTCACCGGCAAAAGCCGCAAAGGCGACGACCTCTTCACCTGCTCCATCGTCGCCCTCGACGTCGACACCGGCAAGCTCAAATGGTATTACCAGGCCTCGCCCCACGACACCCACGATTGGGACGACGTCGAAACGCCTGTCCTGTTCGACGCCGACTGGCACGGCAAACCCCGCAAACTCCTCGCCCAGGCCGCCCGCAACGGGTACTTCTTCGTTCTCGACCGTGTCACCGGCGAGCACCTCCTCACCGCTCCGTTCATCAACACCCTCAACTGGTCCACCGGCCTCAACTCCAACGGCCAGCCCATCGGCAATCCGGCCAAAGAAGCCTCCATCGACGGCGTCCTCGTCTCCCCGGCCACCGGCGGCGCAACCAATTGGCCTCCGCCCAGCTTTGACCCCCAAACCGGTCTCTTCTACGTCAGCTCCAACGAAAGCTTCAGCGTCTTCTTCCTCACCGACCTCGATCCTCACCCGGAAGGCTGGGGCGCGGCCGAAAAAGCCGCCGGCTCCTACGGCAGCGCGCTCGAAGCCATCGACTACCAGACTGGCAAAATCGTCTGGCGCCATCCTTACCCGTCCACCAGCGGCTTCGGTGGACCCATCGGCATCCTCACCACCGCCGGCCATCTCCTGTTCACCGGCGACAACGCCAATAACTTAATAGCCTTCGACCCCGCCGACGGAAACATCCTATGGCACTCGCACCTCACTAACCGCGTCACTAACGGCCCCGAAACTTACTTACTCGACGGCAAGCAGTACTTAGTCGTCGGCGCCGGCGACTCCCTTTACACCTTCACCGTCGACGAATAGCGGAACAAGCCGCCCATGCGCTCCGCGCTAAAATCGGAGCCTATGGACCGGCGTAGCTTCCTCACCTCCAGCTTGATCTCCACCGGCGCGCTCCCCTTGCTGCGCGCCGGCGCCCAAATCCCCAAGCGCCCCTACAACAACCACATCAACCTCTCCATCATCGGTTTCGGCGGCATCGTCGTCATGGGCATGGAACAGGACGAAGCCAACCGCACCGTCGCCGATGCGATCGAACGCGGCATCAACTACTTCGACGTCGCCCCCTCCTACGGCGACGGAGAAGCCGAACAGAAACTCGGCGCCGCCCTCGTCCCCCACCGCAAGAACGTCTTCCTCGCCTGCAAGTGCGAACGCCGTGACGCCGCCGGCTCGCGCGAACAACTCGAATCCTCCTTGAAGCGCCTCCAAACCGACCACTTCGACCTCTACCAGTTCCACGCCGTCTCCAGCCTGGAAGACGTCAAAGATATCCTCGCCCCCAACGGCGCCCTCGAAACGTTCGTCAAGGCCAGAAAAGATGGCAAAGTCCGCCACCTCGGCTTCTCGGCCCACAACGCCGAAGCCGCCATCGCCCTCATGGACGCCTTCCGCTTCGACTCCATCCTCTTCCCCGTCAACTACGTCAACTACGCCCAAGGCAACTTCGGCCCGCAGATCCTCGCCAAGGCCAAGGAAAAAGGTGTCGCCCGCCTCGCTCTCAAAGCCATGGCCCACACCACCTGGAAACAAGGCGAAGCCCAAACCTACCCCAAGTGCTGGTACCACCCCATCGACGACCCCGAGCTCGCCCACAAAGCTCTGCGCTTCACGCTGTCCGAAGACATCACCGCCGCCATCCCTCCCGGCGATGTCCGCCTCTACCGCATTGCCCTCGATGCCGCGCCGGACTTGAAACCCCTCACCGCCGCCGAACGCCGCGAACTCTTAGCCGGCGCACACGGCCTCGAACCCATCTTCCGCGCCTGATCGCGTGACCATCCAAATCTTCGGCATCGGCAAATCGCAGGCCACCCGCGCCGCCCAGCGCTTCTTCAAGGAGCGGCGCGTGGCCTTTCAAATGGTGAATCTGGCGCAAAAACCCATGGCCCTGGCCGAAATCCGCCGCTTTATCACCCGCTTCGGCCTCACTTCCCTGCTCGACACCGAATCGAAAGCCTATGTCGACGCCGGCCTCA
>JAJYCN010000374.1 GCA_021778335.1 Acidobacteriota bacterium | reverse complement strand
CAGTACTCCAGCGGATCCTGACCCGCCTCGTGCGCCAGTTCGTGCATGAACGACTGCACGCCGAATACGTGATAGATATTGGCTACCGACCGCAGCCACCCGATCCGCACGTGGTTCTTCGCCGCCCCGTTCTCCGTCCGGATATTCGGAATAGCGAACGGCACGTCCGTCCAGCCCATCGCCATCTCGCCGTCCCCGCCGTACTCGGCTCCGTTTACAAACGTCGAACTGATCGTCGGAAACACGCTCCGATTAAGCCACGCCACCGGCTTGCCGCTCTTATCCAAACCGGCCTTCAGATACATCGCCGCCGTCGAATGATAGTAGTCGAACTGAATATCGTCCTCGCGGCTCCAGACAACCTTCACCGGCCTGCCGGCCTTCTTCGACAGCACCGCCGCCTCGGCCACATAATCCGGTTTCGACTTCCTCCCGAACCCTCCGCCCAGCAGCGTCACGTGGCACAGCACGTCCTCTTTCTTGATGCCCACCGCCGCCGCCACCGTCTCCTGCACGGCCTGCGGGTTTTGCGTCGCGGTCCACGTCTCCACCTTCCCGTCCCGGAAATGCGCCACCGCCGCCGGCGGTTCCATCGGAGCGTGCGAAAGAAGCGGCGTGTAGTACTCGGCCTCGTGCACCTTCGCCGCGCCCACGAACGCCTTCTCCACATCCCCGGCGTTGCGCAACACCTTGCCTGGCTTCCGCGCCGTCTCGCTCATCTCTCGCCGGAAGGCCGCCGAATCGTATGACGCGTTCGCACCCAGATCCCACTCCACCTTCAGCTTCTTCCGCCCCTGCATCGCCGCCCACGTGTTATCGGCGATCACGGCAATCCCCCCCAGCGGCTGGAACCCGCATGGCGGCTTGAACGGATCGATCGCCACCGTCTGCCGCACCCCGCTCACCTTGAGCGTGGCCGTATCGTCCACGCCCTTCACCGCCCCGCCGATCACCGGGCACCGCTCAATCGACGCATACAGCATCCCCGGCATCGCCGCATCCTGCCCGAACATCGCACGGCCCGTGACGATATCGTCAATGTCCACAATCGGCACGCCCTTGCCGACGTACCGGTATTCGCTCTTGTTCTTGAATCGCAGTTCGCTCTTCGCCGGAACCGCCTGCTTAGCCGCCAACGCCGCTAACTCGCCGAATCCCGCCTTCTTCCCGCCCTTCGCACTTACAACCGTATGTAACTCGGCCTTGCACTCACCCGGACTCACTCCCCACATCCCCGCCGCCGCCCGCTCCAGCATCAGCCGCCCCGTCGCGCCGGCCTCCCGCATCGCTTCGTAAAAATCGCGGATCGAGGCCGAGCCGTCCGTGTTCTGCGACCCGTACTTCGGATCGCCCACCGCCTGCTCCACCTTCACGCGCTTCCAGTCCGCGTCCAGTTCCTCGGCCACAATCATCGGCAGAGACGTCTTCACGCCCGTCCCCATCTCGGACCGGTGCGCCACAATCCGCACCGTGCCATCCGTATCGATCCCCAGGTACACGCTCGGATGAAACGCCGCCGCATCCGCCTCGCTCTCCGCCGCCGGCAGCACCCGTACGCTCAGGATCAGCGCCCCGGCCGAAAATAGACCTTCCAGGAATCCCCGCCGGCTCACTCGCTCAATCCGGATCATGCCCGCACCCCCGCCGCTTTCTTGATCGCTTCCCGTATCCGCAGGTACGTCCCGCACCGGCACAAGTTCCCCTGCATCAGTTCATCGATGTCGGTATCGCTCGGATGCGGCTTGGCCTTTAGTAGCGCCGCCGCCTGCATGATCTGCCCCGCCTGGCAGTACCCGCACTGCGGCACGCTCAGCTCCTTCCACGCCTCCTGCACCGGATGCGCCCCCTGCGGATCCAACCCCTCAATCGTCACCACCGCCTTGCCGCTGATCTGTCCCATCGTCACCGAGCAGCTTCGCGTGGCTTCCCCGTCCAGGTGCACCGTGCACGCCCCGCACAGCCCGATCCCGCACCCGTACTTCGTCCCCGTCATCCGCAGTTCATCCCGCAGATACCACAGCAGCGGCATCTCCGGGTCTCCCTCGAACCGCCGCTCGGTCCCGTTCACCGTGAAATTCGTCATCCGGCCTGCTCCTCCCTCGGAAAAACTCGAATCGACAACGCCCGCGCGAAATACTGTCAGTGTACCCCGAAGGCGCAGCGGCGGCGAACGGTCAATCCAGCCCGTCCCTAACCAAATCCCCCTCCACCACCGGATCCGCCCACTCGCTCCGCCCGTCCCAACTCGCCAGGCTCGCCTTCCACTTCCCGTGATACGCCGCCATCGCCCGCTTCACCCGCTCATGCGCCCCGCTCCCCGCCAGGTTCTGCGTCTCGTGCGCATCCTCCCGCAAATCGTAAAGCTCCTCATACGGCTTCGCCACGTCGGTGTACGTCACATACTTCCACCGCCGCGTCCGCACTCCTTCGCTCGAAGGAATCCATCCCCGGTACGGAAAGTTATGCTCGTAGTACCAACTCGCCCGCCACCCCGGCTCGTCTTTAGCAAGCAGCGGCCGCAAACTCCGTCCCTGATAGAACGCCGGATGCCCAAGCCCCGCAAAGTCCGCAACCGTCGCCGTCAGGTCCTGGTTCAGCGTCATCGCCCGTCGGCGCCCGCCCCGCGACGCACCCGCCTCTCGCGGGTCGTAAATAATCAGCGGCATCCGGATCGACTCCTCATGCATCAGCCACTTCCCGGCGAACCCATGCTCGCCCAGAAAAATCCCGTGGTCCGCTGAATAAATCACAATCGTGTTCTCATCCAGCTTCAGCCTCGCCAGCGCACTCCGAATCGCTCCCACCGCGGAGTCGATCCCGCTGATCAACCGGTAGTAACCCTTCATCGACTCCTGATACAAAGCCCCGGTCGAAAACCGCACGCCCCACCGCCGCCGGTTCTCCGAATGCTGAAACGCCATCGGAAACCGCCCGATGTCGCTCTCCGCCGCGCCGCCCGGCCCCGGAATCGTCTCATCCCGGTACAAACTCAGCGTCTCGCGCGAAGGCAAATACTGCCGCGGATCCTCATCCTGCACATGCGGCGCCTTGAAGCTCATCGAAAGACAAAACGGCTTCTCCCTCGGCGCGTTTTCGAGAAACTCCACCGCCTGGTCCCGCATGATGTCTGTCAAATGCGGCCCCGCGGGCCCCTGCGGAAAATACTGCCCCTGCCCGCCAAACCCGTTCCACACATCGAACGCAGCCGATGGCATCGTCTTGCCTACTCCGAATTTCCCAATGAAACCTGTGTGATACCCCGCCTCGCGCAGCAGCGCCGGATACATCCGCTTTACCTGTCCCGCATCGAGCGGCTTGTCGAAATCGTTGATCCCATGCACCGCCGCATACTGGCTCAGAAAAATGCTCGCCCGGCTCACACAGCAGATCGCCGTCGTCGTGAAGTGGTTCTCAAACGTCACCCCCGCCTCCGACAACCGGTCCAACTCCGGCGTCCGGATCACCCGGTTGCCCATGCACCCCAGCGCATCCCACCGGTGGTCGTCCCCCAGCATCAAAAAAATATTCGGCGCCCGCTCCGGCGCCCCGCGCGCCGCTACCGCCCCAATCCCGCCTAATTCCAGAAAATCTCTGCGCGTCATCATCGTTACCTTCTCACATTTGCCAGCCTCCGCCAATGCGGACGTTGAAGAATTCAAACGCAGACAATCGAAACCGTTCGATAGAAAACGATACCGATTTTCCCGATTCGGTGATATACTTTCAAACAACTTGTAGTCGTCGCCTGACTAGCGACTTAGCTTCTCAAAGGAAAGGGCCTCAATGCGATTCGGACTTCGCATCTCTCTACTCGTTTCTCTGCTCACCGCGTCCACATGGGCGCAGCTCGCCTCCACCACGTCTCTCGTCGGTAATGTCACCGACCCCGGCGGAGCCGCCATTCTGGGCGCTTCCATCACAGCCGTTAACACGGGAACCCAGGAAGCCTACACCGCCACGACCAACAGCGAAGGCTTCTACAACATCCAGTTCGTCAAAATCGGCACCTACAAAATCACCGTCACCCACCCCGGCTTCGAGGCCTTCACCAAGTCCAACATCCTCGTCCAAACCAACCAGACCGTTCGCACCGACTTCCCGCTCAAGGTCGGCCAGGTCAGCCAGGAAGTCACCGTCACCGCCGCACCCCCGCCCATCGCCACCGATGAAGCCAGCATCAGCCAGATCATCAACAGCCGCCAGACCGTCGATCTGCCTCTCAATGGCCGTGATCCCCTCCAACTCGCCGTCATCACCCCAGGCGTCACGCCGGGACTGAAGGGCGCCGCCGGCAACCCCGGCGGCGGCGAGGACTTCATCGCCGCCGGCACCCGCGAGATCCAGAACTCCGTCTCTCTCGATGGCGTCAGCCTGATGAACAACCTCATCACCACCACAACGTTCCGTCCTTCGGTCGACTCCATCCAGGAAACCCAGATCGAAACCGGCACCTACCAGGCCCAGTACGGCGGCTACCTCGGCCTTCAGATGAACCTCG
>JAJYCN010000071.1 GCA_021778335.1 Acidobacteriota bacterium | reverse complement strand
GCGGTTCGTCGATGAGGTGCTCGCCGCGCGGAGCGCGCCGTCGCATATCCCCGAAGACCATCCGAAATTCTTCGAAGCCTGCCTGCCGATTGAAGAACTCGCCCGCCGCGGACGCGACACGCTGCGCTTTGGTCCAATGAAGCCCATGGGGCTCACCGACCCGCGAACGGGACGCAGGCCGTACGCCGTGGTGCAGTTGCGCCAGGAGAACCTGCGGGCCGAAAGCTACAACTTAGTCGGCTTCCAGAACCATATGCGATTCGAAGAACAGCAGCGCGTGTTCCGCCTGATTCCAGGCCTGGAACAGGCCGTATTCCTGCGCTATGGCCAGGTGCATCGCAACACGTATATCAACGCGCCGTCGCTGCTCACACCGACGCTGCAATTGCGCACTAGGCCCGAGGTTTTCTTCGCCGGCCAGATCTCCGGCGTCGAAGGGTACGTCGAATCCATCGCCACCGGACTCATCGCCGGGCGGAACGCGGCGGCGCTAGCGCGGGAGGAACCCGTGGTTCCCTTTCCGCGCGAAACCGCTCTCGGCTCGCTGTGTGCTTATGTCTCGGGTGCAGACCCGTCAAACTATCAGCCCGCCAACATCACCTTCGACCTGCTGCCACCGCTCGAAGAAGCGGAGCGGATCAAGCTCGGACGCGACCGGCGCGCTCGTCACGCCGCGATCTGCCGGAGGGCGCTCGAAAGCCTCGATGCGATGCTTTCCGCCGGGGTGCGATGAGCCCGCTAAGCCAAGCCATCGACGCGTATCTCGACGAACTCCGCCGGCGCAACGCTTCCGCCCACACCGTGCGCAACTACGGCGCCGACCTGCGCGAGTTCCTGACATACTTTTCTCCGCCCGAGGGCGACCCGCCCGCGCCGGCGGCCTTCGGCACGCTCGAATTTCGCGAGTGGATGGGCAACCTGCACGCCCAGGGCCTCAGTGCCATCACCATCCGACGGAAACTTGCCGCGGTACGGGGTCTCTTCGGTTTCCTCCATCGCCGCGGCGAGATTCCCACAAATGCCGCCAAGAGAGTGCGGACGCCGCGCGCGCCCAAACTTGCTCCCAGCGTACCGAACGCCGAAACCACCAATCAGCTCATCGACGCCGTGACCGCTGACAAACTCGAACGCCCCTTCCCTGCCCGCGACCGTCTGCTGTTCGAGTTACTTTACGGCTGCGGTCTGCGAATTAGTGAACTCGTAGGCCTGAAGCTCGAAGACTTCGACCGTAGCGAGCGCTGGCTGCGCGTCCGCGGCAAGGGCAACAAGGAGCGCGAGGTGCCCTACGGCGCGAAGGTTGAGGAAGCTCTGGTGCGGTACCTGGAGACCCGTCAGCCGCGCGACGCCGCCGAGCGGGCTCTGTTGCTGAACGCCCGCGGCGGTAGGCTGACCGACCGTGGCGCCCGCGGAATTGTGAAGCTCTACGCGATCGCCCTCAGCGGGGATCCCTCGCTGCATCCGCATAGTTTCCGGCACGCTTACGCAACGCACTTACTCGCCGACGGCGCCGACTTACGCGCGATTCAGGAGTTACTCGGCCACGCTAGCCTGTCCACCACCCAGCGCTACACCCAACTCTCGCTCACCGACCTGATGGCCGAGTACGACCGGGCGCATCCCAAGGCTTAACTTCGCCGGGGCCAGGCTTTCAAGCAGCGGCTGCATGTCGCGCGGATGGAAACCGAATGGCCCGGGCTTGCTCCGGAAAACAATGCGCCCTTGCGTGTCGATCACGTACAGCCGGTCCGGCCAGCCGTTGTACTCCACCTCCACGCGGTTGTCCATGCCGTCGAGCAGCGCGGGAATCGCGATGTGCAGTTTGCGCACGCAGCTACCAGCCACCGCCGCGCGGGCAATCAGCGTCCTCGGATCCTTGAAGATCACGCCCTGGCGGATGTTGTCATCCATCTGCCAGAAGTCGCTCGCGTGCGCTTCCTGAATATAGACGATGTAGAACGCCACGCGATCTTTGTACTTCTCGTAGAGATCGTCCAGGACGGGAACCTCCCGCCGGAAAGGCGGTCAAGTGTAGCTTCCAAAAACCAGCACAACCGGACGCACGCCGCGCAGCGAAGCCAGATGGACCGGTGGGCCGCCGCGGAGCGGCGTGAGCGTAAAATCGGGCGCCATTGTGTCCACCGACGCGCTGCCCGCCCGCGCCTGCGTCCATAGCGTCTCAAACGGAAGCACGAGGAAAACCAAGCCCGGCATCTTCGCCATGAAAGACGCGAAAACTCCGGGTGGCTGGAGCATCTGATGGTAGATGAGCGCCACGAAGCACACCCACGTCGCGAGGAGTACGGTGAAGGCTCCCTTAACAAAACCCATGAGAGACAGGTTACTTCTTCTTGCGGCTCCGCGCGGAGGGGGGAGGGACGGCGGCGAACGTGAGCTTGTGGTCGATGGGGTCGATGCGGTCCAGCCTCACCGTCACCCGGTCCCCGGCCGAATACGTAATCCGGCTGCGGGGCCCGACGATTTTCCGCGTCGCCTCGTGAAAATGAAACCGCTCGCCCGGCAGCGTGTCGATCGGAACCAGACCCTCGATGAACAAGTCCTGGAGCTCAACGAAGAACCCGAATTTTGCCGTGTTCAAGACCATCGCGGAAAATTCCTCGCCAACGCGATCCTCCATGAACCTCGCTTTCTTCCACTCGACCAGATCGCGCTCGGCTTCGGCGGCGCGGCGTTCGGCCTCCGAAGACTCCTGGGCGATCGCGCGGAGATCGAACACCGCGTATGGCCCCTCGGCGAGATCGAGCGCCGCGGTAAGCGCGCGGTGGACGATCAAGTCCGGATACCGCCGGATCGGCGACGTGAAATGCGTGTAGCTTGTGGCTGCGAGGGCGAAGTGGCCGTGGTTCTGCTCGCTGTAGCGGGCCTGTTTGAGAGACCGGAGCATCAGATAGCTCAGGATGCGCTCCTCCGGCTTGCCTTCGAACTTTCGGATCAGCCTCTGATACGTCCGCGATGTGACTTCACCCCCCGCGGGCTCGCGCGCCGCCGGACTCCGGCGGCGCGGCGCGGACCCGACGCCGAGCAAATAGCCAAACTGCGCGGCGGCTTCGTCAAACTCCGCCACTCGCCGCGGGTCGGGCTGCTCGTGAATTCGGAACAGCAGCGCCCGGCCGAGATGCTCCAGGTGGCTGGCCACGGCTTCATTCGCCGCCAGCATGAATTCCTCGATGATGCGGTGCGCGATGTTGCGCGGGCCGCGAATGACGCCGGTCATCTCGCCGAACTCGTCGAACTCGATCAGTGGCTCCGGCAGGTCGAAATCGATTGAACCTCGCCGCGTTCGTTTTCGGTTCAACGCGAGTGCAAGTTCGCGCATCAGCTCAAACCGCGGCGTCAGCGCGGCGTATTGTTCGCGGAGTGCCGCGTCGCCTTCGAGCAGCGCGTGAACCGCGGTGTAGGTCATTCGCGCCGCGCTTCGGATAACGCCCCGCGTGAACTCCTGCGAGACAAGATCGCCGTGCGGGTCGATCTCGAGCAATGCGGAAACCACAAGCCGGTCGACCATCGGCTTGAGCGAGCAGATTTCGGTCGACAACTCGACCGGAAGCATCGGCACGGCGCGGTCCGGGAAATAGACGCTCGTACCCCGCAGGCTCGCCTCGCGGTCAATCGCCGATTCGGGTGCGACGTAGTGGCTGACATCCGCGATATGGACCTGAAGTTCGAAGTTCCCGTTGGGCAGGCGATCTACCCATACGGCGTCGTCGAAATCCCGCGCGGTCTCCCCGTCGATCGTCACAATGTCGAAGGCGCGGAAATCGCGGCGGACTCGCGCCTCGGCTTCAACGACTTCAGTAGGCGCCGCCGCGGCTTCGGCGAGCACCTCCGGTGGAAACCGGTGCGGAATATGGTGCTTGCGGATGATGATCTCGACATCGACTCCGAATTCGTCTGGAAACCCGAGTAGTTCGATCACTCGCCCCACGCCGGGTTCGCCATCTTCGGGGAACTCCAGAATCTCGACGTTGACGATCGCGCCATCGAGATCCTCGGCAGAGACCGGCGCAGCCGCCGTCGCGCCTACCCGGTCCGCCGCAAGCGTCTCCCGCGGCAACTCTTGTCCCTCGGGAATACGTATCCATTGCCGAATACGGTCGTCGTGGGGCACAACCGCGCACCCTCGCCGCGTGACGCGAAATTCACCGACCACGGTCGCGTGCGCGCGAGTCAGCACTTTGACAATCGAGCCCGACGCGCGGCCGTCGCTGTCGATGCGCCCAAGCCGTACCAGTACGCGATCGCCGTGCATGGCGCGCGTTGCGTCCTCGCGCGGGATGTAGATGTCCCCTGCGATGCCCGTGGGCGGATGGTCAGCGATAACGAAGCCGAATCCGTCGCGGTGCATGCGAAGGCGCCCAGCAACGTATTCCGTGCTTCGGGCGGGCGAAAGGTATTGGCCGGGCCGAGGCTCAACCAGTTCGCCCCGCGCCGTCAACCGGGCCAGCGCGAGATCGAGGTCGCGCCGCTCCCCTCCGTGGGCGCCGAGTTCGCGGTAAAGCTGTTTCAGCGACGCGCGCCCATGCGGCTGCTTCGAAATGTGGGCCAGAATGGCTGCCTCGAGATTGGCGCCCAAGTCCGTTCCCTTCGAGGCTAGCACGCGAGCCGGACGGGCCACGCGGCGCGTTCTACGCAGCGCGTTCTACACTCTCAAGTAGGAGGGCCTTGTGAGTCCGATTCGTTTCCTCGCCGCGTGCGCCGCCGCGATTCTCTTCACTCCGTCGGTGTGGGCCGACGATGCGACGAAGAGCGCCAAGATCGACGAGATCTTCCGCCTGACAAAGGTGGACCAGGTGCAAAAACAGATGATGGACCAGATGAAGGCGGTGCTGCCTTCGGTCGAGCAGCAGATGGGCGTGCCCGGAGATCCGCATGAGATGAGCGACGAACTGCAGACGCGGATTCTCGACTATCTCTCCTCCCGGCTGAGCTGGCAAAAAATGAAGCCCGGCTTCACCAAGCTCTACTCCGACGCCTTCACGGAAGACGAGATCGACGGAATTCTGGCGTTCTACAAAGCGCCGGCCGGCCAGGCGATGCTCACCAGGATGCCGCAACTCGCCTCGAAGAGTATGGCGCTGGCGCAGCAGCAGATGGCGGGTGTGTACCCGGAGTTGCGGCGCATCGTGCAGGAGTACACGATCGAACATACAAAGCAACCCCCGCCCGCGCCGAGCAACCCGCGGAAGCAGCCGTAGTTACACGCCCGTAACGGCTTCAATCGGCAGCGCGCGAAGGTCCGGCAGGAGCAGATCCGGCGAGTGTGCGGAGAGTTCCGCGAGGCTGAGGATGCCGGTGGCGACGGCGATCGCCTGCACGCCGCTCAACCGCGCCGCCCGAATGTCGTTGGCGTGATCGCCGATCAGCGACACGCGCGCCCCGGGCGCGGCCAACCCCAGCCGGCGGGCTTCGCGCATTGCGATGCGGACGAGCCCCGCGCGATCCCGCGCCATCTCCGAAAATGCGCCGAGCGAGAACGCCTCCCGCAGCCCGGAGCGCTCCATCTTCTTCCATCCGATGCGGCTGAGGTTCCCCGTTACCAGGCCGAGCACTACCCCGGAACGGCGCAGCCGTCGCAACAGCGGGCGCACGCCGGGGCAGACCTTACCTCGAAGATCCGGGCAGCGCCGCACATAGAGCCGTTGCGCCGCCGCGGCGATCGCAGGCATCTCTTCTCGGATCCGTCGCGCGCCGGCGCCGCGAGCCCGCATCATTGCGGCGATGATGTCGCGGTCCAGCATGCCCGCCACCGGCACATCCGCCGTGCTGACCCGCAGCCCGGTAACCCGATACACCGCGTCCTCGAGCGCGGCGCGGTGATGCCCACCGGCCTTGCGGATCAGAGTGCCGTCGATGTCGAACAGTACCAGAGCTCGGGCGGAGTTCAAGCTTTTAGTGTACCGGCCGGGCCCGCGCGATCAGCAGCGTAAGGTCGTCGGAAAGCACGCCGGCGCTGAACTCCTGCACCTGGTCGAGAATCCGCTCCACCATTTCGCCGGCCGGACGGCCAGCCTCGGAGCGCAACGCTTCGAGCAACCGCGCTTCGCCAAACTCCTCCTCTTTCCGCATCGCTTCGCTCACGCCGTCGCTGAAGACGGCAAGCAGATCGCCTGCCTCCATACTCACTCGTCCAACGCTGCATTCCCATCGTTCGAACAACCCGAGTACGGTCGCCGTTGCCTCCAGCCTGTCCACCGCGCCGCCGCGCCGCAAAAGCATCGGCGGATTATGGCCGAAGTTTGAGAAGGTCAGATGCCGGGTCGCGTCGTTGTAAATCGCGAAGAAGAGCGTCGCATAGTGCTGGGCGGCCGTCGAACTGCACAGCGTACGATTCACCTGCTCGAGGACTCTCTGCGGCTCGAGCGGCATCGCGGCGGCAAAGCTTCGCAGATGCGCCTGACGGTTGGCCACCAGATGCGCCGCGTGAACGCCTTTGCCCGACACATCCGCCAGCACAAAACCCGCCCGGCCGTCGCCGAGGTCGAGGAAATCGTAAAAGCCGCTGCCGACGGAGCGCGCCTGAATGCACCGCGCCGCGACTTCCAGCGCCCTCAATTCCGGCGTCCGCTGGGGCAATAGGCGAAGTTGCACCTGCCTTGCAATCTCCATCTCGCGGGCAGTTTTTCGCTCAGCCTCGATCTTCTCTGCAATCTGCTCCCCCAACCGGATGTTGTCCAGCGCCGTACCCGCCTGGCTGGTCACCGACTCGAGTAACCGCTTGTCCTCTCGCGAATACGGCTCTTCGGATAGACGCGGCCCGAGCACAAGCAACCCGGCCAGCGCGCCGTCGCGGCCAAGCACCGGCGCCGCACATTCCGGGTGAAATGAAGCAAACGCGGAATCCGCTCGCTCCAGCTTTGGAAAATCCCAAACCCGTCCTCGCAACAACCCCACGTCTGGCGGTTTCACGTCCGCCGGAAGCCACTCGAGTTCCCCGTGTGATTCGCCCGCTACCACGACGAACCGCCCATCCTTGTCCCGCAGGTACACGAAGAGAAAACTCGGATGCAGCGCCTCGTTCAGATGCCGGTAGAGCAGTTCGGCGAGTTCCTCCCGCGCGGGTGTCGTGCGGCTCTTTTCCGCGAGGTCCTCGAGCACCAGGCGAGCGTCATACGCGCTCCGGAAAAAGATCCGGTCAATACGTGCGCTCACCTTCCGGTGAAGCCGCGAGCCGCCCCAGAACAGCGCCGCGCCGAGTGCGGCTCCGGACGGCGCCTGTGCCGGCTTCTGACGCGCCAACACCAGCATCAGCGAAACGCTTACTACTGAAAGCAGAAACGTGAAGCCTCGCTGCACCGTCAGGTATCTCGCGCTTCGCTTCAACAGAACCGGGATATCGCCTACGCGGTGCTTCACTACCGCGTAGGCGAACGCGAGCGGAATCACGAAGGCAAACATCACTGTGCACACCGAAAGCCATGCCGGCGGCGCCAGATTCGTCAGGTTCACGATAATGGCCTGCACCGAGCCCGGGATGATGCCTACTAGCGTTCCCCAGAAAATGACGCGGATTTTCCTCCGGGCCTGCGCGTGGCTGTTTCCGAAGAAATTGGCCGCAAGGGAGACCATCCCAAGCGCCAGCAACGCGAGAACGAAGAACAAGGGAAGCCTCCGCACAACGGTTTCACCCAGGAGCGCAGGCAGCGGAGGAGGAGGACGCAGACCGGTGGAGCGCCACGGCGGGATATCCAGGGACAACCCGATCGGAAACGCTACCCACTTCAGCCACGGCCAGCGCCGGTCGAGCGGCGACCGCGCCGGAAACAGGGCGAAGAAACAATAAAACAGCGGCCCGAACAGGCAGATCAGAGTGTTCTGGCTGGCGACCAGAAACGCCCGCGCGATGGGCGGCACGGCGCTCAAGCCACTGGGGAAACCAGGACTCGCGGGAAAGCTGCCGAATAGAAGCGCCAAAAGCCAGACGTGAGGGTCCTCGATTCGAAGAAATAGGGCCGCCAGGCCGCCCAAAACAAAGGGCACCGGATATGTACTGGCAATCCGATCCGCCAGGGTCGGCCCCACCACTTTGCGCGCCCGAAAAACCCCGCGCAAAACCAGCGGCGCCGCCGCCCCCGGCCGCTCGACGGTCAACTTCACCACGTCGCCGGGCTTCGAGCGGCTCCAGGTCGCGTCGGTTGAGTATTCGTTCTCGATGCGGGCTCCGTCCGCTGCGACGATCCTGTCGCCCACCCGCAGCCCTGCTCGCTCCACCGGACTGTCTCTCCGAACTCCGTTCACCACGAGCGCCCGAAGTCCGCTACGGAAGTCAAAGCTATAGCCCAGTTCGACCGGCAACGGGTTCGGACGGGACGTCAGCATCCACAGAACGCTGTAAGTGAGAATAGAAGCTGCGTACGCGCCCGCCAGCGCATATAGAGCTGGCCGCCGCCATCGCGGCCCCGCGCCCGCGTTCCGCACCTCCGCCACCAGGCCCCCGTTTCTACTATGACAGGGGGGAACGAAGGCGGCTGCGCAACCCCACGTTGGTATAAGACCCGTGGGGGCCGTCAGTCGTAAATTCCGAGCGGAACGGAAACGACAATGGGCGGGCCGGTGTAGGAACCGGCGATGTACGGCGAAACGACGTGGTAAGTATAGCCCGAGATCGTAATTACCAGCCGGTTATTGTTGGTCCCGGTATCGGGGTTACTCACCGTAACATTGGAAGCAGTCAGGTTAAAGTAGCCCGTAGTGCCTTGCTGCGGCGCTGTGGCCTGGTCGTAGAGGATAATGTTGGTGATCGACGTCGAGTCCGTCGCGTTGTTGATCGCGCCCCAGCGGGCGGCATATCGCGCGCGCTCCACCAGGGCCTGCTGGATGAAGAGAAACTGGCCGAAGTCGAACGCGCCGATCAGCATCATCACGAACGCCAGCAGCACAAGCGATGTCTCGATCAGCGTGCTTCCCTTACTTCTCGCCCGGCGGCGAGCCGTGACTTGTCGAGACGTAAAGTTCCTCATACGGGTGACCACACCCCCTGATAAGCGTAGGTGACGCTTGGCTTCAGACTCAGCGTCGTGGCGGCGAAGATCGAATTGATTGTGTAGCCTGTGATGGAAACTGTCATCGCGCTCGGGACACCGTTCGTGAAGGTTACAGTCAGGTTGACGTTGGAGGCGGTGAGACCCGGAAGAACCGTCGTCGTGCCGCCATTCGGGTTTCCGTAAAGCACCACGTTCTGGACGGCCGTCTGGAAGTCCGACGCGGGACTCGTCGTCGCCGAATCATAGGGAATGAGCGAAGCGTACCGCGCTCCGCGCGCCACTGCGTTTTCCAGGTTGTTGTACTGCAGAAACGTGTATCCGAACTGGAACGTCCCGCCAAAGGCCGCGATCAGCAGGCTCGACCCGATCGCGAATTCGAGCAACGCATTGCCGTCACGCCCGTGTGGGCGGCGCAGAATCGGCGTTAACCTGCGCCTCATTGCATCAGCCTCACGTATGTCGCGCCGTTCTGCCCGCCGGTGCCCACCCCGCTGCCCGCGTTGTAGGGGCCGGCATAAATCGCGCAGAACGGAGAATTTCCGTTCGTGTTCTTCTGGTAGTAGTTGCTGGGCACGCCGTTGGTGTAAATCAGAAACGAACCGTATCCGAGCACCGTCGTACTCGTTGCGCTCGTCGGATCGACAATCGGCACGGCGATCAGCCGGCGGAGATTGTTCGGATCCGCGAAGTAAGTGGGAACTGTGTTGTCGGTTCCATTGATGTCCTCGCTGGCGCGCTGATCCAGATACATCGCTTCGCTGTTCTTATTCCCATTTGTAAGCACCGGCGCGATGTTGGTGCCCACACTCACCGTCTGCATCTGAATGTTATCGAGCAACTCCTGTCCGATCACGCTGTTCGAGTTGCTCCCCCAATAACCATTGTTTGAACTACCCCAATTGTTGACAACCGCCAACTGCGAAGAGACCGGATCGCCAGAACACGGCGGCGTGTTGAAACATCGGGCCGGGTTACTCGGACCGCACCCTCCGCGCGATCCGTTAAACTGCGGCCACTGGACGTCATATGAGTTTCCGACCACTAATCCGAAGTTCGGTCCGGCAGGGTTCGTGCTCACCGCCGAATAGGGCGCCAGCCCTTGCGGGATCGTGTTCGTCGAGACCTGCGCCGCAATCGCATGGGCCGTAATGTTGGACGTCGACTGGACCACCACCATAGGCAAAAAAAGGAGAGCCAACGGCACGCTCGCGCTCACCTGAACGTAGGTGTAACCGGTTGCCGGACTGGGACTCGAAACCCACGGACCCGAAATCGACGTCCCGAACTGGATCGTGGGACTGCTGACGCTGGCCGAATTCAGGTTCCACTTATCCGGCACATTCTGCGCCGCCGTCGTCGCATTCGCTATCCCCGTCGTCGTCCCGTCCAGTTTTAGAGCGCCCGCCAGGGCCGCGGCGTCGCAGTAAGCCTGCGCCTCGTTCTTGGCGATGAACATCCGCCCAACGTCGACCGCCAGGCCGAGCACCGCAATCAGCGCGATCGCCGATGCGGCCATCGTAATCAGGACAAAGCCCGCCTCGCGGCCCCGGCGATACGGAATCCGCCCGCGGCACAGCCGCTCCTGTCCGGACGTCGCGTCGTTCCGACGTCCCCTCTCCTCAGGCGATGCGGTTCCAGCCATGCGGCTACACCCCCAGACTCCATAACATCACCGGACCACGCGCTGCGAAATTGAAGATTCACCCGAGAATGCGTCCGAATAAACCTTAAACAGAATCGCCGTCCCGGAACCCCCATCCGCCAACGGTAGAATAAGAGTTTATGCAGGTCGTCCAGGCCGGTGATCATAAATTCCTGCTCCTCGAGCTCGACCAAGAACTCGTGGCCAACGCCGTCAAGCAGGCCGGCTTCGAGTTCCGTCTCGACGACTTGAGCCGCAGTCTCAGCCTCGACCTCGCCGTGCCGGATCGCAAGACTCCGCTTCTGCTCTTCGACGCCGCCGACCCCGGCAACCTGGGTTGGTTCTCCCGCTGCCAATTCTATGTGGACGGCCGAAGCGGCGCCGTGCTGCAAACGCCGATGGCGCTGTCCAACGTCAAGGACCGCGCCGGCCGCGTCCTCCCGTACGCCATCCGGGTGCAGATTTCCAAGGAGCTTCCCGCCACCTTCCGCCTTCCGGGCAAGCAGCAGATGAGCGAGCAGACCGTTTACTCCGTGCTCTTCAATTTTCTGAACGCGCTGCTCAACACCGGCGTCGGGGTTTGCGGCGCCGTCTCGATCCGCCCGCTCGCCGGACGCACCGGCACGCCGGGCCGCACCGACGTTAAGCGCTGATCTTCCCCAGCAGTACGGCCCTCCGTGCGCCGGTCGCCGACGGCACGTTCGCCGGCCGTTCGTGCCACCTCTCGTACGCCAGAAGCGCGAAAAGCACCGCCTCTTTCGCGTCGATATCGACTCCGTACTCGTCCGGCGTCACGATGCGAGCCGGAATCAGCGCCCGCAACCGCGCCAGCAGGTAGCCGTTGTGCGCGCCCCCGCCGCTGACGATTACCGCGCCAATTTCATCGAACCGCCCCACTCCCATCGCGATCGTGCGGACCGTCAACTCACACGCCGTCGCGATATCAATGCCCGTCTCGCGGACAAATTCCACGCCGTACTGCTCGCGGCCCGCGCTCTTGGGCGGTGGCCGGTGGTAGAACGGGTCGCTCAGCAACCGCTCGAGCAACCCTTCGTTCACTGTGCCCGCGCGCGCCCGCGCCCCGTCGCGGTCAAACGGCGGCACAAGCGCGTCCATCACCATGTTCCCCGGACCGGTGTCAAATGCGGCCACGTCGTCGAGCCGTGCTCCCGCCGGAAGAATCGTCACGTTTGCGATGCCGCCGATGTTCAGCGCCGCGCGCCCCTCGGTCTCCGAGCGAAACAGCCGGTAATCGAGAAACGGGACCAGCGGCGCGCCCTGCCCGCCGGCGGCGACGTCGGCCGTACGGAAATCGCTCACCACCGGAATTCCCGTTCGTTCGCGCAGCACCGCGGCCTCGCCGATCTGCAGCGTCGCCGCAATTGCGCGCCCGTGAAACATCGCCGCATCGCCCTGGTGATACACCGTCTGCCCGTGCGAGCCGATCAGCGAAATCGAAGCCATCGGGATCCCGCGCATCCGGCAGACCTCGGCCAGAGCCTCGGCGAAAATCTCTCCCAGCAACACATTGAGCCGCGCCAGCTCCGCCGTGTGCGTCACCGCGTTCGACGCGCCCAGGACCGCCTCGCGCACATCCGCGGCGTACGGAACCACCCCGTGCGCCACCGTCCGCAGCGCCGCGCCGTCGAAGTCGACGATCGCGACATCCACTCCATCGGCCGAGGTACCGCTCAACAAACCCGCCACTCTCACGGCTGCTTCAACTCCGCCTGAAGCCGATGCAGAAGCTGCAGCGCGTCGATCGGCCGAAGCTCGTCGATCTTCAGATTCCGGATCCGTTCGGCCAGGTCGTGGTGCAGCGGCTCGAACAGCCGGATCTGCACCGGACCACTCGGCTGCGGAATCAGCTCCGTCGTCACTTCTTCCTCGCTCTTTTCGTGCAGCTTTAGCACTTCGCGCGCCCGCTCGATCACCGTCAGCGGAAGCCCGGCCAGCCGCGCCACCTCGATGCCGTAGCTGCGGTCGGCCGGGCCCGGCTCGACGCGCCGCAAGAACACCACCTGGTCGCCGGACTCCTTCACCGAAACATGCAGATTTCTCACGCCGCCGAACTGCCCCGCCATCGCCGTAAGCTCATGGTAGTGCGTCGCAAACAGCGTGCGCGCGCGGATGCGTTCGTGAATGAACTCCACCACCGCCCACGCCAGCGCCAGCCCATCGTAGGTCGACGTGCCGCGTCCGATCTCGTCGAGCACGATCAGGCTGTTCGCCGTCGCGGTGTTTAGGATCACCGCGGTCTCCGTCATCTCCACCATGAACGTTGACCGACCTCGCGCCAAATTGTCCGCCGCGCCGATGCGAGTGAATACCCGATCCAGAATCGGCAGCCGCGCCGAGGCCACGGGCACGAAACACCCCGCCTGCGCCAGAATCGCGATCAGAGCCGCCTGCCGCAGATACGTCGACTTGCCGCCCATGTTCGGCCCGGTGATGACCGCGATGAACCCTCCTTCGTTCGCTTCTCCCGCGTCCGGCGGCGCAAAGTACAGGTCGTTCGGAATGAACCGCCCCCCATCGCGCGCCGACAGTTGCTCGATCACCGGATGCCTCCCCGCCTCGATGCGCATTTCGCCATCCGCGCTGAACGAAGGCCGCGTGTACCGCTGCGCCGCCGCCGTCTGCGCGCAAGCGGCAGCCACATCGAGTTCAGCTACCGCGGCCGACATCGCCCGCAGACGCGCCGCATAGCTCGCCGCCAACGAGCGCAGTTGCTCGAAGATCGTCCGCTCCAGATCGAGGATCTTCTCCTCCGCCGCCAGAATTTTGCTCTCCAGTTCCTTCAGTTCCGGCGTCGTGAACCGCTCGGCGTTCACCAGCGTCTGCTTCCGCTCGTAGCCGGCGGGGACCAAGGGCAGATTCGGCTTCGACACCTCGATGTAGTAGCCGAAGATATTGTTGAATCGCACTTTCAGCGACTGAATCGTTGTCCGCGCCCGCTCCCGCGTCTCGATCTGCGCCAGATACTGCCGGCTGTTCCGGCTGATGTCTCGCAGTTCGTCCAGTTCCTTGTTGTAGCCGTCGCGGATCGTTCCGCCGTCGGTGAGATGCGCCGGCGGCTCATCGGCCAGCGCCCGCACGATCGCGTCTCGCACCTCGGCCAGTTCATCCAGCCGCTCGTGCACGCTCATCAGACGCGCCGAGCGCAGTCCCGCCGTATATTTCTTGATATTCGGAATCAGCGCCAGCGATCTTCCCAACGCCAGCATCTCGCGTGGACCCGCCGCGCCCAACGCCAGCCTCCCGATCAACCGCTCCGTGTCGAGCACGCGCTCGAGCAGCGCGCGGATCTCCGTGCGCGCGATCGTCGAGCCCAGCAACTCCGCCACCGCATCCAGCCGCGCCTCGATCTCCTCGCGCGAAAGGCTCGGGCGCAGCAGCCTCTGCCGCAGCATTCGGCCGCCCATCGCCGTCTTGGTCTCATCGATCGCGTGAATCAGCGTCGACTCGCGCGACTCTCCCGCGAACAGCGGATCGAGCAGTTCGAGATTCCGCACCGTCACCGCGTCCAGAATCATCGCATCCGACCGGTCGTAGTGCGCCGGCCGGTCCAGGTGCTCGAGCGCGGTCTTCTGCGTCTCCCGCAGATAGTGCAGCACGGCGCCCGCCGCGGCCGTGGCTAGCGGACGCCCGGCCAGTCCGCAGCCATCGAGCGTGAGCAGCCGGAAATGCCCCATCAGTGACTGCGCCGCGTGAGCCGGCTCGAAAATCCAGTCCTCGAGCGGCGTGCGCAGCCCAGGCAACTCCGGCGCCGAAGCCGCCGTCAGCACCTCGCGCACGTTTAAGGCTTCGAGCAGCGCCGCCGCTTCGTTCGCCGCCGCTTCTGTACAGCGGAATTCGCCGGTCGAAACATCCACGTGCGCAAGCCCCGCCCGTGGCCCTTCGAAAACCGCCGCGGCCAGGTAGTTGTTCTCCTTGGCTCGCAGCACGGGCAGGCCCGCAACGGTACCCGGCGTCACCACCCGCGTGATCTCGCGCCGGACCAGTTTTTTCCCCGGCCCCGGCTCCTCCATCTGCTCGCAGATGGCCACCCGGTAGCCCTTCTGAATCAGCCGCGCAATGTAGCTCTCCGCCGCGTGATACGGCACGCCGCACATCGGAATCGGCTGTCCCTGCTCTTTGTTGCGCGAAGTGAGCGTGATCTCGAGTTCGCGTGCCCCCGTGATCGCGTCCTCGTAGAACAACTCGTAGAAATCACCCATGCGAAACAGCAGGAGCGCATGCGGCGCCTGTTGTTTCACCGCGTGATACTGCCGCATCAGCGGCGTGCCGGCGCTAGACGACATAAGCCAACGCCGGCTCGATTGGAATTACGCGGCCCGCGCCGCGCCCCGTCATGCGTAGAGGCCGCGCATGCGGATGGCCGAGCCCACGCGATCGAGCGCAACCATATAGGCCGCCGTGCGGTTGTGCACGCCGTGCTTGTCCGCGTAGCTCACCACATCGCGGAAGCTGTTCACCATGATCTCTTCGAGCCGCCCGTTCACCAGCGCCTCGTTCCAGAAATATCCTTGCCGGTCCTGAACCCACTCGAAATAGGATACGGTGACGCCGCCCGCGTTCGCCAGGATGTCCGGAATCACGAACACCCGGTTCTCCGCCAGAATGCGGTCGGCCACGAACGTCGTCGGTCCGTTGGCGCCCTCGCACAGGATTCGCGCGCGGATGCGGGCGGCATTCTCCGACGTGATCACGTTCTCCTTGGCCGCCGGCAGCAGAACCTCACACTCCAGGAACAGCGCTTCGTCGCGGTCGATCGGCTCCGACTCCGGGAACCCCACAATCGAGCCGGTGTCCTTCCGGAACTTCATCAGCGCTTCGATATCGAGCCCGTGCCGGTTGTAGACCGCTCCGTCGTACTCGGCGATGCAAACAATCCGGAACCCGGCGCGCGCCATCAGCCGCGCGGCCATCCCGCCTACGTTGCCGAAACCCTGAATCACCACCCGCGCCGACGAAGGATCCAGCCCCAGTTTGCGCAGCGCCTGTCCGGTGACGATCATGCAGCCCCGGCCCGTCGCCTCCGGGCGCCCCCGCGACCCGCCCAACTCGAGCGGCTTGCCCGTCACCACCGCCGTGCTCGTATGCCGCATGTGCATCGAGTAGGTGTCCATGATCCACGCCATCGTCTGCTCGTTCGTGTTCATGTCGGGCGCGGGCACGTCGCGTTCCGGCCCGAGAATTTCGACAATCTCGGCCGTATAGCGCCGCGTGATCCGCTCCAGTTCTCCCTGGCTCAGCAGTGACGGATCGCAGATAATGCCGCCCTTGGCGCCGCCGAACGGGATGTTCACGACCGCGCACTTCCACGTCATCCACGCGGCCAGCGCGCGCACCTCGTCCAGCGTCACGTCGGGGGCGTAGCGGATCCCACCCTTGCCCGGACCGCGCGCAATCGAATGCTGTACGCGATACCCGGTGAAGACCTCAATCCGGCCATCATCGAGAATCACGGGAATGTGAACGGTAACTTCTTTGGCCGCCAGACGCAGGACCTTCTGCAAACCCTCGTCCAACCCGAGCTTGGCTGCAGCTTCATCAAACCGCGCGGCGGCGGAAATCCATGGGTTCGTCTCCACGGACGCGACTGAGGAAGTCGCTTCGGCAATCATCGGCATCAGATGCCTCCGCCCCTATTGTACTCGCGCTTCGACGCACGGCCCGCTCCGAAGAAGACCGGTAGTGGGAACACTTGTCCCAGCCCGTTTCGGCCGCTCCGGCCTTACCGCGCGTGCGGCAGCGGCGGATTGCGCTCGGCCGCAAATCTCCTTTGATGCCAGTAGGGATAGGGAAGCGGCAAAGCGCTCGCCTCGTCAAGCTGCTCCATCTCGGCGTCACTGAGCGTCCAGGTAGCCGCCGCCAGATTGTCCCGAAGCTGCCGCTCGTTCCGGGCGCCGATGATTACCGTATCCACGCCCGGCTTCCGCATCGCCCAGTTCAAAGCCACCTGCACCACCGACACGCCCCGATGCGAGGCGATTCCATCCATCGCCTCCACAATCCGGTACACCCGCTCCATGTCCACCGTGCCCGGCGCCTCCAGAGTGTTCAGCCGGGACTCGGCGGGGCGCCCCTCCCCGCGCCGGAACTTGCCGGAAAGAAGCCCGCCTTGCAGCGGGCTCCACGCCATGATCCCCGTCTTCTGGTCCAACCCCAAAGGCGCCAACTCAAGTTCGGCGTCACGCGCCACCAGGGAGTAGTTGATCTGCTGCGAGATGTAGCGCGAAATCCCCAGTTTGCCGGAGATCGAGAGCGCCTTCATCAGTTGCCAGCCGGAGTAGTTCGAGCAGCCCGCGTAACGGATCTTCCCTGCCCGGATCAGATCGTCGAACGCCCGCAGCGTTTCATCGAGCGGCGTCAGCGAATCGAAGTTATGCGCCTGGTAAAGGTCGATGTAGTCCGTTCCCAGCCGCCGCAGGCTCGCCTCGCACGCCTCGACGATGTGCCGCCGCGAGAGTCCGGCTTTGTTCGTCCCCGGCTCTATCCGCACGAATACTTTCGTCGCCAGCACGATGTCTTTGCGCCGCGACCCCAGCGCCTTGCCCAGAACCTCTTCGGATTTGCCGGCCGAGTACATGTCCGCGGTGTCGTATAGGTTTACGCCCGCTTCGAGGCACAGTTCGACAAACCGCCGCGCCTCCTCCACCTGCACGTTCCCCATCGCGGCAAACCGCCCCTCGCCGCCCAGGGTCATCGTGCCGAAACTCAGCACCGAACCTTCCAGCCCGCTCGCACCCAAGAGTCTGTATTCCACGTTTTCTCCTCACGCCAGCATAACGAATGCGTGCGGGAGCACGGCGAGGAAGCGTATACCGCCGGTCGGGCTATCGGACGTGCGGTTCCGGTGATGGCGCTTCGCGATCGCCGTAGAACCGCTCCCGCTCTTGGCTCAGAAACGCCTCGCCGTCCCCGACTTCTCGGAAGACGTCTATGCCAAGGCCGCGGAGAGCGTAGAAAGGGGATGACGCCCAATGCGTCTCTTCAGACTTCGATTTTTCATCCATAATCCGCCCCTGCCCTACGGCATCGGCTCGGCTGGAACGCGCCAGCGGCCGGCGGCCAACTCGAGGTTGAAGTTCTCGCCCAGATAAACCCGGCGCACCTCGGCGTCGTTGCCGAGTTGCTCCGGAGTCCCGGTGCGGAAAATCTTCCCCTCGTTGATGATGTAGGCCCGGTCGGTCACCGCCAGGGTCTCCCGCACGTTGTGGTCGGTAATCAGAATGCCGATGCCGCTGTTGCGAAGCTCGAAAATTATCTTCTGCAACTCCAGCACCTGAATCGGATCGATACCCGAAAACGGCTCGTCCAGCAGCAGGAAATCCGGGTCGATCACCAACGACCGTGCGATCTCGACCCTCCGCCGCTCGCCGCCGCTCAGCGCATAGCCTTTGTTGTGCCGGACCGTCTCCAGACCCATCTGCCGGATCCGCCGGTCCATCCGGTCCCGCCTCTCGGCCCCGCTCAGCGGCAGCGTCTGAAGGATGGCCATCAGGTTGTCCTCGACACTGAGCTTGCGGAATACCGAAGGCTCCTGCGGCAGGTAGCTGACCCCACGGCGCGCCCGCTGGTACATCGGCATCTCGGTGATGTCGAGG
Organism: Acidobacteriota bacterium; assembly: GCA_021778335.1. GTDB lineage: Bacteria > Acidobacteriota > Terriglobia > Bryobacterales > Bryobacteraceae > JAJYKC01. Next base: position 3,316 of record JAJYCN010000071.1, on the reverse strand, counting down.
TCCTCCAGCAGCACCTTCCCCGCATCCGGGCTCACCAGCCCGACGATCATGTAAAACGAGGTCGTCTTCCCCGCGCCGTTCGGGCCCAGCAGTCCCACCACTTCACCCTGCTGCACCCGCAGGCTGACGCTGTCCACGACCTTGCGGCCCCGGTAGGACTTCAATAACTCTTTGGTTTGGAGCGACTTTACAGGCATCCAGCAATTACTTGCGGCGAAGCAGGCTGCTCGCGGGCTGACTGGCCGTGCCGCTCACCAGCAGCCTATCATTGTTGGCAAACCAGGTCAATCGCTCGCCGCTCGTCGTCCCTTTTAGGCTATCCACCAGCTTCGGCTTCCCCTGCTCGAGCACCACTTTCCCGTCGTCGACATAATACTCAGCCAACTCCGACGTTCCCACCCGCTTGCGCACCGTCGTCGTCGACACAATTTCGACAGCACCCTTCGCCAGCGCATGGTCGAGCGAAGATCCGTTGTCCGCTGGTGGCTTATTCGGCGCCGCAGGCTTCGCACCCTTATTATCCGAAGCCCGCAGGTAGGCGAACACCTCGCGCCCGGTCACCGTCAAGCCTGGCCGGTCCAGCGTCACCCCGCCCGTGTAGTGCGCCAGTTTATCCCGGTCGTTGTAACTCAAGTCTTCGGCGCGCACAACAGTGAAAACCGGACTCTTCGCCGAGCCCTTACCCGAGTTGTCCTTCTTATCGATCAACTCACTGAGGACGCCGTCATGCGCCTCCAGGCTTGCCTGGACACGGTCGATCTGAATCACCGGCGCCTGCAGGCGGTTGGCATCCTGCCAGGCCACCGCATGGCCCCGGTACGTAATCTCCCGGTTGCGGTTCCGGCTCTGCATGTGATCCGCCCGCGCGTGCATCGGCTCATTCGCCGACAGCATGCCCGAAGAGGAACCGTTGCTGTCCGGCAGCCGCACCGAGTTCACGGAACCATCTGCTGTGAAATCGCTGTCCTTCTCATTCAGCACAATCTTGTCCGCCGACGTCGATCCAGTCGAATCCCATACCCGCGCCTGCCCGTTCAACGTCATCAAGTTCTGCTGCTGCTCGAGTACCGCGCCATCCGCCGTGGCCCGACGGTCGCCGGACTCATACCGGAAATCGCCCCACTGCTCGAGCCGCGCAAGCTGGTTCGTCTTCGGATCGAAATTCGCGTTCAGGTCCTTGCTGGATGTAATGGCCGGAGGCGGCGCGGTCTTGGCTCCGGGTGGCCGTGGGTTCTCTGTCCGCGTCGTCACGTTCGACGCTCGCACGGATTGAATCTGGTTTGCCGCCGCGTAGGCGATCTGAAGCCGCTCGCCTGTCATGAACCGGTGCGGCCGGTTGGCCTGTGTAGGCTGAAACTCCAGTGTCCCCGGCGCGTCCGTCGCCACCGTATCGAGCTCCTTCCCGCCCGGACGCATCTTCATCGTGATCGCATCGCTCTTCAGAATCCTCGTCTCCGGATTCGCCGCCTTCGTATCCGGCGCCGGCTGCGAAATCACCACGCCGTGCCCCAGCGCCACCGCCTCCGTCAACTGGCTGTCGGAAACCGTCCCCTGCCGCACCACCGCGAAGCGCAAGTCGATATGGTCGGTGTGAATCGTCGTCCTGCCGCTCTTCGACTCCGAAATGAGCTGCGCATCGGGCTGGCCGGAAATGTTGTCGATCTGCCCGTTGTCGTCGAAGTTCATGATCAGGTGCGCCGCTGAGAAATCTAACTTGCGCTCAGCCTGGGCATCCACTCCCCGAGCGTTATCCGCCTCCACCAGCGAGATTGCCCCACTGTCCAACGTCACCACCGTCGGGCCGCCGTCCATCGTCAGCGTGTCGCGCAATAGCTTCGACCAGGGCGACAAGTACACCTTCCCCTCGTTCTCCTTGTAAACGAGATCGCCGGTCTCGATGTGCATCGGCGGCGCTTTCGGATTGTTCCCCCGCCATAGCAGGTGAATCTGGCTGAGCAGGTGCAATTCATGCGTTTGCGGGTCGTAATCGGCGCCCACTGCATCCCCGCTGCCCCGGTCGAACTCGAAACTCGCCGCGCGATCCGTCGTCGCGCGCCCGGTCTTGGTCTCGAAATGCACTCCCGACGAGCGGATCACCATCAGCTTCCCGCTCGGCGGCTCGTCGGCCGGCACGTTCATCGTGATCTCCACGGCGCCGTCGCTGAACAGCACGCCTGTACCGATGTCAAAACTCGCCTTGGCGCACTTCACCAGGTCATAGCTGGTCGCATCGCGGCTGAACAGATGCAGCTCCACGCCCTGCAACTCGAACTCATTCGGCTGCCGCACCTGCCGGAAATCATGCGCCCGAATTTCGACGGTCGTCTTCCCGTTCGCCGTCTGCCGCCAACTCCAGTCCTGCGCTGTGGACGCGGTGTTATCGGGCAAAATGGCAGGAGTCTTCGGCGCGGTCCGGCTGCGCGTCCGAACCTGATTCAGATACGAAAAGCCGACCGCGGCGATGATGGCGGCCATGGCCAGCAACAGAAGCGGGCGAGTGCGCCACATCGTAAGAAGGTTCTCTCCCTTTCAGTGTAAGCCAGCCGCCCCGGCCTTCGTCTTCCGCGCAGAAGTTTGTCAGAATGTAAGCCCACCCACGCTCCCGGAAAACACTTGAGTGCCCGATTGTCAAGAAAAATTTCCTTCCTGTTTTCTTACGATTACGGACGAAAACTAGCACTCCTCGGGGAACTGTGCTAATAAGATAGCTGTAGCTCAAAAACGCAGTCGCGCCGCGGTCTCTCGCGGCCGAACGAGCAAATAGTTCACCCTACGTTCCTTTAGGAGGTTCCGAAGCGATGAATATTCGACCGCTCCACGACCGCATTGTGGTCAAGCGCATTGAAGAATCCGAGACCAAGCACGGGTCTCTTTATATTCCGGATTCCGCGAAAGAGAAGCCGCAGGAAGGCGAAGTGGTTGCCGTCGGCAACGGCAAGCGCCTCGAAGACGGCAAAGTTGCCCCGCTCGATGTGAAGCCGGGCGACCGCATCCTGTTTGGCAAGTATTCGGGCAGCGACATCAAGCTCGATGGGGAAGAGTACCTGATCATGCGCGAGGACGAAGTGCTCGCGGTGATCGAGGGCGGCAGCAAGAAGACCAAGGCCGCCTAAGCGATTTTCTGAAAGCAATTCAGCAAGGGAGATTTGAACAATGGCAGCAAAGCAGATTGTTTACAGCGAGAATTCCCGTCAGGCGATTCTACGCGGCGTTAACCAGCTTGCCGACGCGGTGAAGGTGACCCTCGGCCCCAAGGGCCGGAACGTGGTCCTCGAGAAGAAGTTCGGCGGCCCCACCATCACCAAGGACGGCGTGA
>JAJYCN010000070.1 GCA_021778335.1 Acidobacteriota bacterium | reverse complement strand
TGGAGGGTGACGATGAGGCGCGTGGCCTTGGGGTGGTACCCGCCGATGGGGGAGTTGGCCATCCAGAAGCGCTCTTTGAGGGGCTTTTCGAGATAGACGGCTTCGACTTTGGTGATCTTGATGGGCCTGGTGGCGGGGGTGGGGCGGTCCGGCGCGGGGGTATCGGCGAGGATGGCGGCGGGGGAGGCGAGGGCGGCTTCGAGGAGATGGCGGCGCGTCATGAACGAGGAGTTTATCACCAGGCGTGAGGTGGGGCGATGCGGTCGCATAGGATAGACCTATGGACGCACAGCCGCCGCTTGGATATAACACGTACTCGATTCGCGCGATGAGGTGGAGGGACGTGGAGTTGCTCGAGTATGCCGCGAAGTTGAAGCTGGACGCGGTGTATTTGCAGGATTCGATCGACCCGGGGAATGACGATCCGGCGCATTGGAAGGAGTTGAAGGAGACGGCGGAGAGGCTTGGGGTGCGGCTGGATGGAGGGGACGCGGGGGCGCTGCCGCATACGGCGGACGGGATGGCGGCGACGCAGGCGCGGATGCGGCGGGCGATTCAGCATGCGGTGGGGATCGGGTCGAAGCTGGTGCGGTTTCGGGTGGCGGGGGACCGGGCGAGTCTGCCGCCGGGAACGGTGGAGCAGGCGATGGAGACGATGGTGAAGACGCTCAAAAGTGTGCGGAGCGAGGCGATGGATGCGGGGGTGAAGTTCGCGATCGAGAACCACAAGGATCTGGTGTGCCGGGAGACGCGGCAGGTGATCGATGAGGCGGGGAAGGAGTTTGTGGGCTCGTATCTGGACACGGGGAATCCGGTGTTTGTGATGGAGGATCCGATGGAGACGGTGGAGACGCTGGGTCCGGTGGCGGCGATGCTGCATCTGCGGGATTCGGTGGTGTACGAGACGCCGGACGGGGTGGCGGTCGAATGGGTTCCGCTGGGCGAAGGGGTGGTGGACTTCAAGGCGATTATTGCGAAGGCGAAGGAAATTTGCCCGGCGATTGCGGTGTACAACAAGCCGATCACGGGGCGGCCGCCGGTGCATCTTTCGATCTACAAGCGGGAGTTCATGGAGAAGTGGGGGGACATGCGGGGGTCGCAGTTGGCGCGGTTTCTCGCGCTGGCGCGGGCGGGGCATCCGTATGAGGGGACGATGGTGATTGAGGATGTGCGGGGGAAGAAGCCGGAGGCGTATACGGAGGCGCTGAAGGCGCAGCAGGTGGCGCACATGGAGGCGGGGGTGGAGTATGCGCGGACGGTGCTGGATTTGGGGGTGAGGTGGCGGGGGTGAGGGGCGTGTTATGCGTAGGGGTGTGAAGCGGAAGAGTATTGCCGCGTCCGCGCGAGACGTTCGTGACCGTGTGCGGCTTGCTGCGCCCGAGCTGGAGGTGCTTCGGGTGAGCGGGGAGGAGTCGAAGCGCAAGGGCACGGACAAGCTAACGTCCCGGCAGGTTGACCGGATCATCCAGGCGGCGCGGGCGGAGAAGCGCGAGCGCGGGTGATTCCCCTGCGATTCACCGCTCTGGTTCGCCGGTGGCGATGATGGCCAGGGGATCGGCATTTTCCTGGACGGCCCGCCTTAGGGGGGGCTGGCGGGTCCGGATTCGGCCTAGGAGTACTGTGTGGAACGGGAGTGCTGGACCTTCTCAAGCGCAGCCGACACAAGGTAGACTGAGGCAGCTTTTATCGGAGGCGGGAATTCTGTGCCGCGGCGGACCCACGCTCCTGAAGGAGTGGGGTGGCGGCCAGGTGTTAAGAGGAGCCCCGGAGACGGGGGGTACAACGGAGGAAGGTGCGAAGGTGCGCCTTTTACGGAAAGGATCGTATGACGGGCGAGGAGAGCCATAGTTTCTCGACCATAAGCAGAGTGGGACTCACACTTCTGGTCGCGTGCGCGGCCGCGATTCTGCCTCTGGGAAATGAGAAGTTGCAGTTCCTGTGGTTTCCCGGGGATGTGATCGGCGACGTGCTGTTTGGTGCGATTGTTATGGCTACGCAGCCGATGCTGCGGGCCGGGTGCAATGTAGTTCTCTGGGCGGCCGGGCTTTTTTGGCTTTCCAGTGTCATGCAATGGGATATGGCGCTCCGGCGCGCCCGGCGGCAGCCCCGGCAATCCTAAGCGTTCCGCAGGGTCTCCGGCTTGCCGCGCGGCTTGGATGCGCGCGGGATGCGTGTGCGCTTCCTGCTACACTGACAAAGCCCAGAGATGGAGAACCTGAAGCAACTGATTCGTGAGGTGCCGGATTTCCCCAAGCCCGGCATCAACTTCTACGACATAACCACGCTGCTCAAGGATAGAGAAGGCTGGCGGGCGGTGGTGGAGGGGATGCGGAATCAGTACGTCTCCACGGGGCCGGACATTGTGCTGGGGATCGAGGCGCGGGGGTTCATTTTCGCGCCGGTGGTGGCCTACGAGTTGAATGCTGGGTTCGTGCCGATGCGCAAGCCCAACAAGCTGCCGGCCGAGGTGGAGAAGATCGAGTACGCGCTCGAATATGGGTCGGATTCGCTTGAAGTGCACCGGGACGCGATTCAGCCGGGGCAGCGGGTTCTGATTGTCGACGACGTGCTGGCCACGGGCGGGACGGCGGCGGCGGCGGCGCTGCTGGTGGAGAAGCTGGGCGGCGAGGTGGCGGGACTGGGCTTCGTAATCGAGCTGGACTTTCTGAAGGGACGCACGCGGCTGGAAGGCCGCCCGGTGTGGTCCCTGCTGCACTACTAATCCCATGACCGTGCGCAAGGCGCGGCTGCGGGCTCCGGCCAAGATTAACCTGGACTTGCGGGTTCTGGGGCGGCGGCCGGACGGCTACCACGAACTGCGCACCGTGTTTCAGACGATCTCGCTGGCCGACGTTCTGCACGTCGAACAGGAGCCGGGGCCGGTATTCTCGATCGAACTCGAATCGGAGCCTGCGATCGAGGGAAACCTGGTGGAGCGGTCGGCGCGGCTATTGCGCGAAGCGGCGGGGTTGAGCGGGCGCTGGCGGGTGAAGCTGGAAAAGCGGATTCCGATGGGCGCGGGGCTGGGCGGAGGGTCGGCCGACGCGGCGGCGGTGCTGCTGGGGTTTCCGGCGATGGGCGGCGTGAGGGTACCGATGGAAAAGCTGGCCGAAATCGCGGCGGAGCTGGGATCGGATGTGCCGTTTTTCCTGCTGGGCGGGGCGGCGGTGGGGCTGGGGCGGGGGACTGAGCTTTATCCTTTGCCCGATATGCCGCGGCGGCCGGGCATTCTCGTCTCGCCGGGCATCCATGTATCGACTCCGGATGCCTACCAGGCGCTCGGGCGTGCGTTGACACCGGAGATTCCGTCATCTATTCTTAATACTTTCCAGTGCTTAGTGTGGCGCGAGGATGCGTGTGCGCGCGGGGTGGGCGAGGGGCCGCGGAACGATTTCGAAACGGTGGTCTTCGAGCGCCATCCCCGGCTGGGTGAAATTCGCTCCCGGCTCGAGGCCGAAGGCGCTTATCCGGCGCGGATGAGCGGAAGCGGATCGAGCTTGTTCGGGTTGTTCGGCGGGAGGGCGGAGCGGAACAGCGCTCTGGTCCGGCTCGGCGAGGCGCTGGGGGCGGAGATCCGGCTCGACCCGGTCACGCTGCTGGGCCGGAGCGGGTATCGATCGTTGTGGCTACGGCAGTTGCAGCCGTACTGCGAGAGGAAGGAATGGCCGCCACAAAGCCGGTATTGTCCATGAGGTTCGAACAGTTCAAAATATTCACCTGTAATGCGAACCCGACGCTTGCCGCCAAGATCTGCGGAGCGCTGGGTTGCACGGTGGGCAAGGCGATGGTGAATCGCTTTTCCGACGGTGAGACGGATCTGCAGATCGAGGAGAACGTCCGCGGCGCGGATGTGTTCATCGTCCAGCCGACCTCGACGCCGGTGGACCAGAACATCATGGAGTTACTGCTGATGATCGACGCGGCCAAGCGGGCCTCGGCGGCGCGGATCACGGCGGTGTTACCATATTATGGGTATGCGCGCCAGGACCGGAAGGACCGGCCGCGCAAACCGATCTCGGCCCGGCTGGTCGCGAACCTGATTCAACGCGCCGGGGCGGATCGTGTTCTGACGTTGGATCTGCATGCGGCGCAGATTCAGGGATTTTTCGACGTGCCGGTGGACCATTTGTTTGCGTCGCCGGTATTCATCGATTTTTTCGACTCCCACGGGAGCCGGGATTTCACCGTTGTGAGTCCGGACGCCGGAGGTGTGGAGCGGGCGCGGGCGTTTGCCAAGCGCCTGAACGCGCCGCTGGCGATCATCGACAAGCGGCGGACGGATGTGAACGTGGCCGAGGTGATGCATATCATCGGCGACGTGGCGGGTGAGAATTGTTTGATGGTGGACGATCTGATCGACACGGCCGGCACCCTGGTGAAGGGCGCCGAAGCGCTGTTGGCGCAGGGCGCCAAGAGCGTGACGGCCTGCGCGACGCACGCGGTGCTGAGTGGGCCGGCGATGGAGCGGATCGAACAGAGCGAGATTACGCAGGTGCTGGTGACGGACTCGATTCCGCTGAAGGATTCGGCGCGCCGCTCGAACCGGGTAAAGGTTTTATCGGTGGCGGGGCTGCTGGCGCGGGCGATTCAGTCGATACACGAGGACGGCTCGGTCAGCACGTTGTTTATTTAGCAAACCCGGCAGGACCGGAGTAGGAGCAGGAAGCCGATGAGGAAAGACATTACGATTACCGCCGAGCCGCGCTCGACGCGGGGAAAGAACGAAGCCCGGCGGCTGCGCGCGGCGGGCAAGACGCCCGGCGTGGTGTATGGCACGGGTCAGGATGCGGTGGCGGTGGCGGTGAATCCGGCGGAAGTGACGCGCATTCTTCGCAGCTCGACCGGGCACAACACGATTTTCCAGGTGCAGGTGGACGGGCAGGCGCCGGAGCCGGTGATGATCACCGACTGGCAGGCGGAGCCGATCAAGGGCAAGCTGCTGCACGTCGACCTGAAGCGCATCGACCTCAGCCAGCACATGACGGTGAAGGTGCCGGTGCATGTCACAGGCGAACCGAAGGGCGTCAAGATTCAGGGCGGGCTGCTTGAAATCGTCACCCGCGATGTCGAGATCGACTGTCTGCCGGACGAGATTCCCGAGCAGTTTGTGCTCGACGTGTCGGAGTTAATGATCGGGCAGAGCGTGCGCGCGAGCGGCGTGGCGATGACGGGTTCGATGAAGCTGGTGAGCTCGCCGGACCAGGTGATTGCGCACGTGGTGGCGCTGCGGGCCGAGGTGGCGGAGGAGGCTCCGGCGGAAGGCGCGGCGGCGCCGGCGGCCGAACCCGAAGTCATCAAGAAGGGCAAGAAGGAAGAAGAAGGCGCAGCCCCCGAGGGCGAGGCCAAGAAGAAGAAGTAGCGCGGCTCTACGCCGCGCCGCCGATCTGCGATGGCCGAGGGCGAGATCCAGTGGCTGGTGGCGGGCCTGGGGAATCCGGGTCCGGAGTACGAAAGAACGCCGCATAACCTGGGGTTTCTTGCGATTGACCGGCTGGCCGGGCGCCATGGAATCCGGATCGGCCGGAAGGAAGCGATGGCGCTGGTGGGGCAGGGAAGAGTGGACGGCGTCACGGTTCTGCTGGCGAAGCCGCAGACGTTCATGAACCTGAGTGGAAGCTCGGTGAACGGGCTGCTGGCGAAGGCGGGGCTGAAGCCGGAGCGGTTGATTTTGCTGTACGACGATCTGGACCTGCCGTGGACGAGTTTGCGGGTCCGGCCCGGCGGATCGGCCGGAGGCCATAAAGGCGTCCGGGACGTGATCCGGGCGGTGGGAAGCAGCGAGTTTCCGCGGGTACGGATGGGTATTCACGGCGGCCGCCGGGAAGGCGATGGAGCGCGTATCGTTCTGTCGCAGTTCGGGCGGGCGCAGGAGAAGGATTTGGACGAGGTGGTCGACCGCGCGGCGGCGGCTGTCGAGTCCATAATTGCCGATGGCGTCGAAATGTCCATGACGAGATTCAATCGTCGCGCCGGAGGCTTACAAGAAGAGGAAGAATGAGAATCTACGAGGAGTTGTTCATCGTCAGGCCCGATGTGGCGGAGACGGAAGTGGATCCGCTGGTCGAGCAGTTGACGCAGGTGATCACGAGAAGCGGCGGCACGGTCGACAAGACGGACAAGTGGGGCGTCCGGAAGCTGGCCTACCGCGTGATGAAGTACAACGAAGGCTACTACACGCTGATCCAGTTCACTTCCGGTCCGGATACGGTGAAGGAAGTGGAGCGCCGGCTGCGGGTTTCCGACGCGGTGATGAAGTTCATCACGGTGCGGATCGACGAGAGGCTGAAGAAGATCGCCAAGCGGAAGAAGGCGCGGGAGAAGCGCGCGGCGCGGCGTCCGGCTCCGGTGGCGCACGCCCCGGCGGTTCCGGGTGAAGGGGCGGCGCCGATGCCCGGCGCTCCGGCCCCGGCGATGCCCGCGGCTCCGGCCGCACCGGTCCCGGCAGGAAAGGACGAGGCGTAGGAGGACACCATGGCGGAAACACGAGGCGGACGACCGATCAGCGCGAGCCAGCGCCCCACCGGCGGCGACAAGACGATCGCCACGAAGAAGCAGTATTTCCGGCGCAAGAAGCTGTGCCGGTTCTGCACGGAAAAGATCGACGACATTAACTACAAGGACGTGCGGCTGCTCAACAACTTCATTTCCGAGCGCGGCAAGATCACGCCGCGGCGGATCACCGGCGTCTGCGCGCCGCACCAGCGGCGGCTGAGCGAGGCCATCAAGCAGGCACGCAACATCGCGCTGATTCCTTTTGCGACGGCGCTGTAAGCGGGAGGAACGACGATGGAAGTCATACTGCGGGAAGACATTGAAAAACTCGGCCATCGCGGCCAGGTGGTGAAGGTCGCGCCGGGTTTCGCGCGGAATTTTCTGCTGCCGAAGCGGCTGGCGGTGGCGGCCACCGATGCGAATCGGAAGATCGTGGAGCAGGAGCGCGAGGCGCATCTGCGGCGCGAGGCGAAGCTGGCCGGCGACGCGCGCGATCTCGGGAAACTGCTCGAGGCGGTGACGGTCGAGATCGCCCAGAAGGCGGGCGAGAACGACCAGTTGTTCGGCTCGGTGACGTCGAAGGACATCGCCGACGCGCTCGAGCAGCAGAAGTTCTCGATCGACCGGCGCAAGATCCAGCTCGAAGAGCCGATCAAGACGCTGGGCGATCACAAGGTCACTGTCCGGCTGCACCGCGAGGTTCCGGTGGAGATCACCGTCCGCGTGGTGAAGGAAGCAGAGTAACCTGAGCCAGGAGATCTACCAGGCGCCGGTGGAAGAAGTGCTGCGCGCGGCCGCGCGCGGCGCTATCGGCGTCGACCACCGTTTCGTTCACGCGGTCCTGGACCGGCCGGACGAAGCGGTTCCCGCCCTGGTTCGCTATGCGGCGGCGCCGAAGCCGGAAGACTCGCTGCTGGGCGACGAGGACCTGATTGCGTTGTTCCGGGCGCTGAAGACGGCGGAAGCGCTGCCGTACTACGTTTCCCTTGCGAGACAGAATCCGGAAGACGTTTCGGGCGGGTTGCTGGACGCGCTGGTGGAACTCGGCGCGGCGGCGGTCGAGCCGCTGCTCGCGCTTTATAACGAGCTCGAAGAAGAGGAGTCCGGCGAGATTGCGTTTGTGCTTGCGGCGCTGCGCGTGCGCGACGAGCGGATTCTGAAGCTTCTGCTCGACCGGCTGGAGTTCGACGCGGTCGACGCGTCGATCAGCCTGACGCTTTACGGCGACCCGGCCGCGGCGCCGGCTTTGCGCCGGATTCTCGACCACGCGCCCGCCGGCGACGAAGAGTTCCGCCACGCGATTCAGACCGCGTTGCAGGAACTCGAACATCCGGCCGGGACGGAGCCGGAAGAGCCCTACGACGTCTGGGAAGATTTCGCGGAAAAGGAAGTGCCGGATTTCGACCGGCTGAGCGACGAGGCGCGGCTGGAAGCGCTGGGGCACGACGATCCCGAGTTCCGCGCCGCGGCCGCGTACTCGTATTTCAACCAGTCTTACGGGGAGAACATCCGGGCGCGGCTTTTCGACGCGGCCCGCCAGGATGCCGACGCGAGCGTGCGGGCGCGCTGCTGGGAATCGCTGCTCGGCGAGACGCAGGAGGATGAAATCCGCGAGGCGATGCTGGCGGTTGCGGCCAACCGCGAGGCTTCGCTCGAAGAACGCAGCGGGGCGGCGGTGGGGCTGGCGTTTGAAGGCGCGCGGCCGGAAGTGGCCGCCGTGTTCGAGGAGCTATACGAAAACCCCGCGTCCCGGGCGAAGGCCCTTGAAGCCATGTGGCGGTCGCTCAACCGGAAGTTCGAGCGGCATTTCCCGCGCCATATCGAAGACCCGGACCGGGCCGTGCGGCGCGCGGCGGTGCTGGGCGCCGGGCAATTGCATCTGCAATCGGAAGCCGGGCGCGTTGAAAAACTGTTTGACGACGACGACATTCGTTCCGACGCGCTTTTCGCCTATGCGCTGCTGGCGCCCGGCGAGACGAGCCCGGCGCGGATGCGGGCTTTGCTGAAGCGGATCGAGCGGCTTGCGGGCAGCCTGGACGAGTTGGAAGAACGAATCGTCATGGCGGGGCTCGACCAGCGGCTGCTGAATCACGGCATGGACTCGATTTTCTTCCCGATGCCCGAAGAAGAGCACGAGGAAGAAGAAGCACCCGCTCCGGCCGCCGCGCCGAAGGTGGGACGCAACGATCCCTGTCCCTGCGGGAGCGGCAAGAAGTACAAGAAGTGCTGCGGCGCATGAGCCGCGCGGCGCATATACTAATAAGAATGCTTGCGGGCCGGAACCGCTGGCTGCACGCGGTACTCTACGTCATCATTGTTCTCGGCGCGCTCCACGCGCAGAACGCCGCGCTGGCCGGCGAACACCATCACAACGGTACGAACACGCACTGTTGCGACCTTTGCCATCACGGCCAGCTTCCGATTGTCCAGAAGATCGTCTCCGCGCAGCCTGCCCCGCCTTCGGACCGGGGCTGGAGCGCGCGCGCCGAAGCCGGTTGCGAGTGCGCGGAACCGGAGTCGATCGACTACGGCGGCCGTGCGCCGCCTGTGTCTCTGTCATAGCGGAAACTTTACGCGGTGAGCGGTCGCCTAGGTCTGTAGGACTTTCGGCCGCGGTCGTTTTTTCCGATTCCAACTTGCGGAGACAAGATGAGAAGCAGTATCAAGTGTTGGGTTGTAGCCGCGTGTCTGGTTATGGGCCTGGGAATGGGTTGGGCCGCCGATGCCGCGGCGCCGCAGGCGGGCGGAAGCACCGGTACGATCAGCGGCAGCATTGTGGACGCCACCGGCGCGGTGGTCCCTGGCGCGAAGGCCGTACTTCATAACGCGGTTACCAACTTCACGCGCCAGGCCACGAGCGATGAAACCGGCGCGTTTGGTTTCGCCAACGTTCCACCCAACACCTATGTCCTGACCGTCACGCTGCAGGGCTTCACGACGCAGACGAAAACGGTGGAAGTGCGCGGGGCGCTTCCGGTTCAGTTGAACGTGACGCTGGAGGTGGCCGGGGGTGAGCAGACGGTGGAAGTATCGGCCTCGGCGTCGATGCTGGAAAACGTGCCGCTGGCCCACGAGGACGTGGACTCGAGCGCGATCGCCAAGCTGCCGACGCTCGATCCGGCGGCCGGCTTGAGCAGCGCCATCACGTATTCTTCCGGCGCGGTGGTTGCCGACGCCAACGGCTTCTTTCATCCGGCGGGCGACCACGCGCAAACCACGTTCGTCATCGACGGCCAGCCGATCAGCGACCAGCAGAGCAAGCTGTTCTCCACCCAGATTCCGGCCGACGCGATCCAGAGCATGGAGATGATCACCGGCGCTTCCGACGCCCAGTACGGCGACAAGTCGAGCCTGGTGGTGAACGCCAGCACCAAGAGCGGCCTCGGCGCGACGAAGCCGTTTGGCAGCGTCGACCTCTACGGCGGATCGTTCGGCACGTACGGCGAGGACGCGACGTATGGCTTCGGTACGGAGAAGTTCGGCAGCTTCACGGCGGTGAACGCACTCCGCACGGGACGTTTTCTCGACAGCCCCGAGTTTTACCCGATTCACGACATCGGCAACAACGCAAACGTCTTCGAGCGGCTCGATTACCAGATCACCGGGATGGATGCGATCCACGTGAACCTGTTCGTGGCGCGGAACTGGTTCCAGGCGCCGAACAGCTTCGATCAGCTCAGCCAGGACCAGCGGCAGCGAGTTTTGACCTGGAACGTCGCGCCCAGTTACGAGCACACCTTCAACGCGCACTCGGTGCTGACCGCGAACTTCTACGGGCGCCGCGACCAGGTGGATTACTACGGCAGCCGCAATCCGTTCAACGATACGCCGGTCGCGGTTAGCCAAGGGCGCTATCTCACCAACTACGGCACGCGCGACAACCTCAACCTGGTTCACGGCAAGCACACGATCAACATCGGCGTCGAAGTGCAGCAGACGCGGCTGGACGAGCGCTTCAATATGGGCGTCACGGACGCGTTGTTCAACCCGGTCTGCCTCAACGGAAGCGACCAAGCGCCGCTGGCTCTGCCTGGGATCACGAATCCGGCGCTGTGCTCCACCGTCAACCCCAGCTACATTCCGAATCCCGAGCTGCTGCCCGGACTTCTCCCGTTCGATCTCACCCGCGGCGGCCAGTTTTTCAATTTCTACGGCCGGCACAACATCAACCAGGAAGCGATCTACATCACCGACCAGATCAACCTGGGCGCCTGGAACATTACCGCCGGGTTGCGCGACGACCAGTACAACGGCCTCACCTCGGCTAACGGCCCCCAGCCGCGGCTGGGAGTGAGTTACCAGGTGAAACAGACGGGAACGGTGCTCCGGATCAGTTACGCGCGGACCTTCGAGAGCCCGTACAACGAGAACTTACTGCTGTCGAGCCAGACGGGCGCGGGAGGGCTGGCGGAAAACGTGTTCGGCGCGGCGGCGCAGACGCCGATCCAGCCGGGCTTTCGCAACCAGTTCAATGCCGGGTTCGAACAGCGCATCGGCCGGTATCTTCTGTTCAGCGGCGATTACTTCTGGAAGTACACGCACAACGCGTACGACTTCGACGTGCTGTTCAACACGCCGATCACGTTCCCCATCGCCTGGCACAATTCGAAGATCGACGGCTTCGCCGCCCGTCTCAGCACCACCGACATTCACGGCTTCCAGGCCTATATGACGATGGGCCACACGCGCGCGCGCTTCTTTCCACCGGAAAACGGAGGGTTGATCGCGCAGTCCGGCTTGTATAACCAGGTGTTCCGCATCGACCACGACCAGGCGTTCCAGCAGACGACGAATCTTCGTTACCAGAAGGGCAAGGACGGCCCGTGGGCGACCTTCATCTGGCGCTATGACAGCGGCGAGGTGAACGGCGCGGTGACGAGCATTGAAGACGCGCTCGCGCTCACCGCGGCGCAGCAGGCCGATATCGGCTTCTACTGCGGCAGCGTCTTCGCCACGCGCTACGCTCCGATCACGTCGTGCCCGACCGGCGGCGGCGCCACGCGCGTGTACATTCCCAAGGCGGGTACTTACAACCCCGACACCAACCCGCCGCGCATCGCCCCGCGCAACACCTTCGACGCCGCCATCGGGACGGACAATCTGCTGCGGAATGACGGTGAGAACCACGTCACGCTGCGCTTCACGGTGACCAACCTCACCAACAAGGAAGCGCTGTACAACTTCCTGTCGACTTTCAGCGGGACGCATTTCATCGAGCCGCGGGCCTACGAGGCCGCGATCGGGTATATGTTCTGAGGGCGCGGGGGGCGAGGCGCGGCGCATCGCAGCGACAAAAAGATAGTTTCGACCTCTTCGACTAGTTTCGTTTGCTTCGATCATGGTATGATCCGGGTGAGAGGATTGACTATGCTTCACCCAGCGACGCCCGCAGCCCTGCCATCAGAAGCGGATAGTGTCCTGGCTAAGGAAGCCAGCCGGGTGCTCGCCTCGCACCTTCGCGACGGCGATCCGATCAAACTTCGAGTCGTCGGTGATTCATCCCGGGAGACTGTCGCCGTTCCGGCATCCGCGGTGCGGCTACTGGTTCGGGTGCTGGAAGAAATGGCCCGGGGCAACGCAGTTACCCTGATCCCCGTGCACGCCGAGCTGACGACGCAGGAAGCCGCCGGCATGCTCAATATCTCCCGCCCCTCCCTGATCCAGCTTCTTGATGACGGCAAAATCGACTTTCGCCGTGTGGGCACGCATCGCCGGGTACGGTTTGAATCCTTGATCAAGTACAAGCGCCAGGTGGACGCCGCCCGGCGCGCCGCACTCGCCGAATTGGCTGCCTACGATCAGGAACTGGGGATTTAGGCGCCGTGGCGGGGTTCACGGCTTTCTACGACGCCAGTTCATGGTCTAATCCGCCCGGGCTCACTTCGCCGCGCGGGTTTTGTCGAGCGGCAGCACCGTGAACTTCCATTCGAGCGGCAGCGTCTCGGGGATGTAGCACATCGTGTCGTCGCAGGCCTGGTAGCGGAGGGCGCCGGAGAGGATGATGGGTCCGGGAGAGGCGTCGGGGGAGACGGTCACGTCGCGGCGCAGAACGACGTGGCCGCGGTAGGCCGGTACGGTTTCCTGAATCGCTTCGAGGCGCAGCGTTTCCGAGGGCGGAAAGACGACTGGCGCCGTGCTCCAGCCGACCGGCGGGCGCAGCGACCAGTCGATGGGGATGTAGTCGTGCACGCCGGGCGCGTAGACGTGCAGGCCGGGGCGCAGGTCGAAGCTTACTTCGAGAAGGATGCGCTCGCCCGGACTCACCTCGCTGCCGCTCGAAGTGAGCCGCGCCTCGATGCGTTTGCCGCTGACGGTTGCGGCCGCGCCGCCGCCGATGCCGAACCGCTGCATCAGCACCGCCGCCGCGGAGTCGCGCTCGCGCAGGTCGCCGTGGACGTACTTCGCGCGCACGATGCCGCGCTCGTTGATCAGCACCGCGGCCGGATAGGCCGCTCCGAAGAACGGACTCCCCTTCGGCGGACCCGCCATTTCGAGCGAGGCGGCGCGGATGAGGGCCGAGGCGTGGTCGGAGAGCAGAGGGAAGGCGATGGAGCGGCGCGCGGCGAACTCGCGCAGCACGTCCGGGGGGTCGTAGCTTACGGCGGCGAGTCCGATGCCCGCCTGGCGCGCGGCGTCCAGGTTCGCCTCCATTTCGGCCAATTGATTTTTGCAGTACGGGCACCAGTCGGCGGACTGAAAGAACACCAGCAGGACGCCGTGGGGTCCTTCGATCGATTTCAGGTCGCGCAGCTTGCCCGACTGGTCCGGAAGGCGGAACGCGGGGAACGGAGAGCCGGTTCGCGGCCCCGGCGGAGGGGCGGGTTGCTGGGCCGGGAGCGCGGATGCGGTCAAGAATGTCGCCAACCCGAGCCGGAGCAAGCGGACCATCTTCCGATTATGCCCCTTCCCGGTGGAGGTATGGTCCGGATGCGGTAGAATAACCGTGAAAATGGCGGCGCCAGGATCTAAACCGGAGCCTCAGGAAATCCCCGATAAGTTGTACTTCCGTATAGGGGAAGTCAGCCGGCTTGCGGGCATAAGACCGCACGTGCTGCGGTTCTGGGAAAGCGAGTTTCCCGGGCTTGGACCGAAGAAATCGTCCACCGGCCAGCGGCAGTTCCGGCGGAAGGACGTGGAGCTGGTGCTTGAGATCAAGCGCCTGCTTTATGACAAGCGGTTCACGATTGAAGGGGCGCGAAAGTACCTGGAAACCCGAGGCAAGACACCACAAGCGGCGGCCGCGGCGCCGGCCAAGGCCCCACGACGGCAGCAGGGGGAGCTTTTCGGGCCCGCGCTTTCCCCGCAATGGGAGGAAATCCGCCGCGAGCTGCGCGCCATCGCGAGAATGTTGGGCGATGAGGTAAGGCAATCAGCGGAATCTGCCGATAAGTGAGCAGGGCGGGGCATGGCCTCACGCTTGCCGCCCGGACGGCAATGATCCAGCTCACTCGCATCAATCAAACGCCGATTGTGCTCAACTCCGACCTGATTGAGCACGTCGAAGTCACGCCGGACACGGTGGTGACGCTGACTGGCGGGCAGAAGTTTCTCGTGCTCGAAAGCCCGCAGGAGGTGATTGCCCGCGTGATTGCCTTCCGCCGCTCGATTCTGGCCGAGGCGTCGCTTCTGGAGCCGACAAGCGGCGTCGCAGGGGACGGCGGAGAGCGCGGGAAGGCGGCGCGCTAAGCCGATGGCTGCGAAAGCGGGCGGAAGCGGGCCGCAAGACCGGAAGAAGTTCGACGTCACCACCATCGCGGGCCTGCTGCTGGCCGTGGGGGGCATCGTTGGCGGGCTGCTGCTCGAGGGCGGCAAGATCCGCGACGTCAGCCAGATCACCGCGGCGATTATTGTTCTTGGAGGCACCTTCGGCGCGGTGATGGTGACTACGCCTCCGGCGCAGCTCGCCCGGGCGCTCAAGCGCCTGCCGATGATCTTTCAGGACTCGAGCCCGAGTTGGAATCAAACGGTCGAGGACATCATCGGCTATGCGGTGAAGGCGCGGAAAACGGGCCTGGTGTCGCTTGAATCGGTCGCCGAGTCGATCGCGGATCCGTTTCTGAAAAAAGCGCTGAACCTCGCCATCGACGGTACGGACCTGCAAGAGCTCCGCTCGATGATGGAACTGCAGATAACGCTGGAGGAACAGCGGGCCGAGGCCGAAGCGAGAGTGTTTGAAAGCGCCGGCGGCTACGCGCCGACGATCGGGATCATCGGCGCCGTGATGGGTCTCATCCAGGTGATGAAGAACCTGGCCAACATCGAAGAGGTGGGGCACGGCATCGCGGTCGCCTTCGTGGCCACGGTCTACGGCGTGGCGTCGGCCAATCTGTTCTTCCTGCCGGCAGCCGGCAAGATTAAGGCGCGGGCGCGCGAGGAGGCCGAAGGCAAAGAAATGATGCTCGACGGCGTGGCGGCGATCGTCGAGGGGATGAACCCGAAGATCATCCGGAGCAAGCTGGAGGCGTATCTCGGCTCGGAGGCGCCGCGGCAAAAGACGGCCGCCGCGGCAGCCGAAGCGCCCGCCCGGGCCGCGCGCGCCGAGGCCTGAGGAATCCGCGATGGCGCGCAAGAAATCCCATGAGCACGCAAACCACGAGCGGTGGCTCGTTTCCTACGCCGACTTCATCACGCTGCTGTTCGCTTTCTTCGTGGTGATGTTCGCCAGCTCGCAAACCGACCACGCCAAGGTGAAGCAGGTTTCCGAGTCGGTGCAGAAGGCGTTCAGCCAGAACCAGATCAGCGCGATGGTGAATGTCATCCTCGGCGGCACGGTGGATAACAAAGGCCCGGGCAACGCGATGATGCACGGCCCGGGCGGCGCGAAGCTTCTTAAGCCGGGGCCGAACCCGGCGCCGGAGCAGGATCTGATGTCCTCGCTAAAGGTACTGACGAAACAACTCGCTCCGGAGATCGCCAGCGGCAAGATCAGTCTCTCGATGCAGGCCCGCGGCCTCGTCATCAGCTTTCGCCAGGCGGCGCTGTTCCCCTCCGGCCAGACGGAAATCGCGCCCGCCAGCTACGACAGCGTCGGGAAGGTGGCCGAAGCGATCCTGCGCATCCCGAACCAGGTGCGCCTGGAGGGCCACACGGATTCGGTGCCGATCCACAACGCACGGTTCCGCAGCAACTGGGACCTGTCGGCGGCGCGCAGCATCGCCTTGCTCGAGTTACTCGTCGGCCGCTTCCGCGTGCCCGATAACCGGCTCTCCATCGGAGGCTACGCCGACAACGATCCGGCGGCCGACAACAGCACCGAAGAAGGACGCGCCCGCAACCGGCGCGTCGACATCGTCATTCTAAACTCATTCGGCATGCGCGACGAACCCGAGCGCCCGAAATCGGCCTCCGTGGCGCCATCGGCGCCCGCTCCGGCCTTGCCCGTTTCCGCTTCGGTGGGCGCTGGGACGCCCTAAGCGCACAGGGCCGTGAGCGGCGCAAGCCGCGCGGCTCCGTTGTGCGCGGTATCGGCTGGTGATGGGGCACCGTAGTGTGACAAAATACATCGGATGCGGCCAGCGCGCTCCACGCTGATTAGCGGCGCGACCATCTTCCTCAGCGCGTTCCTGCTGTTCTGGATTCAGCCGCTGATCGCCAAGCGCATTCTGCCGTGGTTCGGCGGCGCCACCGCGGTATGGGTTACGTGCCTGCTGTTCTTTCAGGTGGTTCTGCTGGCCGGCTACTGCTACGCGCACGCTCTTTCGCGCGCCACGGCCCGGGTTCAGGGCATCGTCCACGCGGTGGCGCTTGCCGCCGGCATCGTCCTGCTGCACTATGGGCTGTTGGCCGCGCGGCAGCCGCCGGAAACCCGCGACCCGATCCTCGGCATCCTGCTCCTGCTCGGCTCCCTGATCGGCCTGCCGTACTTTTTACTGTCGGCCACCACACCGCTGGTGTCGAGTTGGTACGCACGGATTGAGGACGCCGGGATGCCGTACCGGCTCTACGCGCTGTCGAACTTCGCCTCGCTGGTCGCCTTAATCGCCTTTCCG
Source organism: Acidobacteriota bacterium (assembly GCA_021778335.1). Classification (GTDB taxonomy): domain Bacteria; phylum Acidobacteriota; class Terriglobia; order Bryobacterales; family Bryobacteraceae; genus JAJYKC01. Next base: position 5,185 of record JAJYCN010000070.1, on the reverse strand, counting down.
TCTTTGCTCGAACCGCACATCGGCGTGGGCTCCCAGCTTCAGCTCTGGTCGATCGCTTTCTCGCTGTTCGCGGCCTTATGCGCGTGGCTTTCTCTCGCCGCGGCCCGCCCTGGCGCCGTATCGTCCGCCTCCGGCGCCGCCGTGGTGGATGACGCCCCGCCGCCCCGCGCCCGCGACTGGGCTCTGTGGCTCTCGCTCGCCGCCTGCGGCTCGGCGATGCTGCTCGCGGTCACGAACCACCTCATCCAGAACGTCGCCGCCATTCCGTTCCTTTGGGTGCTGCCGCTGACCTTATACCTGCTCACGTTCATCATTGCCTTCGAGCGAGAGCGGTGGTATCGCCCCTTGGTCGGGCTGGTGCTCGCGGCTATCGCCCTCAACGCGATGAGCTGGGGCCTTACTGGGATTAGCAACCGCGGCGCCATCCGGGAAGGGGTCCCGCTTTACGCCGCGGGGCTGTTCTGCTGCTGCCTCTTCTGCCATGGCGAGCTGAGCTGGCGGAAGCCGTCCAAACAGTACTTGACCGGCTTCTACCTAGCCGTCTCGCTCGGTGGCGCGCTCGGCGCCGGTTTTGTCAGCGTTGCCGCCCCGCACGTGTTCAATTCTTTTTACGAGTTTCCGGTCACCATGCTCGCCTGCGCCGCTCTGGCCCTGGTGGTGAACTGGAAGGCAGGGCGCCTGCGCGTCGTCTTGGCCCTGGCCGCATTCGGCGTCGTCGCCTGGTACGGTGTCGACCGGTTCCTCACCCTTCACTACTCGAGCCGTGTCATGGTCCGGAATTTCTACGGAGGGCTCCGCGTCGACGACATCGACCTCGACGACGGCAGCCTGGGCCGCGAACTGGTCAACGGCACGATCAATCACGGCGTTCAGTATCAGGACCCGATCCGGCGAAGACGGCCGATCAGCTACTACGGCCAGCTCACCGGCATTGGTTGGGCCCTGCGAACCAAGAAATTCCAACATCCCGAGGGAATTCGTGTCGGCGTTATCGGATTGGGGACCGGTACCATCGCGGCCTATGGAGGCCCCGGCGACCGGTATCGTTTTTATGAGATCAACCCGCTGGTGGAAGGCATCGCCCGCGGCTGGTTCACCTTTCTCGCCGACAGCGGCGCCCGCATCTCGGTGACTTTGGGGGACGGACGGATCTCGCTGGCCCACTCTCCCCCGGCCCAATTCGACGTCCTGGCCGTGGACGCCTTCTCGAGCGACTCCATTCCGGTGCACCTGCTCACCCGCGAAGCCGCCCAGGTCTATCGCCGCGAACTCGACTACGACGGCGTCCTCGCTCTTCACATATCCAATGCCAATTTGGACCTACGCCCCGTGGCCGCCGCCGTTGCCGCCGCCATGGGCGCCCGGGCGTGGCTGTTTGAGACCGACCCCGACCCCAGCCGCGAGCTATTCGCCACGTCCTGGGTCCTGATCGGCGGTGAAGAAGAAGCCGCGAAGTGGCGCGGCGCCGGCGCCACCCTCCTGACACCTCGCTCCGGCTTCCGCCCCTGGACCGACGATTACAGCAACCTGTTCGAGGTTCTGAAGTAAATCGAAGAGAGAGAGGCGCGTGAAGTTGGGACGGAAGTACCATGTCATGGGATAGAACACCCTAGGGTAAAACTACATACTCCTTAGTACTGGGTCTTTACGCGTAAGGGAATATCGAGTATTGTATCTAGGATGGAGGAGGGGAAGGCATCGTATCCTCGCCCGGGTTGGCTAGACCATGGCAGCGTGAGGTGTTTGTATGGTGTCTTCCCTAAACGGTTCGAATGAAAGCAATCGTCGGATTGTTGGTTTTACTGGCCGCTACGATGTCCACCGTGGCTGGAGGCATGGTCTACGGTGGAGGGGAAGAGGGTTTTTTTCACGTTAAAGATCCTGGTGAGCTCGCCTTGGTCATTCCAGGGCTCGCCATGGTCGTGTTCGGCCTCGGGAAGAGGAAGGGGCCGAAGTAAGTACCGAGTCGTCTCTCAGCCGCAACGAAGCGCGGCCCCGGTCCTCCCCGGGCGCCGCGCTTCGCCGTTTATGGCTTCCCGCAAGACGGTCTGGCCCAGGGTGTAACATCAGGTTCAGGCCGAACCGCCGTTCTCCATGCCGGCCCCCGTGTCTGTTGCGCTTGCTGACTCGATCCTCGCCCTGCATCTCGTCTTCATCGGCTGGGTGATCTTCGGCGCGTTCGTCACGCGTGGCCGGCCGCGGCTTGCCGCAGCGCACGTGCTGACGCTGGTCTACGCGATCATCGCGGAAACGACGCCGCTGGTCTGCCCGCTCACGCTCGCCGAGAATCACTTCGAGTCGATGGCCGGAACAACTCCGTACCAGGGCCCCTGCTTGCTGCACTATCTCGACGCGACCGTGTACCCCAACGTTCCGCCATGGATCCTGACCGTCGCGGCGATTCTCGTCTGCACCGCGAACTTCACTGCCTATGCGGTTCGCTACCGGCGTCGCACTCTTCCCGGGTGACTCGTCCTATTCCCAGGGAATCTCGCTCCGGTTGCGCACCAGCCACGTGCGGAAATCCCGCAGCTCGGGGTTCAGACGCCGCGTGAACTCCGGGCTGCGCGCGCCGCAAAAGTATTGCTCGAAATCCCGCTTGAACTGGAACATGTTGCCCAGATCGTCGGCGCCGGGAAACCCGAACGATCGATACACTTCGGGCGGCACGTTGTTGTAGCGCACTGTCTCGCCGAGCACGTCGGAGAAGATGGCCGCCATCTGCGCGCCGGTGAGGTGCTCGCCCGCGATGCCCACCTTCTGCCGGATGAACCGATCGCCGTTGCGGAAGATGCCGTAGGCGCACTTGCCGATATCCTCGGCCGCGATCCCCGGCAGCTTCTTATCGTCCATCGGAAACGTGATGGCCACAGTTCCGTCCGGCCCGCGCTTCGGGCCCATTCGGAAATGAATGAAGTTGTCCCAGTAAAACGATGTCAGCAGGAACGTCACCGGCAGGTCCGCGCCGGTAAAGAAATGGTTCGAAGCCCCCTTGCCGTCGAAATGCGGCACCTTGTAGTTGCCTTGCAGCGTCGGCATGCGGTCATCTTCGAGCGGCACCCACTTCCGCGTATCTTCGAGCGTCGACCAGATCACGTGCTGTAGCCCGGCCGACCTGGCGGCCTCGGCCATGGACTTCGCGTTCGCCATTTCGCGTTCGACCGAGAAATGTTCCCAGAAAAACGTGACGCAATAGGCGCCATAGGCTCCGTCGAATGCCCGCTTCAGGCTGTCGGGGTTGTCCACGTCGGCCACCACGAGTTCGGCGCCGCGCTTGGCGAACTCCCGCGACCTCTCGCTGTCGATATGCCGGGTCAGCACGCGCACCGAGAAACCGCCGGCCGGATCGTTCAAAATCGCCCGCACCAGTCCGCCGCCCTGCGAACCCGTGGCGCCGGTTACGGCAATTACTTTCTTGTCGCTCATGGCTTATTCTATTTCACACCAATCACCATCGAATCCGGACCCACCAGGTGCTCCACTCGCGTCTGGCGGAATCCGGCTTCCCGCATCCAACCCTGGCAGTCCGCGCCGGTGTAATCAAACCCGCCCGGCGTCTCGATGAGCATGTTCAGCGACATCAGCAGTCCGAAGGCATTGCTGCGCCGCTCGTCGTCGATGAGGGCTTCGTAAACGATCAGTGAGCCTCCTTCCGGCAGCGCCTCGTACGCTTTCCTGAGAAGCATGTGCTTGGTTTCGAGATCCCAGTCGTGCAGGATGTGGCCCATGATCAGGACATCGGCGGAAGGCAGCGGATCGTCGAAGAAACTGCCCGCGTGAAACTTGAGACGGCCGCTCAGCCCCGCCGCGGCTACGTACTCTTCAAATACCGGCCCCACCTGCGGCAGATCGAACCCGCCGCCGCTTAGGCGCGAGTAGGCCAGCGCCAGTTGGACGGGCGTGGCGCCCTGCGCGCAACCGACATCGCAGAACGTGCGGCACTCTTGCCAGGGAAACTTCGCCGCGATCGCCCGGGCCGCCCCCAGGCTGATGCCGGTCATCGCGGAAAGAAACTGCCGCAAGCGGGCGGGATCCGCGTAGAGTTCCGCGAACGTCTCCATGCCCCGTTTCAATTCGTTCTGCGGCTCGCCCGTCTTGAGCGCCTCGGTCAGCGAGCCCCACGCCGGATACAGCCGCGCGTTGGCCATCTCCAACATGCCGCCCGCGTACGAGGTCCGGGCCTTGTTCAGAAACGTGTCGGTTTCGGGCGTGTTGCTGTAGGAATCGCCGTTGCGTTCGAGCATTCCGAGCGAGACGAGGGCGTCCAGGAAGTCCTGTGCGCCTCTTGGATGCAGCCCGAGCGCGGACCGGAGTGCGTCGAAGTTCATCGCGGAGGAGCCCAGGGCTGTAAACACGCCCAGTTCGATCGCACTGAGAAGCGTCTTCGCGCTCCAGAATCCGAGGGCGAGTTGCATAATCCGTTCAGGCGACGGACCTGCCGGATGAGACAGAGCTGGCGTGGGGGCGGTGGACATCGATTTCTTTCCTTTCCGCGGGAAAAAGTGGCGGTGAAGGTCACTATAAGTTTTCCCGCCGGGCGTGTCAAGCGCCTGCGCCGCAACGCCTCCCGCACCGCGTGATAGATTGTTCCCAGCCGATCTCGCTGCCATGACGCCCCGCCGACTGCTTCCGCTTTTTTGTCTTACTCTCTCCTTGCTCGCCGCCGCGCCGGTGCACGTCTGGGAAAAACAGGAACTTACTTTCACCGCCTCGCGCACTTACTCGAACCCGTATACGGATGTCACCGTCTGGGTCGACCTCACCGGCCCGGGCTTTCACAAGCGCGTTTATGGCTTCTGGGATGGCGGCCAGACCTTCCGCGTCCGCCTGCTCGCCACCGCGCCCGGCACGTGGTCCTGGAAGAGCGGCTCGAACCCGCCCGGCCCCGGCCTCTCCGGCAAGACCGGCTCCTTCACCGCCATCCCGTGGACCGTGAAACAACTCCGCGACAACCCGCTCCGGCGCGGTTTCCTCCGCCCCACCCCCAACCACCACGCGCTCTCGCTCGCCGACGGCACGCCGTTCTTCGTCCTCGGCGATACTTGGTATGCCGCCGGAACGAACCGCTTCAAGTGGTACGACGGCGACACCGAGCGGCCCATCGGCCCCACCGCGGGCTTCAAGGATTACGTCCGCTACCGCCAAGCCCAGGGGTTCAACTGGGTCAACATCATCGCGGCGTTTC
>JAJYCN010000069.1 GCA_021778335.1 Acidobacteriota bacterium | reverse complement strand
GCCCGCCGCGCGAGCCGGGCACGCCCACGGTTTATATTGAAAGTCGGGATTCATTTTGAGCATTGTACTTTCACGAATCAGCATGGCATCCACGCGCCAAATCCGTTACCGCGACGCCGGCGTCAACATCGACGAGGCCGATCGCGCCGTTTCTCTCATTCGCAAACACGCACGAAGCACCTTCAACCCCCGTGTGCTTACCGATATCGGCAGCTTTGGCGGAGGGTTTGAACTCCAGGGATACAAGCAGCCCGTCCTGGTCAGCTCCGCCGACGGGGTGGGCACAAAACTCAAGGTAGCTTTCCTCGCCAACCGGCACGGCACCATCGGCGAGGACCTGGTCAACCATTGTGTCAACGATATCGCCGTTCAAGGCGCCCTGCCGTTGTTCTTTCTCGACTATTTTGCCGTAGGACGCCTGGACGCGCGGGTAGCCGGCGAAGTGATCGCCGGCGTCGCGCGCGGGTGCCGCAATAACAATTGCGCCCTTGTTGGCGGCGAGACCGCGGAGATGCCGGGACTTTATTCGGAAGGCGAATATGACCTCGCCGGATTCATTGTCGGCGCGGTAGAGAAACGGAGGATGCTGACGGGCGCCGGAATCCGCGCCGGCGACGTTCTGATCGGTCTTGCCTCCAATGGCCTGCACACGAACGGTTACTCGCTCGCCAGGAAACTGCTGTTCGATGTGGCGGGTTATTCGGCCGGCCAGAGATTGCCCGGCTGCGCCGGAACCGCGGGCGAGGAGTTGCTCAAAGTTCATCGGAGTTATCTGAAGCCCATTCGGGCCTTGCTCGACGAGAAACTGCTCAAAGGCGCGGCGCACATCACCGGCGGAGGAATTACAGATAACCTCCCTCGGGTACTTCCGCGCGGCCTGGGTGCTCAAATCGACACCGGAGCTTGGGAAATTCCTCCCTTATTTGAATTACTCCGCAAGATCGGCAATGTGCCGGAGCAAGATTACCGCCGGACATTTAATCTCGGAATCGGGATGATTCTCGTCGTCGGGCGGCGGAACCTGGACCGGTCGCTGGCCCTGATCGAGAAACTTGGTGAAACCTACTACCGGATCGGTTCCGTTATCGAGGCGCGCCGGACGCGCGTGGTGTACCGCTAAGCAGGATGAAAAAGAAACTCGCCATCTTACTTTCCGGCCGGGGGTCCAACTTTGAAGCGATTGCGCGCGCGATCGAGGCGGGGAAACTCAACGCGGAGATCGCGGTGGTCATCTCGAACCGGCCCGGCGCCCGCGGCCTCGACAGGGCGAAGGAACTTGGGCTGGAAGCGGTTTGCCTGCCGTCGCGCGGCGTGGCGCGGGAGGACTATGACGCCAGGCTCGTCGACGAACTGAAGCGCCACAACCCCGACGTAATCTGCCTGGCCGGTTTCATGCGCCTGCTAACTCCGGTAATGATCGAAGCGTTTCGCGGACGCATTCTCAATATTCACCCGTCCCTGTTACCTGCGTTTCCCGGACTCGATGCCCAGCGGCAGGCGCTCGAACACGGTGTCCGTTTCAGCGGCTGTACGGTGCACTTCGTCGATGAAGGGCTCGACTCCGGCCCGATCATCGTTCAGGCCGCGGTGCCGGTGAAAGACGGCGACACGGTCGAGAGTTTGTCGGAGCGGATCCTCGAGGCCGAGCACGCGGCCTATCCCCGGGCGATCGCGCTCGTGTTGTCCGGCGCCTATCGCACGGAAGGACGGCGCGTGGTGCGTCTGAAGGAGAAATAGACACGCGCCTCGCCGCAAGTTCGGATAGAATGGGGTCCGTGGAAAACGAACAACTCAGCCGCCGGGCCTTGCTCGGCACCGTAACTGCCGCCGCGATCGCGGCTCAAGCCACTGCGGCACCGCGTGTGAGACCGAAAGAATGGAAGCCGCGGTTGGGCGTCCTGGGCCAGTTCACGGCAGCGAATCTCGACTTCGCCGCCGGGGCCGGTTTCAATAACATGATCCTGAGCGCGAATGAGCGCACGACGCTTGACGCGAGCACCATTACGCCGGAGCGGATCCAGGAGGTCAAGTCGGCGCTCGCGGCCAAAAACGTGACCGCGTCGGCGCTCCAGATCAACGCCAGCCACATCGATCCCAACCCAGAAAAGCGCGCTCGAGACACGGACTACTTCGCCAAGGCAATTGAGATGGCGGGCCACCTGGGCGTGCCTTACATCGGCACTCAGTCCGGCAAGGACGAGAGCAAAACGTTCCAGGCGCAAGTAGACGAAATCGTACGCGTCTATCACGAAAAGTATTTCGCCAACTGTGAGAAATACAACGTGAAGATCCTGTGGGAGCCGTGGCCGGGCGGAGCCAACATCGCCACCAGTCCGGTGGGTTTCGCGGCTTTGTTCAAGGCCTTCGGCGATACGCCGTATGTCGGATTGCAGTACGATCCTTCCCACCTCGTCTGGCAGATGATGGACCCGATCCAGACCGCTCAGGATTTCGTCGGCAAGATCTACGACGTGCATCTGAAGGATACCCAGATTCACTGGGACGTCCTCAAGCGCGGCGGCATCCAGCCGGTAGATAAGGCGCGCTGGTGGCAGTACCGGATCCCGGGCATGGGCAGCATCAAGTGGAACGAGTTCTTCAGCGTGCTGCAGGCCGCCGGATATCAGGGCGCGATGAGCATTGAGCACGAAGACGAGCTATACGGCGCCGGAACCAACCATGGTCCCGACTTCAGTGACGAGTTCAAGGTAGGCTTCCGGATGGCGAAGCGCTACCTGAACCAATACGTGCCCGTGTAAGCCACAGTCGCGCCTTCAGGCCCCTTCGCGCAATTCGAAGCGCCGGAAAATCAAGCCTAAGTCCCGTTTGTCGCCGGGCGCCTGATAGACGCGATCCAGTGTTAGCTTTAGTTCCATGGAGCCTCCGCCGGCCAGTTGCATCGGCAGGGGGAAGTTCAGAACGATGGCTTGCCCCGGCGCATCCACCCTAGCTACGCCGAGCCGGATGCCGTTCGCGGACACCGTGAGGTGCAGCGGGCCATGGGCGAGCAGGACGGCCGGACAGAAACCTGTAATCACTAAGTCCATGCCGGGCTTGCGCGGCTCGTCGAGCGTCACGGTGGCTGTGCGGGGCATCCAACGGAAATCCTGCTCCGGCGGATACCATTCCGCGCCGAACCGAGACGCACTCGCCGGATCGGCGGCATCGGCGATTGAGTGACTCAGGATTCCCATCTCGGCGTCGAGCACCTTGCGATAAGCGGCAGTCGTTTCTAACAGGCGGCCGGACGCTATCGTCAGCACCTGTGCATTTCCTGCCGCCAGGGCCGCGCGAGCCTCCGCCGCCGGGATTATGTAGTCCGAGATGCCACCCCACTCCGGATGCGGATTAATCCCGGACTCCGTTCCTGGGGCTAAGTAGATCTGACCCAGACCGAGTAATCGGAAAGGATGATCCCCGAAGCCGGACCAGAACAACCCGTCGCTCACGCCGTTCAGCAAAATGATCTCCCCCGGATGGGCCTTCCGTTCCGCGGCGATGCCATCGATCAAGGATTCCAGCCGCCGTCCGCGCGTGTAGTACCAGTTCAACTCAATCCGCAGGTCGCGCGCTGAGTACACGCAAAAGGCGCCGGCCAGGATGGCGGCGCCGGCCACGTACGGCGCACGCCGGGTTTCGAACGCCAAACCGATACCCCAGGCGCCGAGCATCGCAAGTCCAACGGCCGGCAGAGTGAGGTAGTAATCCTGAATGTGGTCCCGCAGCGGCAACACCGGACCAACCATCAATACGAACCAGCCGAGAAAGAACAATCCACGGAAATCCCTTTTCCAGGCCTGAAACGCGGCGAGTCCGGCGAGGCTGGCTGACACGCTTAACGAGAGAATGATCCCGGCGGCGTGCGGCGCGGCGAACCAATCGTCGGGAGCCCGAAACGCGCCGGTTGCCATGAGCCAGTAGATTCGGAACGTCCGAAACATCGAGGCGTCCGCGTGCAACTGATAGAGCGGATCGGTTGTGGCTGGGACCAGGGCGAAATGCAGAACGGCGAAGACGGCTGCCGGAACGAAAAGAGGTAGGGTGCGTACCAGATAGCCGCGTGCACGGCAAAACGCCCATGCGGCGGCCACAAACGGAAACACGACGATGTGCTCGAGCGTGCCGAACCCCAGCAGATAACAGATCCACAGTCCTGCAAGATCGCCCCGGCGGTTCGATTCGATGTGCCGGAGAAGGAAGTAAAACGCCGCCAGTAGCAGGGCGCCGCAGAGAACTTCGTTGTAGGCGGAACTCCAGGAGACGGCCTGGGCAGTCATTGAACTGCACGTCCATAACACGGGCGCGGCGAGAGCCGCGGCGGTTGACCCGGTCATCCGGCGCATGCACACGGCGAGCAGGGCCAGGGCCGCGGCCTGCGTAACGAACGTGACGGCGTGGAAGGGAATCGCGTTGAGTCCGAAGATCGAGCTGAGTGTCAGAAAATATGCGCGCTCACTGAGGACCCGCACCGTGCCTTGCGCGAAAGGATGGAACAGCGCCCAGAGAAGCGTGCCGAAGTCGTGTACGTGAAGACGCAGGCCGAGCCAGGCGAAGTCGTCCGCCGAGAACCAGGTTTTGAGGCCCGGCCAATCGAGCCATAGGGCAAAGAGAACGACGGCCGTCATGCCCAGGCGCCACGTTACGCCCGCGGCGCGCTCCTCCCGCCGGGACTGCATCTATTCGGCCCGGAGAGCGATGGAGGAGGCCACCAGGCCGAGTTCGCGTTGGTCGGTCCCGGTCGGTGGCAGGGACTTGTCCGTCTGGAAGTCGACGTTTACGGCTTGGGCGGCAAGTAACGTGGCTGGCACGTTCCGTTCGAAAGCGTAATCGCCGGCGGCGGAGTAAGTCTGCGGCGGGAGGTCCTGGCCGGCGACAGACGCCGATAGCGTGACGGGACCGAGTTTGCTTACCTCGGCTTCGGGCAGCGTAAAGTGAAATACGAGCTTGGCGCCCCTTTGCGCGGCGCCCGGCGGCGGCGCCAGAACGACGGAGAAACGCTGTTGCGTCCAACGCCAGGCGTTCCCTTCGGGATCGTAGAACCCCTTGGCGAGTTGGACCGCGGCGCGAGTGTCGGCCATCTGTAACTCGCTCAGCATCGTCCCGGGGGCCAACTCGGGCTGGGCCTCGGCGCGGCGGCGCCTGCGCTTGCAGGCGGAAGCGGTAAAGGCAGCCACAATGAGCGTCGCGACAACAGCCCGGCGGGTCAATCCCCGCATTTTTCCACCTCGACCAGACAACTATAGAAAACGGGCCCGCCGCCGATGTCGGTGAGTCCGTCGGAGGTCAGGCTGTTGATGTGCTCCGCGTAGGGGGACATCTTCCGCCAGCCTGTGGACGGAGCGCGGACGACGCCGGGCCGTACCATCGCGCGGTCGGGGCTCGCGGGAACCGAGGCCCGCAAGCGGCAGGCCCCGCGGCTATTGACTACGCGCACAAGGTCGCCGTCCGAAATGTCCCGCGATGCGGCGTCCTCCGGGTGGAGATAGAGGACCGAGGTCTGCCGGCCGGCATCGGGCCGGTAACCGAACGTGGAGTTCATGCTGTCGTCGTTCTTCGAAGAGATCAGTTCAAGGGGATATTTCGCTCGCAACTCGGGCCGGCCCAGACGGGACTCGGCGGGTGGAGTGTAGGCGAGCGAATCGGCCCCGAACTCGAACCGGCCGGATGGAGTGGCGAAGCCGCCTTTCGCGAATGGCAGAAACGGCTCGCCCGGCGTGGAAACGTTCAGCCGGACGAAGTGTTCGCGGTCGAGCCGTTCGAGCGTGATGCCCTGGAGGAACGGGTCGCCGCTCGCCAAAAGCGCGCGGATCATGCCGTCTTCGGTGTCGTCAAAGCACGGTTCCCGGAAGCCCATACGATGCGCTAAAAGACGAAACGCTTCCACGTTGGATTTAGTTTCGCCAGGAGCGGGCAAAGCCGGGCGGGAGATTTGTAAATAATAGTGACCGTAAGAACGGTAAAGGTCCGTGTGCTCGAGAAACGTCGTCACCGGCAGAACGATGTCGGCGAAATCCGCCGTGTCGGTCTGAAACTGCTCGAGGACGACGGTGAAAAGGTCTTCGCGGGAAAGACCCTGCCGGATGAGTTCCTGGCGCGGTGCGACGGCGGCTGGGTTGGAATTATAAACCACGAGCGCTTTGACCGGCGGAGCGCTGACTTCAGTGAGAGCCTTGCCCAGTTCCACCATGTTCACGACGCGCGCCGGGCGGCCAAGCGGGGATTGAAGCTGCAGTTCGGGCATCTCCAGCGCGGCCGTGTTGAGGGCGAAGGCGCCGGATGTGGAAAGACTCAGCCCGCCGCCCACCTCGCGCCAGGAGCCGGTGAGCGCGGCCAAGGCGGCGATGGCGCGCACGGCCGCTCCGCCCCGCTCGCTGCGCTGGACACCGTAATTCAGCCGGATCGCCGCGGGCTTTGTCGTGGCGTACTCGCGGGCCAGGGCGACGATTTCATCGCGCGCGATTCCGGTGAGGGATTCAACGCGTTCAGAAGGGTATTGCGAGGCGAGCGACCGGTATTGGTCGAGGCCGGATGTGTAGCGCTCGACGTAGTCCGCGTCATACAGCCTCTCGGCGAAGATGACGTGCGCCAGGCCGAGCGCGAGGGCGAGGTCGCTGCCCGCGTAGGGAGCGAAGTGGCGATCGGCCAGGCGTCCGGTCCGGTTCTTCACCGGATCGATGGTGTAGAACCGGGCGCCGCGCCGCCGCGCCTCGACGATAAAAGGCCACAGGTGGACATTCGTGCCCAGGATGTTCGCTCCCCACGCCAGGATCAGCCGGGAATGGGCGAACTGTTCCGGATCCGTGCCGTAGCGGGCGCCGAAAGATGCCTCCATCGCGGCGCTGCCGGCGGCCGAGCAGATCGTCCGATCCAGCCGCGAGGCGCCGAGGCGGTGGAAGAATCGCCGGTCCATGCCGCTGCCGTTCAGCAGCCCCATTGTGCCGGCATAGCTGTAGGGCAGGATGCTCTCCGGGCCGAACTCTTCGCCGGCGCGCCGAAGGTGTTCGGCGATGGTGTCCAACGCCTCGTCCCAACCAGTTCGCTCGAACCGGCCTTCCCCCTTGGCGCCGATGCGCTTCTGCGGGTAGAGCAGCCGCGACGGCTCGTACTCGCGTTCCAGATAACGCGCGACTTTGCCGCAAAGGAAGCCCCGAGTTACAGGATGGGCCGGGTTGCCGCGAAGTCGCGAACCCTTCCCGTCCGTAACATCGATGAGCAGGGAGCAGGCGTCGGGACAATCCAACGCGCAGACAGAATGGCGCGTTTCCGGCAAGCTTCGATTGTATCGCGCGAAAGAACCCGCGAGCGCACGGCCGGCGCCCGCTTGGCCTTGCTACGATAAACGGAAATGGTCCTTTCGGACGTCGATATTAAGAAGTACATCGAGGCGGGCAAGATCCGCATTTCGCCGGCTCTTCCGCCGGAGCAGTTCGGCAGTTGCTCGGTGGATTTCCGGCTCGGCGCGGAGTTCAACGTGTTCGAGCACAGCCGCAACGCCTACATCGATCTGCGGGACAAGCGGAGCATTGAGGACCTGATGCGTCCGGTGATTGTCGCACCGGGCCAGCCATTCATACTCCAGCCGCGCGAATTCGTGCTCGCCATTACGGAGGAGACGCTGGAACTCGACGACGACGTGCTCGGCCGGCTCGAAGGACGTTCCAGCCTCGGCAGGATCGGCATCATCGTCCATGGCACCGCGGGACTGTTCGATCCGGGCTGGTCCGGAAAAGCGACGCTCGAGCTCAGCAATCTCGGACGCATGCCCGTGGCCCTCTACCCTGGCATGCGCGTCTGCTCCTTCACCTTCGAGCAGTTGTCCGGACCTTCTTCGGTGCCCTATCGCAAGAAAGCGGGCAGCAAATACGTCGGCCAGACCCGTCCGTTGGCTAGCCGTCTGACGGGCGAAATGGGCGACTAGCCACGAAGCCGGCCCCAAAGCCGGACTTATTCCATTCAATTATGTGATTTGGGATCTTTCCCAAACCCAAAGCCTGCGAATCTATGACTTTTGGGATTCGGACGATCTCGTAAATCGAAAAAGTCATTGTTTACCAATGATATCGGCTTTGGCACGCGGTTTGCAGTGCCTAGGCCTCCACGCAGTAAGGATCAAAACGCACCACAACGAAGGGGGAAAGGGTTAATGCGCAAACTGATCTGCCTGGCTGCTTCTATCCTTGGTCTTTTTCTGATCGCAGTGTCGCCTCTCCGGGCTGACGATGTTTATGCCCAGATTCGCGGCACCGTGACGGATGCGACCGGGGCGGCGGTAGCCGGCGTAAGCCTAAAAGCCACAAACACAAAAACGGGCATCACGAGGGAAGTCACCTCCACGACTGATGGCAGCTTCCAATTCTTGAATCTGCCCCCAGGGACGTATGACGTGAGCGCCACGAAAACAGGTTTCACAACATTCGTATCAAAGAATATCGGATTAGTACTGAATCAGATCTACGCATTGACCATTCCACTTGAGATCGGCCAGGTCAGCCAGACCGTCGAGGTGCAGGCGAACCCGGTGCAGGTAGAAACGACGAACACGCAATTGGGCACCGTGATCAACAACCAGACGATCCTGCAGCTTCCAGTCCTGAACCGCAACTGGGTGACCTTGCAGCAAACGGAACCCGGCGCAGTTGCCTCGTCGGACCGTTTTGGCAACAACTTCGCCACCAACGGCAGCCAGTCGCAGCAGAACAGCTTCCTGGTCAATGGCATGGATTCGAACGACCTTCCGTTGAACACGCCGCTGATCATCCCCAGCGAGGATGCGATTGCGGAGTTCGACTATGTCGAAAGCACCATCAATCCGGAATACGGCCGGAACTCCGGCGCGATTCTGAACGCCATCATCAAGTCCGGCACGAACGGCTTCCATGGCGACGCCTTCGAGTTCTACCGGGACACATTCCTCAACGGCCGCAACTTCTACCAGAAGAGTAATCCCGTATTCCACCAGAACCAGTTTGGCGGGACACTGGGCGGGCCGGTGATCAAGGACAAGACGTTCTTCTTCCTGTCGTATCAGGGCACCCGGTCGCGGCAGCCCGACGGAGGCGCGCAGAACGTGACCGTGTTTTCGCCGGATCAACGGAACGGTTACTTCCCGGACATCGCAACTTCCACGGCAACAAGTCCCATCCCTTTGAAGGGTGAGAACGGCGCACTCTTTCCGGCCGGAACGCCGTACAACGTGATCTTCCCGACCGGTCGCATTCCGGCCTCGGATTTCAATTCCATTTCGCGGAACTACATGAAGTACGTGCCGCTGCCGAACTTCGGCACGAGCCAGTACGTGTTCACGCCGATCACGCTCCTGACGCAGAATCAGGGGCTGTTCCGTGTCGACCACACCTTCAGCCAGAGCGACACGGTTTGGGGATCGGGGTTCTTCGAGGACACGCCTTCGACGGACGATCTGCCGTTCACCGGGTCGTCGCTCCCGGGCTTCGGTGAGATCGCGCAGCGGCACTATAAGCAGTTCACCGCGGACTGGGTGCACACATTCAATCCGACGACCATGAACGAATTCCGTATCGGGATGACCCGCTTCAACTTCGTCGCGGTCGAACCGCAAAAGGTCGTTCAGCCGTCTTCGCTGGGATTCACGGGGATCAACCCCGAGTACCCACAGGGGGCTGGCGCACCTTATATTGGCATCACGGGATATTTCAATCTCGGGTTTAGCACGAACGGTCCGCAACCTCGCATCGACACGACCTACGAGGTCACGGACAACTTTTCGAAAGTGGTCGGCCGGCATACGCTCAAGTTCGGCTACGACGGACGCCGGTTCCAGGTGAATAATCCGTTTTATGCCGTGAATAACGGGGCTTTCAGCTTTGGCGGCAACGGCGTATACTCCACCGGCGACCCCGGTGCGGACTTCCTGCTCGGCATTCCAGACTCCTACAGCCAGAGCAGCGGCGGCTACATCGACGCCCGCGCCTATGAGACCTATCTCTACTTTCAGGACAGCTTCAAAGTCACGAGCAAGCTGACCATTAACTACGGACTCGGCTGGCAGCTTGACACACCGTTGGTGAACCAGCACTTTGGCCAGCTCGCGTTTAACTGCTTCCGGCCCGGCCAGCAGTCGGCCATTTTCCCGACCGCGCCGCTCGGCCTTGATTTCCCGGGCGATCAGGGTTGCAGTACCTCCGGTTATTACACTCACAACATGCACCCGGCGCCACGGTTTGGTTTCGCCTACGCTCCGGCTGACAAGTGGTCCATCCGTGGCGGCTTCGGAGTCTACTTCAACCGGTTTGAAGAGGAACTGGCGCTGCAGAACCTGGGAGCGGTGCCGTTCTCCCAGTCCTCGACCGGCATTGCCGACGTCGGCGGCAACCCGAGTTTCGCCGCTCCATTCACCGATATCGCGACGGGCCAGTCGATTCCGAACAAATTCCCGTTCACGGCGCCCACCAAGGGGCAGAACATCAACTTTAGCCAGTTCTATCCGATGTCGCTGAACACCGTGTCACCCAACCTGACCGACCCGTACGCTCTCAATTACAACTTCAACATCCAGCGCGAACTCCCGAGCAACATGATTCTGCAGGTTGGATTCGTGGGCTCGGCCGGCCGCCACCTGATCATGGCGTACGAGGGGAATCCGATCACGCCCGCTGGCCAGGCTGCCTGTGCCTCCGATCATGCCTGCATCGCCAACCGCCTCTTCCAGCACTACCTGTACCCGGACCACTCCTACGTCCCGGGCGACATTTTTGCCTCGGTCGGAACGCAGGCATCGGTAGGCGCTTCGAATTACAATTCGCTCCAGGTTAGCTTGAACAAGAAGTTCAGCCACGGCCTTTATTTCACGACGAGCTATGTCTGGAGTCACGCGCTGGACGACGCCTCGAGCTTCGAGAACAGCAGCTTTGGCGCCCGCGGCACGAACCCGTATAACTTCGCCCTCGACTACGGCGACTCGGCCTACGACGCCCGTCACCGTTTCGTAGCCACCTACACCTACGAGATCCCGAACCTCCACAATCAGGCCCACTGGCTGCCCACGCCGTTGGTCGGCGGCTGGCAGCTCACGGGCATTTCGACCTTCCAGACCGGTTTCCCGATTACGATCTCCGACACCGGTTTCCGGTCTCTGTTCTGTGATGCGCTCAGCTACTACGGCTGTCCGGATACGGCGAACGTCCTCGGCCCGGTGAATACGAGTTACGATCCGCGCACGACGAATTTCGTCAATAAGACGATCAATCCCAACAACACGAAACCGGCGTCGCAGAACTATTGGTTCAACCCGAACGGCTTCGCCCGCGCTCCCTATGGCGTGCTGGGCGACGCCGGCCGGAACTTCTTCCACGGACCCGGCATCTTCGACACGGACATGAGCCTGGTGAAGACGATCTCGATCAAGGAGAACTATCGCATCGAGCTCCGCGCCGACGCCTTCAACGCGTTCAACCATACACAGTTCGGCGGCCCGGTTTCCAATATTGCATCAGGGAACTTCGGCGGGATCTTCGCCGCCGCGGCGGGCCGCATCGTGCAGCTCGGCGCGCGCGTGTACTTCTAAGGGATAGTCTGCTTCAAGCTGGAATCGACGGCCTTGATCCAGGTTTCCGGGCCAAGGCCGTCCTCCCGTCTTGATCCCTGGCGATCAGGCTAATTTGGAGCGCACGAGCGCGCTGAGAGCGGCCCCATCCACGCGCTTGCCCTTCAGATGAGCCCGAGCGGCCTTCATCACCACGCCCATCTGCTTGGCCGCGGTGGCGCCGGTTTCAGCCATCGCCGCTGCCACAGCTTCGTCCATTTCCTCCGCGCTGGCAGAGGCCGGAAGATAGGTTTCGATCAGGCGGATCTCGGCTTCTTCCTTATCCGCAAGTTCGGGCCGGCCGCCCTTGCGGAACATCTCCGCCGAGTCGCGCCGCTGCTTCAGCAGCGTGTTGAGCACCTGCATTTCCGCCGCCTCGTCCAGCGGCTTCATCGAGTCGATTTCATGCTTTTTGAGCGCGGCCTTGACCATGCGGACGGTACTGAGCCGCGCCTCGTCCTTAGCCTTCATCGCCTCGACCATGTCTTTCTGTATTACATCTAGCAGTGGCATCGCATTTGTTATTGAAGAAGGCTCCGCCGTTTCAAACCAGGAGATCCCATGACCCGTTTTGCCGCCTTCGCCGCGGCTGCCGCCACCTTTGTCTCCATAGGTGCGTCGGGCGCCGATTCCGCCGCCGTTGCCCGCAACGTGCGCACCGCCCATTTCCAGAGCGCATCTCTCAACGGCGAAGATCACGCCTTTAGCGTGATCCTTCCGCTCGGCTACGGCTCCTCGACCGCGCGCTACCCGGTGCTGTACCTTCTGCACGGTTACGCCTTCGATCACACCGCCTGGTCGACCATGTCGAACCTGTCCGCCTACGCAGCCGGACGAGAGATGATCGTCGTCATGCCCGACGGCCTGAAGAGCTGGTATGTCAACAGCGCCACGGACGCGAAGGCGAAGTATGAGGACTATATCGCGAAGGACCTTGTAGCGTACGTCGACAGCCACTTCCGGACGATTCCGCTCCGCCGCGCCCGCGCCATCGCCGGACAGTCGATGGGCGGCTACGGCGCTGCGCTCATTGGCCTGAACCACTACAACGAATTCGCGGCCATCGGGATTCTCAGCGGCGCCCTGGGCGCTGCGCACGGCGGGGAGTCGCCCGCGAACCTCGGACCAGCGGCGCGCCGGCAGATCGAGGAACGCGACGCCCGCTTCGGCAAGCCCGGCTCGGAAGAACGCATGCGGCGCGATCCGTTCGATCTGGTGACGAAGATCCCGCCCGCCACCATGCCGATGCCCTACATCGCCGACGGGGGTGAGGACCCGGCCATCAAAGTGAATCACGAATTCGTGGCCCTGCTCGCAAGCCTCAACATCCCGTATGAATACCGCGAAGTCTCGCCGCGTGCCCACACCTGGGATTTCTGGGACGAACAGATCCGCGCGTTCCTCGAAAAACTGGATTCTCTGGCCGGATTCGACGCCGGAACTGGTTCGGCTCGGCGCGATCCTTTACGATAGTAACGTTGCCCCGTATCAGCTCCGGAAACGAGACCGTGCGCGCCGCCTGGCCGCAAGTATATCTCGGCGTCGCGATCACCAGCCTCGGCACGCTCCTGGTGGAACTTGCGCTTACACGCGTGTTTTCGGTGGTCTTCTACTACCACTTCGCCTTTCTGGCAATCTCCATCGCGCTGTTCGGGCTCGGCGCCGGCGGAATCTTCTCTTACGCGATCGCCGGACGGGGACGTTTATACGAATCTCTCGGCCGGCTGGCTCTGCTCCATGCGATTTCTGTGATCGCGGCGCTCGCGTTCCTCATCTCCCGCAAGGGCGATCCCAACGGCTTCGAGCTCGCCGGCGTGTATTTCGACAGTGCGCTGCCGTTCTTTTTCACCGGGACCATCCTTTCACTCGTGATCGGCGAGACCATGGAGCGCATCGACCGGGTGTACTTCTTCGATCTGCTCGGCGCCTCCGGCGGCTGCCTGCTGCTGTTGCCGCTGCTGAACCAGTTTGGCGGACCGAACACCGTGCTGGCGGCGGCGGTGCTCTTTGCCGTTGCTTCGTCGCTCTGGTTTCACCTGGCGGGCAACCACCGCGGACGCGTCGCGGGTGTGGCGGCGGCGCTGTTTCTGGTCGCCCTCATCGCCTATAACGGCAAAGCCCATTGGCTCGACATCCACTGGGCGAAGGGCCAGCGCCTGCCGAAGGAACTCTACTCGCGCTGGAACGCCTTTTCCCGCATCGCGCTCGCGCCGGAGCCGGGCGGAAGCGGCCGCATGAGCATCATCATCGACGCTGACGCGGCCACCGGCATCCCTTCCTTCGATTGGGACCATCTGGGGCCGGAAGCCCTGCATGAGCTTTTGCGCCAGGGCCCCGGGTTCGTGTACGAGATCCGCCCGGGCGCCAAGACCCTGGTCATCGGACCCGGCGGCGGTTGGGACGTGGCGCGGGCGCTTGCGTCCGGGAGCAGGAACATCACGGGAGTCGAGATCAACCCGATCATCGCCACAACCATCATGCGCGAGCGGTATCCCGGACTCAGCCAGCGACTCTACTTCCGGCCCGAGGTCCATATCGTCATCGAGGACGGGCGAAGTTTTGTACGGCGCAGCCCGGAGCGCTATCAGGCGATTCAGGCGACGCTCGTGGATACTTGGGCGGCCACCGCCGCCGGCGCGTTCGCCCTCTCGGAAAACAACCTTTACACCACCGGCGCCTTTCGCGACTACCTGGAACATCTGACGCCGGACGGCGTGCTGAGCTTTACGCGGTGGGGTTTCGAGCCGCCGCGGGAGTCGCTGCGCCTGCTCGCCCTGGCCCGCGAGGCGCTGAACCGGCTCGGGGAAACGGACGTATGGCGGCACATCATGATCGTTCGCGAGGACGCCGCGAAGCTCAAGGGGTGGGGCGCGCAGGACACCGTCCTGGTATTTCGCGGCCCGATTGCGCCGGCGGACCTCGATCGCGCGCGCGCGGCCCTCGCCCGGGACCCGAGCCTCGAGGAGATCTATCTTCCCGGCGATCCGCCCCGGAACGAATTTGCCCGCTTCCTGCTAACCAAGGAACCGGAAGCTTTCGAGCGGGCCTACCCGTTTGATGTAACTCCGGTGGGGGATGACCGCCCGTTCTTCTTCTACACCGTGCAGCCGCGCGATGTGTGGAGTTTTCTGCTGCACGGCGGCCGCGGCGCCGCGGATTATAAAATCAACCGCGCGCTGCCTCTACTGTTCGGACTCGTCGGCATCAGCCTGGCGGCCACCGCGATCATGCTCGCTCTGCCGCCGCTTCTGCTGAAATCCAGACTGCCGGCCGGCGGCGGGATACGCCTCGCGTTGCTCTACTTCATCTGCATCGGAGCCGGCTACATCCTGATTCAGGTCGCCCTCATCCAGAAGTTTATCTTGTTCCTTGGCCATCCCACTTACGCGCTCACCGTCATCGTCTTTTCCATGTTAGTCTCGAGCGGCGCCGGAAGTTATATGAGCCGGCGGATTGCGGGTTCCAGCGGCCGGGCGCTCGGACTTGTCCTGTGCGGTGTTACCGCGCTTGTGATCTTACTCGCGATTGCCGCGGATCCGGTAACGCGGATTGGCGCCGGATGGCCGCTGCCCTTCAAGATCCTTACCTCGATCGGATTGGTCGCGCCGGCGGGTTTCCTCATGGGTATGCCGTTCCCGACGGGCCTGGCTCATATGGAAGCGCGGTATCCGGCGGCGGTGCGGTGGGCATGGGCGCTCAACGCGGCGGCCAGCGTCATGGGCTCGGCGGGCGCTATCTTTCTGGCTATCTACATCGGCTTGAAACTAACATTAATCGCCGGCGGCCTGCTCTATCTCGGCGCGCTTTCCGTGTCCCGCATTGGTTCGCCGGCCAAAACTCTGCGGGATACACAGGGAAGACCGGCGCCGGCGATCGCCTGACTTACTCGTCCCCCGGATTCTTTGTTACCAGTTTCCCGCGTATACGTCCATCGGCGTATGTGACCAGGAAAAACTGTTCTGTCACTTAGCGTTTTGATCGCCGCTTTATGTACTTTGGCGGCCCCTCCGGCGATTCATGCCCAAAGCGTGGGTGTAAATTGGCGATCGAAAGCCGGCTTTTCCACTTATAAGACGTTCGCCTGGAAGATAAGCCCGAAAGAGCGGAAGAGCTTCTATCTTCACTGGGCCCGTTCCGGCGTAGACAAAACCCTCGAAGCCAGAGAAATGCGGCGTGTTTCAGAAAGCCAGCACCCCGGCATGATTGTGGTTTATGATTTCACTACTCCGGAAGTGATGGACGCCACTACGACGGCCGATGGTTTCGGTTGGGGCGGCGGTGGTTGGGCGTTTGACGGGGGCTGGGGCGGCTGGGGTATGGACCAGCCTCGGATGGCGCAAACCGAAGAGGTGCCGCGCTCGATGGGAATCCTCACGCTCGACTTCCCCGGCGCCAATAAGAAAGTGCTGATCTGGCGCGGCCAGGCCACCGAGGATTCGGTCTCCAGCAGCCAGAAGGGCGATGAAAAACAGGCGCTCAAGTCGGTGGACAAGATGCTGAAAGACTTCCCGCCCAGGAAAAAGTAAGGGCTCTACCAGAAGTAGGCGGCGGCAACGGTAGGCGGCGCCGGGCTCCCGGAGATGACCTTTACGTGCAGAACCAGTTGCAGGTTCTTCCGCTGCCAGTCCTTCGGCGCGCCGCGGAGCGCTTCGGCCAATAAGTCCGGGTTGCTGAGCAGGTCGGAGGCCGCCTCCGTCCCATACTGCGTGATTCCGGCTAACTCGACGAGCATGGCGCGTGTGTCCGGGTGAAAGACCCGCGAAACGACTGCGTAATCCTCGTCGGTGTGCCGGTCCGCCCCAAGTTTCGGCAGATACCACGACGTCGGCTTCCCGTTGTCCAGAATGACGGCGGGTTGCCGGGACGCATCGATGAAGTACCGGAGTTCCTTGCTTATGTCGCGCCATCGCGTATACGAATACCCGATCAGAATCGCAGGCGAGGTCCGCAGATCCTGGAAAGAAACCTCATGCCCGATCCGGATCTGGTAGGCCCGGCTCATCCGGGCCAGCATCGCCGAAAGCCGCGCGAGCGCTACCAAGACCCCGCCACCCACGAACTGGTCGTTGAGCAGCGTGAAATTGGCCCCGGGAGCGGGCGAGCCATCCGCGATGGCCGGCGTGTACACCGGGACATACGCCGCGCATAGCAGCGCCGGCGAGGAGCCTCGCAACACCGGAGCCCAGAATTCACTGAGGGGAGTGCGCCGGGCCCCGAGCGCAAACCAGGCGAACGCCACGCCAACCACCGCGGAGGCCAACAATGCCAACCGGACGCCGCGAGAGGCGAGAACCCCGTGGCTTTCGCCCTCGGGCGCGAGTTGGCTTCGTTTTCCCGGTGCGCCGTTCGCCTGGAGTGTGAACTCCGGCACATATCCGCCGCCAGGTAGCTCAATCCGGACGGGATCGTTGGCGCCACCGGCCGCATAGTAGAGGCCCAGTCTCTTCCGAACCTCACCCGCCTTCACGCGGACCGTAGCGTCGTCGCTCGGATCGTAGGAGACCGGCCGCCCAAACGCCTCCACGCCGATCGTCCGCTCCTTAAGAATGTCCGCTTTCCCGTTCAGTGTATTCTCAACAACAAAGCGCAAGAAGTCTTGACACCGTCTGCTGGTGCGGAATTCATGACTTTCGAGAATTCGCTGAAGCTCGGCTCGGACGGCATCGGGGGTTGGCGCCCCAGGCCCATCACCCTGCGGGCTGCGAGCCGCGCCGGTAGATCCGTCCTCTGCCATAGTATGTTCCCCAACTCACCTTGACTCTCAAGAATCATATCACGACGGCAAAAGTTGCAAGAGGCTGAAAATTCAAATGTTCTCCGTAGTTTAGAACATGTTCGACGCGAACCGCCGGCCGGGATGTCACGGCGTCTTCGGAGCCTCGGAACCGCCGGCCGCTCGGCACATCGCCACAGGATGGAGCGTAGCTTGAGCCTCGGCTGATACCGGGGTGCGTGACGAAGAAGTCACCTTCGGCTCGGCGTTCATTTGACAGACCCCGGCTTCCTGCATGACGGCAAGCAAGATGACCGAGTGACTCCTGCAATCTCCACACGTTTTATTGTGTTTAGAACAGCCGAACAACAATAAAATAGCCGTTGCAAACTGGATTTTCGATAACGTTCGGGGGTTTAATAGTTCACCGTGACTTACGCGCGAATCTTGGCCTTGGCGCGGCCGCCTCCGCGGTCGAGGTCCGCTGGCCGGACGGCGTGCGGCAGCGCTTTACCAATCTTGCCGCCGACGGCTACTACCGGATCATGGAAGGAAACGCTCACGCGATGCGCTTTTCTTATCACCGCGCGGGGAATTGATAAGAATTCGCGGAAACAATCACTTTGATGGCGCAGGTCGGCCAAACCTGTGTTATAGTTCTGTTTAAGTGGGTCTGAGTGCAGGAAATATAATAAAAACATACTACTGCGAAGAGTAAGAGACCTAACTCTTGGGCTTCGTCTGTAGTGAGTGCCGGGTGCTGTCCAGCTTGGCTGATGTTGTAGGTCGAATTTGAGACGCGCCAGTTTCGTGAGGTCATTGGCGCGGCCAGACTGCCTTTCATTCGTTATGCAATGGCAAGTTCACTTTGGAAGATCATCGCAAAGAGGAGTAGTTTAATGGACGTTTTTCGTCGAACGAAACATCTTACTGCGTACCTGACGTGTGGCCTATTGGTGGGGCTTTTCGCGTGGAGTGGCATCGCGCGCGGTCAGGAAGTCACGGCATCGATTTTAGGGAAGGTGACGGATCCCTCCGGCGCCCCCGTGGCAAACGCGAAAATCACGGCAAAAGATACGGCTCGCGGCACGGTATGGCCGACGGTGAGCAACACATCGGGCGATTACATCCTGCCGCGTCTGCCCGTGGGAACCTATGACGTGAAAGTGGAAAGCACCGGCTTTCAGACGTCAACCCGGAGCGGCGTTCTGCTGGTTCTCAACCAGGCAGCGCGGCTCGATTTCCAGTTAGTCATCGGGAGTGTCTCACAAAGCGTTGAGGTGAGCGCGGCGCCGCCGCTGCTGCAGACCGACTCGACGCAGTTAAGCACCATCATCGACGCGCGCACGAACACGACCCTTCCCCTGGCGACGCGCAATTATGTCCAGTTGACGCTGCTGGCGCCCGGGTCGGTGGCGACTAACCCCGCGTCGTTCACAGGCTCACAGGCCTCGTTTGGCAGCGGGCGTCCCTATATCAACGGCAACCGCAACGAGACCGACTACTTCCTGCTGGACGGCATGGATAACAACCAGGTCTCGGAGAATCAGGTTGCTTACTCCCCGCAGCCGGATGCAATTGAAGAGTTCAACATGATCACCCAGAACGCCTCGGCCGAGTTCGGCCAGTTCATGGGCGGCATCGTCAGCGTGAGCATCAAGGCGGGCACGAACCAGGTCCATGGCGACCTGTTCGAGTTCATCCGCAACGACGCGCTGAACGCCAACGTGTGGCAGAACAACTGGCGGAATCTCCCGCGTCCGCTGCTGCGCTGGAACGAGTTCGGCGGCACCATTGGCGGGCCGATCATTAAGAACAAGCTGTTCATCTTCGGCGACTACCAGGGCTCGCGTTTCGACCAGCCGGCAACCAGCGGCGCCTATAGCGTGTTCACGGCGGCGGAGCGCACCGGGAACTTCTCGCAAGTGCTCTCGCAGCAGAACATTCAACTCCACTACCCGGGAACAAAGACGCCGATTCCCGGCAACGTCGTTCCGGCGAATCTGCTCAGCCCGCAGGCGCTGACGATCATGAAGTCTTCGCTGTATCCGCAACCGATCAACGGCGCGCTGATCAATAACGCGACGAACACGACCCATGGCTACACGAATCAGGACCAGGGCGATTTACGCGTAGACTACGCGGCGACCGACAGCGACCACATTTACGGACGCTACTCGCAAGCTCACATTATTCAGCCGAATACCAACAGCATTCCACTGCTGTACAACTCCGAGAGCCTGATACCGTCTTATAACGGCGTCCTGGACTACACCAAGACCA
Organism: Acidobacteriota bacterium; assembly: GCA_021778335.1. GTDB lineage: Bacteria > Acidobacteriota > Terriglobia > Bryobacterales > Bryobacteraceae > JAJYKC01. The sequence goes on along the minus strand of JAJYCN010000069.1, from coordinate 2,111 downwards.
TCAGCCCTTCGCTGGTGAACGACCTTCGCGCCGGCGTGAACTACACTCCGATCGTCACCGGGCTGTTGAGCGGGTCGGCGTTTTCGGCGGGCAGCGTTGGAATTCCGGGAGTTCCGACGAGCATTTTGCCGGCATTCACCTTCTCGGGCGGATTCGCCAGCGGCTTCGGGAATGCCGACGTGATGCAGGAGTTTGCCGACACGGTAATTCAGGCGGAAGATACGCTGCTTTGGACCAAAGGCAAGCACACGATGCACGTCGGATTCCAGTTCTTCCGGGATCGCATCAACACGTTCTATTCTGGGAATGCCGGAATCGCGGGTCAGTTCAATTTCAACGGCCAGTACAGCGGCCTCCCGGAAGCGGACTTCATGATGGGCATGCCCTATCAGATCCAGGGCGGCATCGCCGGCGGCACCTGGGGCCAGCGCTCCTCGGTGACGGCGGCATTCTTCCAGGACGACTACCGCGTCTCCCAGAACCTGACCCTCAACCTCGGACTCCGCTTCGAGTACAACTCGCCCTGGACCGAGGTAGACAACCGGCAAGCCAACTTTGGCCTCGTCAGCGGCCAGATGTACACGGCCGGCAGCAACTGCCCCTACGCCAACTGCGAAGCACTCTACAACCCGTATCTCGGCATAGCCGACTTCCAGCCTCGCATCGGCATCGCCTGGACGCCAATGAAGAACACGGTCATTCGCACCGCCTACACGATGTCCAGCTTCCTGGAAGGAACCGGTACCAACCTTCGCCTCACCTTGAACCCGCCGTTTGCCACCGAGCACCTCGACATCTACGCTCCGGGGCAGACGCCATCCACTCTTGCTCAGGGTTATCTTCCGTTCGAGTCCAACCCTGGCAATCCCTTCATCGGGGCCGGATTGCGGTTGTGGGATCCGAACATCCGTCCCGCGGTGTCGCAGCAGTGGAATTTCACCATCCAGCACCAGTTCGGCAACGACATGACCTTCCAAATTGGTTACGTCGGCCAGCGCAACACGCATCTGATGGTGCCCATCTGGGCATCGCAGGGAATCCTGAATGCGAACGGTTCGGTTTCGCCCAGTTACTACCTGTCGGGCAATCCGACTCTGCAGAGCGAGATCGGCAACGCGCGTCTGACATCGTCTTCGGCCGACCAGGACTACGACGCCCTGCAGGTCGTCCTTCAGAAGACCCTGAGCAACGGCCTGCAGTTCCAGCTCAACTACACCTACTCCAAGTGCATGACCAACTCGATCGGCTACTACGGAGACGGTGGCCAGGCGAGCACGAACGACTACTATTGGCCGAACGCCTACAACGGCCGCTCCCAGTGGGGGCCGTGCTACTACGACGTCACTCACACCTTCAGCGGTTATGTGACGTATGACCTTCCCTTCGGCCGCGGCCGCAAGTACGGCGGCAACATGAGCAAGGTGGCCGACGCGATTGTGGGCGGCTGGCAGGCCAACGCCATCCCAACCTTCCGCGGTGGCTTCCCTTACACCATCAACAACTACGAAGACAGCTCGCGGACTCACGCGGTTGAACCTCGCGCCAACTGCATTTCGCCCGGAAGCGTGTTCGGAACCATGGATTCGCCGAACGGCGGATATCAGTGGTTCAACCCGAACGCCTATGCGCCGCCGGCCCTTGGGACGTTCGGCAACTGCGGCGTCGGCACGATCCGCGGTCCCGGCATGTACACCGTCGACGTGAGCTTGGTGAAGTCGTTCGCCATCACCGAACGCAATTCGCTCGAGTTCCGCGCCGAGGCGATTAACCTGACCAACACCGTCGTGCTCGGCTCGCCTGGCATCGGCGTTCCCGGCCAGACGGTCGCCAATGGCAACATCGGCGTCGGCAGCTTCGGCCAGATCTTCGGCGCTCAGGACGCCCGGCAGCTTCAGTTCGCTCTGAAGTTCTACTTCTAGCGAACTCACTCACAACCGAAACGAGAAGGACCCAAGCGGCGCTTTCCTCCATCCGGGGGAAGCGCCGCTTTCGTTGTGTGCCGAGCATTTTCGACAGCTCGGGGGTGTAAGTCCCCTCTACAACCTGATGGAGGTGAAGTAGTAGCGAAGCGCAAGGGCGTCACCGCGAGGTGGGGTCTGAAAGAAGCGTGG
>JAJYCN010000373.1 GCA_021778335.1 Acidobacteriota bacterium | reverse complement strand
GGCCTCCCAGATCCCGCCCCAGAAGCTCGCCGATCAGCCCGCCCTGTAGTGAAGACCTACGGGTAGGCCCTACTGATTCTGAAAGACTTGGCTCCTGTGAAGCCCGCGAACTGCGAAAGTTGGGCTAACTCGGGAGCGGGAACGCCGAGAGGTGTAAATAGCTCCACGAGAAATACGTGCAGATCCTCCAGGTTTTGCGGGCATCGGGCAAGCCAGGTAATTTCTGTTTGTCCGGCCCGGGCGAGGAGAATGCGCGTGGCCACCGCAAGATTATCGAAGGTGTTCCCGTGACCACCGTAGGGAATGCGCCGCATCGTATCCGTGACGTGTTTGTAGAACCCGGGGAAGAACCGGAACCCGTGTTCGCCGGGAAGAGGCTTGCGGTCCGGAGCGGCCGAACCCGGCACGGGAATGCTGCGCGCCTTGCCGCCCATGACGGGTTTCCTTTCGTAGACATGCACCTGGTAGCCGCGCTCGGCGAGTTCCTGTGCGGCGCTGAGACCGGCTACGCCGCCGCCGAGGACGGCTACTGTCTGAGCCATTCCGTCATTTTATGCCGCGCGGGCGCGGCGATTGTCAGCTCATGGCTTTCTTGAGGAGTACGGCGATTTTGGCTTCTTCGGCCGGCGTGAGTTCTTTTAGCGCGAAGGTGGTGGGCCACATGCGGCCTTCGTCGAGTTTGGCTTTGTCGCTGAAGCCGAGGGTGGCGTAGCGCGTTTTGAACTTCTGAGCGCTTTGGAAGAAGCAGACGACGTTGCCGTCCTTGGCGTAGGCGGGCATTCCGTACCAGGTTTTCGGCGAGAGGGACGGGGCGTTGGCTTTGACGATCGCGTGGAGGCGCTCGGCCATGGCGCGGTCAGGTGGCGGAAGCGCGGCGACTTTGGCGAGGAGGTCGCGTTCTCCATCGGCTTTGCTGGCGCTTCGCGGGCGGCTCGCCTCCGCCTTTATCTCCTGGACGCGCTCTTTCATCGCGGCTTGTTCTTCGGCTGTGAATCCGGCGGTCTTCTTTGCAGGTTTCATGGTGACTTCCTTTCCGTGGTTGAGATGTCGTTTCGAATGATTTTGCCGCCTTTCATGACGAAGCGGATGTGCTCAAGTTGGGTGATGCCGGCGAGGGGGTCGCCGGAGACGGCGACTAAGTCGGCATATTTGCCGGGGTCGATGGAGCCGATGCGGTCCTGCCAGCCGAGGGCTTCGGCGTTGGTTATCGTGCCGGCTTCGATGGCCTGGGCCGGGGTCAGGCCGGCGATCTTCACCATGGCTTCGAATTCGAGGGCTTGCGTGCCGTGGGCGAAGGTGGCGCCGTCGACTCCGCTGCCGGCCATCATTCTTAGACCTTTGGTGGCGGCGGCCATGCGGACGGCTGTTTCGAAGATGGGGATGATGCGAAAGCGGCCGCCGGTGTTCTTTGCGTCGGCGTCGTCCATGGCCGGTTCGGTGTAGCGGACGATGGTGGGATCGTAGAAGAGCTTGCGGGCGGCCATTAGGTTGGCTTCCTGCTGGTCGAGGCCGAAGGCGTGCTCGATCGAGTCGCAGCCGGCGAGGATGGCGTTTTTCTCGCCTTCGCCGCCGTAGACGTGGCAAGCGGCTTTATGGCCGAGGCGATGGGTTTCGTCGATGAGGGCTTCGAGGACCGGCATCGGGTAGGTGAGTTCATATTCGGCGACGCCCGAATTTGCGAACGAGTATCCGCCGGTGGGAAAGAGCTTGATCCAATCGACGCCGTGATGGATCTGATCGCGCACGGCGGCGCGGGCGTCCGCTACGGAACGGACGACGGAACTGGATAACGGATCGTCAGGCGCGGCGGGGTTTGGGGGATGGGCGCCCCAGACGATGCCGCGTCCGGAGACCTGATAGCGGGGACCGTCGAAGCGGCCTTCGTTGATGGCGTTGCGGATGGCGACGTCGCCATAGCCATTGCCGTGGGTGCTCATGTCGCGCGCGGCGGTGAATCCGGCGCGGAGGTCGGCCTGGGCGTTTTCGACGGCGATGAGCATGTAGTCTTCCGTGGTTCCGCTTTTCGGGCGGCGGTTGAACATGTGCGTGTGGGCGTCGATGAGGCCGGGGAGGACGGTCGAGTGAGTGAGGTCGATGATGGGCGTTGCCGGAGGGATTTTGACTTGGGCTTCGGGGCCGACTTCGGTGATGCGGTCGCCGGAGATGAGGATCACCTGGCGGGTTTTCATCGTGCCGGTTTTGGAGTCGAACAGGCGTCCGGCGCGTACGGCGAGCGAGTGTGGGGCAGGAGGACACGCGTAGATGCCGCCGCCGTCGCCGACGCAGGGCGGAGGACCGGCGCCGCGCCACGGGGTTTTTAGCGGCCGGCTTTGCGCCCAGAGTGCAGCGGCGGGGAGGCAGATGCCCAGAACCGTTGCCAGCGCGTGGTGCCATCGCATGGGGATTCTCCTTTTTCGGGGCCGGCGGTCACAGGCCGAAGACGTAGAGGACGCGGTCGGCGGCTATGGCGATGCATTGATGGCCGTCGATGGTGAAGCTGACGGGGTTTGCGGCGATGGCGCTGCCGGTTTGAAAGTCCCAGAGGGGCTTTCCGGTTTGGGCGTCGAGGGCGTAGAAGTTGCCTTCGTCGGAACCGGAGAAGACGAGGCCGCCGGCGGTGGACATGACGCCGGCCCAGGGGGGCGAGTGGAGTTTGAACTCCCAGCGGAGTTCGCCGGTTTCGGCCTGCAGGGCTCGGATCGCTCCCCAGGAATCGTCGGCGGGCAACTCCTCTTCGCCGCCGCCCATAAATTCCATTCCGGGTTTATAAGGCGTGTCGCGCTTGAAGTAACGGGAGCCGATCTCGCGCACGGCTACGTAGAAATAGCCGGTGGCCGGGCTGTAGGAGGGGCTGAACCAGACGGTGGCCCCGTTGGCGTTCGGCCAGACGAGCACGCCTTCCTTTACCGGTTCGGCGTTGCCGGAGAGAATGGGCCGGCCATTGGAGTCGAGGCCTTTTGCCCAGGTTTGTTTGGCGTACTGCCGTCCGGATAAGTATTCGCCGGTGACGCGATCCAGCACGTAGTAAAACGCGTTGCGGTTGGCCACGGCGACGAGTTTGCGCTTCACGCCGTTTACGGTCGAGTCGAAGAGGACGGGGATGTGGGCGGAATCCCAGTCGTGCGTGTCGTGGGGTGTGAACTGGAAATACCAGCGCAGTTTTCCCGTATCGGCATCGAGGGCTACCAAGGAGCAGGAGTACAAGTTATCGCCCTGGCGGACGTCGCCGTTCCAGTCCGGGGCGGGATTGCCGACGCCCCAGTAGACCAGTTTCAGTTGCGGATCGTAGGCGCCGGTGACCCAGGTTGGCGCGCCGCCGGTTTTCCAGCTATCTCCGGCCCAGGTGTCGTGGCCTGGTTCGCCGGGCGCGGGGATCGTCCGGAAACGCCAGGCGCGCGTTCCCGTTTTGGCGTCATAGGCGTCGATGAATCCGCGGATGCCGGCTTCGCCGCCGCTGACGCCAACAACCACTTTGCCGTCGATGGCGAGGGGCGCCATGGTCATGCTGTAGCCGGTCTTGTAGTCGAGGACCTTGGCCGACCAACGCTCAGCTCCGCTGTTGAGATCAAGGGCGATGAGAAAGCCGTCGAGGGTGGCGACGTATAACTTGTCGTCGAGGACCGCGGCGCCGCGGCTTGAGTGGCCGAACCCGATGCCGCGGAAATCCGTGGGCAGCGCGCGCTTCCAGGTCCACAGGGTGCGGCCGGTTTGGCCGTCGAGGGCGGAGGCGGAGTTCGGTCCGGTGATGTAGACGATGCCGTCGAGCACGATCGGCGAGACTTCGTTCTGGGGATCGGGGAACTGGTAAGCCCACTTCACCTTGAGGCGCGAGACGTTGCTCGTGTTGATTTCGGTGAGCGGGGAGAACCGCTGGCCGTCGAGTGTGCGCGAATAGGTCAGCCAGTTGCCCGGCTCGCGGTCCGCGTTCACGATGCGCTGAAAGGGGACCTGCGCCGTAAGAGAGGAACAGGTGAGCAAGAGGAGCGGCAGAAGTTTCATTGCAGCCCCCGAAGCGACGCAAGAAAGGCAACGAGATCCTCCAGTTGAGCGGAGGAAAAAGCGGCAGAGTAGGAGGGCATCGGCGTCTCGTTGCGAAGCTTCTTCAAGGCGTGAAGATCGCTTTTGCGAAAGCTGTAAATGCGGCCGTGAATGTCTTTGAGCTGAATGGTGAACGTGTCTTCATTCAGGCGGATGCCGCGCAAGGTCTGGCCGGACGAGGTAGTCACCTCGACCTGCAGAAATCCCTCGGGGAGGGTTTTTGCGGGGTTCCGGAGGGTTTCGCGCAGTTGTGCCGCGCCGCGCTTGGCTCCGATGTCCGTCAAGGCGGGACCGAAGCCGATGCCCTGGCCGGCGAGAATGTGGCAGCCGAGGCAGCCGCTCCGTTCTAACAACGTCTTGCCTCGCGCCGGGTTGCCTGGGAGTTTTTCTGTTGGAACGTTTCCGAGGCTGCGCACAAATGCGGCGATGTTGGCGATGTCTTCGGGGCTGAGATACCAGCCATCGGGCATTTCGGGCGGAATGCCATTCAGGATGAGGGCTTTCAACGCTTCGTCGTCGGGGGCGCGGTCGAGTTTTGGGCGCCGGAGGTC